>NZ_JARRIB010000001.1:332149-664299 GCF_041647995.1 Pyrococcus kukulkanii
AAATTCGTTAGAACGTCGCTTGAAGCAACTATGAACGTGTCCTCTAAGAATTTTTCAGCTTTCTTAAGCGCACCAGCCGTTCCAAGCTTTATATTTTCCCCATTTGAGTACGTGATCTCTACCCCAAATTCTTCCCCATTACCAAAATATTCAAAGATCTTTTCCTTTAAGTAACCAACAAGAATTATCACCTCATCAACTCCAATCTCAACGAGGTTTCTAAGCATGTATTCCATCAGGGGCTTATTAAAGAACGGCATCATTGGCTTTGGCCTGTATATTGTTAAGGGGAGTAGTCTCGTCCCTTTTCCACCCGCGAGCAATACTGCCTGCATGGTCACTCCCAAAAAAAATTTGTTCATTCGGTTATTAAACAATTGCGGTTGAAAAGCTTGAAGTTGAAAAGAAGAGAAGGGAGAACTACTCAGCGAATGTAACTACTTTTAAGTTAATTGGCCTTCTTATAACATTAGCCTTCTTGGCCCCTATGAGGTACTTTACTCCTTTCTCGCTGACCACGTCAATTAACCTCTGGGTTATTATCCCATTGAATACCACTGCATATATGGAGTCATTTTCATCAATGGCACTTAGGAGATCTCTTGTATGAACCTCAGCAATCACGTTCTTGTTTTCATCGAGCAGTAGTGCTATTGGCTCGGAAGAACTCTTAACCCGCTCAATGACCTCCTTGAACTCCCCATAGTTAGGTTGAACGACCTTGATGGGCTTCACTATCTTTTCACTAGGCTTAATTGGGAGCTTAGGTTGAGGTTTTTCCTCTGTCTTTCCTTCCTTATTCTCCTTAACCTCAGCTTCCTTTTCCCTCTCCTTTACAATATCGTAGAAGCTCTTGCCCTTGTTGAAGAGCTCATTGATGACTTGTTCCGCCGGGACTTTGCTCCTTAATGCCTTTATTATTTCCTTCTTGGTGAGCTCCTCAACCTCCTTCCCCTCGGGAGCCCTCGCAACGTAGTCTATGTCGGCAACCTGCAACAGCTCCTTGAGTATTAACTCTCCACCCCTGTCACCATCGGTAAATGCGGTAACTATCCTCTCCTTGCTGAGCCTTATTATCGTCTCCGGGATGGATGTTCCCTCAACGGCTATAGCATTCTTTATTCCATGCCTCAGGAGATTGAGCACATCCGCTCTTCCTTCAACGACAATTATTGAATCTGAAAATGGCACGTGAGGTCCAGCGGGAAGCTTTTCTGGGCCGTATTCAATAAGCTCCATCTCCCTCACTGCCTTCCTGACTTCCTCGACTAGCTCTTGGGTCTCCGGTATTTCTTCTTCCATGAGCGTTTCGAGGATCTCCTTGGCTCTTTCAATTATGTACTTCCTCTTTGTTGCCCTGACATCCTCTATCTTTACCACCCTGATTTTGGCTTCACACGGACCAACTCTATCTATCGTCTCAAGAGCAGCTGCAATTATGGCAGTTTCGACCCTGTCAAGGCTCGATGGAACTAGAATCGTGCCATAGGTCTTCCCTGCCTTTGTATGAACTTCAACTTTTATCCTTCCGATCCTTCCGGTCTTCTGAAGTTCCCTCAAGTCAAGATCATCTCCAAGAAGTCCTTCAGTTTGGCCAAATATAGCTCCAACAACGTCTGGTCTTTCAACGACACCATTAGCTTCAAATTCAGCGTGAATTATGTATTTTGTCGTTCCAAAATCATCCTTTCCTGCCATAGCACCACCCTCTTTTATTTTTTCAAATCTCTGCTTTTCAGACAGGATGTGTTGGAGCACCGTTCGCTTCCTTTTCATTAAATCCCCTCCTCAGGGGGCCAGAAACGGAGACTCAGGCTCTCCCAGAGAGAGTATAGGTCTTCAATGCCCTTTATGTCCTTCATTGCAATGAACTTGAGTTCCCTTCTGGTTTCAATGTCAACCTTAGTTAAGCCCTCAAGCAGTTCGTAAAGTTTCTTAGCCAGCCGCTCACCCGTTTCATCGAGATCCGTGAGTATCATTACCTCTTCATATTCTGATGCTATTAAGGCAATGTCCGCGAGGGGTGAGCGGGAGAGCCTGAGGATCTCCGTCCGGACCCCCAATTTCCTTAGGGATTCTTCATCTCGCCGACCTTCGACGATTATCAGACCAGTAAACTCTCGCAATCGTTCTATGATCTTTTCAAACTTCTCATAGTTCTCAGGGTACATAGGTTCGTCAAGTAGTAAGGCTTACTTAAAAGTTATAAGTTTAGCGATCAGCAAACCTCTCTAATAATCCCCTGATAGGTGAAAGGTTCCTCATAAAATTCTTCAATAAGCCTCTGTAATTTTCTTGATATCTGAACCTGAATTCCCCAAGACCCTTCAATCTTGCCCTCAGCCGCCATCCTACCCAAAAACTTCTTCATCTCCTCACTTAGTGGAGATGGCTTACACCGAGCCCAGGGAGTTCCTGGGAGGGGCATGAAGTAGTGAGCCCTAACCTTCCCACCCTTCCTCATTATCCACCTCATCAACTCTATGCTCTTCCTCTGGCTCTCCTCGCTCTCACCAGGAAGGCCCACTATGAAGTCAACTACAGGCTCCAAACCGTACTCCAAGGCTAGCTCAACGGCATTAACTACGTGCTCAACCCTGTGTAACCTATGCATTGCTTTAAGCATTGCATCGTCCCCACTCTGTGCTCCAATGGCAAGCCTCTTAGTATCTGTATAATCTATTAATAACTCAACAGTCTCCCTAGTGACGAACTCCGGTCTCACCTCACTCGGAAATGTGCCATAGAACAGCCTCCTCCCTTCCCTCCTTAAGGGTTGGAGAGCCCTAAGAAGGGCTTCAAGCTTCTCCAGCTTAAGAATTGCCCCAGGACTACCGTAGGCAAAGGCGTTTGGAGTGATGTAGCGCATATCCTTCATTCTCCTCGAGTACCTAACAATTTGGTCTATAGGTCTGTGCCTCATCCTGAAGCCCTTGGCGTAAGGGGTCTGACAATAATAACAACCGAAAGGACAACCCCTGCTGATCTCCATTGGAGAGATTAACCTCAAGCCCTCGGGGTAAGGAGGAAACTTCCAGAAGTCTTCAACTTTAGCAAAGCCCGTAAAAATGAAATCATCACCAAGGTAGAAGGCAAGCCCCCTAACGGAGGTTAAGTACTTGCCAATTTGATAACCATGTCTCTTTAGGATCATTAAAAGGTTATAGAGGGCTTCCTCCCCTTCCCCTATAACCGCTATATCAAAGCCAAGAACTTTAAGGGTGTGCTTTGGCATGGCCATCGCGTGGTAACCACCAGCAACGAATACCGCATCCACTTTGCTTCTCAAAATTCCAATCTCCCTCTTTACCTCATCAACTTCCTGGGAGTAAAAGGAGTAAAGGATTACCTTAGGCTCAGCCCTTATTATCTCTTCCAAGTCTTTCGTGACGAGAACCTCAGCTAAGTCGTAGCCTTGACTCTCTAAGGCAGCCAACAGGTGAACAAAAGCGTTATGATTTCTCCTTGTTATCCTTACCGCAACCTCAACCACGAGAAAGAGTTTGAAAATCAGTTTAAAAATAATACTAAAGGAAAAGAGATCAGCTCCTAATTGCGAGCTTGATGTCCTCGGCCTTAACGGTCTTTCTTCCAGCGTGCTTTGCAAGGTCAACGGCCTTCCTTGCAATCTCTAGGGCCTTCTCCTCGAGGTGCTCAGCAAGAAGCTTTGCTGCCTGCTCGCTAACTCTCTGAGCACCAGCCTTCCTTATAAGCCTGTCAACTGGAGCAATTGGTAACTCGGCCATCATCCACACCTCCTACAAGTTCTTTCATTGGAATTTGGGCTCTAAAACTATATAAACTTTTCGGAATTTCTAGGGCTCCGATTGAGATATGGGCCAATGGAGCAATAATGAATTATTAATAATAGGACATGCAGTCATAGCCATAAATCCTGGGAACATTTAGGGTTCCTATAACGAATATAACTCCCTACCCAGGTGGGAACTATATCGGGAAAGTAGGAGAAGGTAATGGCTTAACTTTTATACAAAAATGACCCTTCAAGCCTGTACCCTTTCAAGAAGAGCAGTGATAAGGCAACTGCCATTATATCGGCAAGGCTACCTGGATTCCTTAAGTCACCTTTCTCAGCCATAAAATTTGAGAACTCATCTAAGCCCAGTTCACCCCTCACCACAAGCTCGGCCTTTCTCCTGATGAGTTCCGCCTCTTCAGCACCAGCCTTTCTCTCTATTAGAGTATCCCTATACCGGGCCAAGAGGTTTAAGAAAGTCCTAAGCACTGCCCCTTCAATATTCACATTTCCGATAAACCCCTCCAGCATATTCAAGGTCTCATAAACCTTTGAGTATCCATTGAGCCACTCACAGAATATCATCTCCCTGGGACAGCTGATCTCTGCGAGTTTGTAGAGGTTGATGTTGTCCCTGATGAGTTCACCAAAGGATGAGTCATCATAAACATCGTACTTAACTCCACCCTTGAGGCCTTTGGGGTTCGCAATCCTTATCGCCTTGTAGAAATTTACCGAATCGTACGGAGTTGACCTCTCTATAAGCTTGGAGGCATAAAGTCCGGCCTTTTCTATTGGTCTTCCACTGGAAAGGGAAACTATTAGGGGAATGCTGAGAGCCACAACACCAAAATTTGGATTTGAATCTTGCCACCTTTTTGACTCCCTAATGGCCATGAGTATTAGCTGACCCAAGCCAACGTTACTCTCCTCAATCATGCCCTCACCAAGGAGTTCTCCCCTTTTGGCGGCCTCCATGTAAGGGCCAATAAGGGAGGTATTAGCAAATAGAAAGTGGTAAAAAGTCAAGTCGGGGAAATCCCTAAGTCTCGAAACGTTCCCTGGCTTCGGAACCGCAACCTCTACTAAGCTTCCCAGGATGAACGCCCTAACTATATTACTCGTTCTCAACGCTCAGCTCACCCAAAACTTTTGAAATTCTCACCTCTACTTTACCTTTATCCCCCTCCGAAGAGTTATGAACTTCACCAAGAACCTTCTCAACATTGAGCTCAGCCTTATATCCCCGAGGCACCTTAATGTGGACTTCTCCCAGTACCTTTTCTATTTCCACACTCTTCCTGACCTTTATACTTACTTCACCGAGAACATCCTCCGCCCTAAACTCGTCTATGTAGGAGTAGGCCTCGAGATCACCAAGAATGCTATCCACTTTGATCTCCTTCAGAGGAGCGTAGATCTCCAAGGTTCCAAGGAGCTTGCCGACCTTAAGCCTAGAGATGTTCCCCTCTATGATTATCTTCCCATTCTTATACTCGGAGCAGTTTGAACACGTTATAAATAGGGCACCCTCGTTTAGCGAAACTTCAATTGGCAAGTTGCTCTTCACGATGGCTGAGGAGTTCCCTGGCTTAATTATAACCTCCCCAACTATCTTCGCAATCTCAACTGCCGTTGCATTGTACTTCCCCACTGTCTTTATGGAACCGGTAGGTACTTTCTCACAACCGTCACAACTACAAATCTTAATTTCATGAGTGTCAAGGTACTTAAGAGCCAACGCGCCAACTACAACCCCTACAATAACAATAGCAAGGAAAAGCGTTAATATCAGGAAGCCCAGAAAGCTACCTTTCCTCATACAACCACCAAAGATGAAAAACGTAGAAGGATATAAACTTTTTTGTTATTCACTTAAGTAGTTTAACGAACTCTCTCATCCATGCGTACAAATCCTCAGGAACCCTCGAGCTTACCCAGTTGCCGTCAACGACAACTTCAGCATCTACCCACTCGACGCCAGCATTTATCATGTCGTCCTTAATTCCAGGGTAGCTCGTTCCCCTCCTGCCCTTGAGAACTCCAGCAGAAATGAGTACCTGGGGCCCATGGCAGATGCTCGCAACTGGCTTGCCCTCGCTAAACATCTCCCTTACAATTTCTACTGCCTTTTCGTTCAGCCTTATGCGCTCTGGAGCCCTCCCTCCAGGCAGAACTAGGGCATCGAAGTCATCGGGATTGACCTCATCAAAGGCTAAGTCAACATTCACCGTGTACCCATGCTTTCCGGTAATAACTCCCCTCCTAAAGCTCGCAACTACAACTTCATGTCCCTCTTCCTTGAGCCTATGGTAGGGATATATTAGCTCAACATCCTCAAACTGGTCGGCACTTAAGATTAGGATCTTCACGGGCACCACCAAAGGTATCATTGGGGGAACTCTTTAACACATTTTTTATGAAGTTCAATTCACATTAGATTTTTAAAATTAAATAATGAAATTCACCATGAGTTAGGCGAGCCTAATCGGAGCTGACCTCCTCCCCTGAACGGGGGTTCCCATAGCTCCGCACGGTCGCCCGTGGTTCACCGAGCAGGTTGGCGTCATCGGGCACGGTTAGAGTGCCCTCAGGAGGAATAAAAAATTTAATATAGCGGGCTTTCCTCCCCGCCCTAAAGGGCGAGACTCCCAGCCCACAAAGGAGGTGAGAGGGATGAATATAAAGCCAGGAAAGATTACGGTTCAAGCTAATCCGAACATGCCGCCCGAGATAGCCAACCTCTTTAGGAAGCAACACTACGAACTAGTGGGAAGGCACAGCGGAGTTAAGCTATGTCACTGGCTCAAGAAGAGCCTAACCGAGGGGAGATTCTGCTACAAGCAGAAGTTCTACGGAATCCACTCGCACAGGTGCCTTCAGATGACCCCGGTTTTAGCTTGGTGCACCCACAACTGCATATTCTGCTGGCGCCCAATGGAGACATTCCTGGGGACTGAACTGCCTCAGCCCTGGGATGATCCCGCGTTCATCGTGGAGGAGAGCATCAAGGCACAAAGAAAGCTCTTGGTGGGATACAAGGGTAATCCAAAGGTGGATAAGAAGAAGTTCGAGGAGGCATGGTATCCAAGGCATGCAGCAATTAGTTTGTCGGGAGAACCAATGCTGTATCCCTACATGGGAGATTTAGTTGAGGAGTTCCATAAGAGGGGCTTCACTACGTTCATAGTCACGAACGGAACCGTTCCAGAGAGGCTCGAGGAGATGATAAGGGAGGACAAGCTACCAACTCAGCTCTACGTCTCAATTACCGCGCCTGACATTGAAACGTACAACAAGGTAAACATCCCAATGATACCCGATGGATGGGAGAGGATAAAGGAGTTCCTCGAGCTCATGAACGGAATTCAAACTAGAACCGTTGTGAGGCTAACCCTAGTGAAGGGAGAGAACATGCACAATCCAGAGGGCTACGCCAAGCTGATCCTCAAGGCCAAGCCAATGTTCGTCGAGGCAAAGGCTTACATGTTCGTTGGGTATTCAAGGAACAGGTTGACGATAAACAACATGCCGAGCCACGAGGATATAAGGAAGTTCGCAGAGGCCCTAGTAAAGCACCTCCCAGGGTACCACATAGAGGACGAGTACGAGCCGAGCAGGGTGGTATTGATCATGAGGGACGACGTTGATCCCTCCGGGACTGGCCTTGAGGGCAGGTTCATAAAGCACTGACTTCTTTTTCCAAATTTTCCCTTCGGGATAAAGCTATTAAATGGACTTAGTCGAAACTCTTCTGGAGGCGAGAGCCATGTCAGAGGAGAGGAAGACCAAGCAGGCAGAGGTCAATATAGGAATGGTTGGTCACGTTGACCACGGTAAAACCACACTAACAAAGGCCCTAACGGGAGTTTGGACGGACACACACAGCGAAGAGCTCAGAAGGGGAATTACGATTAAGATAGGGTTCGCAGATGCGGAGATAAGGAAGTGCCCGAACTGCGGAAGGTACTCAACCTCCCCAGTCTGCCCTTACTGTGGTCACGAAACCGAGTTCGTGAGGAGGGTTTCGTTCATAGACGCCCCAGGTCACGAGGCGTTGATGACAACGATGCTCGCTGGGGCTTCCCTGATGGACGGGGCAATCTTGGTTATAGCCGCGAATGAGCCCTGCCCAAGGCCCCAGACCAGAGAGCACTTAATGGCCCTTCAGATCATCGGACAGAAGAACATAATCATAGCTCAGAATAAGATAGAGCTCGTCGACAGGGAGAAGGTGTTGGAGAACTATAGACAGATTAGAGAGTTCATAAAGGGAACTGTAGCAGAGAACGCCCCGATAATTCCGATCTCAGCACTTCACGGTGCGAACATAGATGTGCTCGTGAAGGCCATAGAGGACTTCATACCAACCCCGAAGAGAGATCCCAACAAGCCACCGAAGATGTTAGTTCTTAGAAGCTTCGACGTCAACAAGCCGGGAACAAAGCCAGAGAAGCTTGTCGGTGGAGTTCTTGGAGGTTCGATAGTCCAGGGTAAGCTCAAGGTTGGGGATGAGATTGAGATAAGGCCGGGAGTTCCCTATGAGGAGCACGGAAGGATAAAGTACGAGCCAATAACGACTGAGATAGTTTCTCTACAAGCCGGAGGAAAGTTCGTCGAGGAGGCTTACCCAGGAGGTTTAGTTGGAGTTGGAACAAAGCTCGACCCATACTTAACCAAGGGCGACCTGATGGCAGGTAACGTTGTTGGAAAGCCCGGAAAGCTCCCACCCGTGTGGGAGGAGCTTAGGCTTGAGGTTCACCTGCTCGAGAGGGTCGTTGGAACTGAGCAAGAATTAAAGGTAGAGCCAATTAAGAGGAAGGAAGTGCTACTGCTGAACGTTGGAACCGCGAGAACGATGGGCCTTGTTACGGGCTTAGGAAAGGATGAGATAGAATTAAAGCTCCAGATACCAGTGTGCGCAGAGCCCGGGGATAGAGTGGCAATAAGTAGGCAGATAGGCTCAAGGTGGAGGCTAATAGGTTATGGGTTCATAAGGGAATAGACATGAGGAAGGTTTGGCTCGTTCTCCCCGATACAAATTTTCTTTTCATTCCCGGGCAGTTCGGGGTGGATATAATTTCGGAATTCGACAGGATACTTGATGTGAAGTATCAGGTCGCCATTCCAAACGTCGTTCTTGAGGAGCTTAAAACAATAATCAAAGAAGGAAAGGTTAGAGGAAAGGATCTGATGGCGGCAAGGATGGCCCTAAAGCTTGCCGAGAGGTTTCCCGTCGTATATATTGGGGAGTTCATGTCGAAGACCACAGATGAGTTGCTCTATGAGTACGCGATAGCCAATGATAACGTTATAGTGTGCACCAACGATAAAAAGCTCAGGAAGAGGCTTAGGGAGGCCGGAGTTCCCGTGATATTCCTTAGGCAGAAAAAGAAGCTCGAGCTCGAGGGCATGCTCGAGTGATCAAATGATCAAACCTTTAATATTTCCTGGAGATACTAATCCTGGGGTAAACATGGGTTACTATGAAGAGATTCCTGGGTTCGAGTACTGGAACGTTGAGGCTTGGAAGAAATACATTAGAGATTACATAGGGCCGATATACTCCACTACAAAAACACTTCTCGAGTTGAAGGATTACCTCGAGAGGTACGTTGGAAAGTCCCTTAAGGCCGTAAAGGAAGACGACGAGAGAGTTCTAAAGTTTTTCGTTGGAGGGATAAATGAAAGCGGAAATTACACCGAAAGGAGCTTGGCCAAGCTGATAAGGCTGATGTATGGGATATACGTTGAGCCCACAGAGTTCATTAGTGCCATTGAGGCCGTTGGAGAGGAGGGACTTAGTGATATTCTTGTAAAGAAAGAGAAGGAGGATAATGTCAGCTTCCTAAAGATGATAAAAGCACTCAATAAGCTTAGTGAGAATGCCTTAAAGAAGGCAAGGGTGATCTCAGGTACAGGAACATCAATTGAAGACATACTTGACTATCCAAATAAACTCCTTGATGTTCTTAAAGATTTATACAAAGCGGTAACATACTTTAACGCCCAATATAATCCATACACATTTTTCAGACTTAGCACGGCAAGTCTCCCTTGGAGATATATGATAAGAGCGTACCAAAAGCTTACAAAAGATGTACTAGAGTTCCTGGGCATAGAACCAATTTTTATTCCTGAGGTAGAGAACGAGGAGCTAAGAGAAGAGTACACTATATGGGGTCATATAGTGGGTGAGAATTCACTTGGAAGGTATATCTACAACATTCAACTTGCTATTTGGGCATTTATGACGCCATCATTAATAGGAAGCAAAAACTCTACACTTAATGTATTTAACTATGTCACAAACCCAGAAGATTTCGTAAAATCATACTATGGATTTGCAGGTGTAAAAAGTAAGTCAAGAACTGATGTCTACGTTGAAATCGGAAGTGAAAAATTTTATCCTCTTGATACATACAGATTCGAAATTAATGGAACACTTATCCAGAAATGGCCTAACGAAACAGCAATAAGGCTTGTAGATGGTTATTCTAAAGCAATTATTGCGAGGAGTGAGCATGAAAAACCACCAATCTCCCTCTTCAAGATCATAGACATTGTAAGCGAGTTTCTGTTCAAAGGTATCTCAGTACTCCTTCCAGAAGGAGAGAACACGATAAGGTATATTGGAGATGTCCCATATAAAGCCCAATGGTGGTTCTAAATGGAAGAAAGAAATAAGTCAACCCAGGAATATCGTGAATACGAGGAGGAAAAACGAGAAAGAGAACGTAGAAAACAGAAACCTGAAAAGAAAGTTATCCCGCGTCAATCTCCACTTCCAAAATCCATAAGTTCATCTCAAGAATCCCAAGAAGTAAACGTTAAAATTTCACAAGTAAGATTCAATGTCCCTCATCTCAGCTTTTTACATGGAACTGTAGAGGGGAAGTTCCCCCATTACTTTTCCCAAAAATCTTTCAGTATATCAGCTTTACACTTTCACTCTCCTAAATTTTCTTTCAAGGAAACTCAAATTGACTCAAATCTCCATGTAACCCAAGGACTTAAAGAGCCTCACGTTCTACAAGTAGCTTTTAGAAAGCCAACTATTGAATTCCAATGGAGAGTTCTCGACTCATCAATACTAAAAAAGAAAAAGAAGCAGAACGAATTCGTTATTCCTGTATTGAAGTTCTCAACAAAACCCGTGTTTGATTTTAAAGATAACACTCTTGATGCTAGTATCACTAAAAGACTCTCTCCCAAGTATTTTAAACCCGAAATAATGAAGAAAGCTCCAGACACAAGAAAAACTTTTGTATCCAAGAGTAGAACGAAAGAAAGCAAGGGAATAGAACTACCGAGAACCCCCATCAAGCCATTGGAATTTTTATTCGGTGGGGGAGCAGGAGCCCTAAAAGATGCTCCAGAACCTCTGGTAATTTTATTCAAGGATTCCCAGGATGACAGTTACATTCACTTATTCGAGGAGATACTCATAAGAATTTACCGGGAAAAGAAAGGAGGAATTCCAGATATAAAGAAGCTAACGCTTAAGGACGAGTGGAGCAAAAGAGAAGTTGAAAGATGGCTCGATGAAGGCAAAATTTTCGTAGTTGACGTTGATTCAGAGGGAGAAATAAACAGGGATCTCCTCGCAGATAGGTTGTGGGCAATATTCCACGGGAGGAAGGGGATAGTGATATTCTACACCAAAGACGAGAAAGTATCCGAGAAATACCAGAGGCTTCTTGAAGAAGTCAACTGGCAACTTCAAAGGGTTGCAAAGATCGTCGAGATAACCCCAAGGAAACTATCTTTTAAGGAGAAAAAGATATTAACAAAGCTTATCCTGGGGAACATCATTGTAAAGGACGTTGCCCCAGGAATTGATCAAGACACTATCTTCAACGAAACGTCAAAGCTCTACGAAGACAAGCTAGAGAAACTTGTCAACGAGTACTACCACACCCTGGGAATAATCCGAGAGGGAGAAAACGAGAGCAGGGAGCACTTAAGAATGAAAGCATTCATAATTTCAACGTTAATCAAGGAGCTCGTAAAGAGGGGAATAAAAGACATTGGTGAGATCTTGGAGAGGATAAGAACAGAAGAGCCATTTGGAACAATAGTTCCGGACGTAATATTCGAAGGCGAATTTTACGAGGCAGAAACCCTGTTTGAGGAAGGCTTCCACAAGATACACAAGACAATACAGAAATATTCTGGAACTTCAGGAAAAGTAAAGATAGTTGTAGAGCCAATAACTGCCTTTATCCACGCAGATGACTTCCTAAAGCTCCTCAAAATACTCAAGAAGAGGTACCCAGGAATAGATGTTAGCTTTTACACAATGGACCTAAGGAACATGAAACTCCTTGACCTGAGAAAATACCTCAAAGAACTTTCAGAATTCCTATCATCTAATGCCAATGTCCCATAGGAACTCTAAAACATCAAAAGAGTTAATACCAAACTGGGACGCTATATAAGGAATCCTGTTCCTTTTCCTCTTGTTTTCTTGGGTCACTATCATTACATCATCATTTATCAATGCAACCTCTCTATAATGGAGGGCAAGTGTAACTACCCAAGGATCGGCCCAAGCTCCAGCCTTATTGGCTTCCCTTTCCCAGTAGTCCTCATCATAAACAGCCTTCACTCTCATAAGGATGTTCACTTGTCCTTGGTCAGGATGAATGAACATGAACCTCCTCTTTTGCACCCATTCAAGTAGCTCATCGCTTCTGCTTTTAAGTTCTCTATAAACCTCATAAGGGGCAACAATTTTACCAGCATTTACGAGCACTTCAAGTTTGTCCCAAATTGGCCTGAAGAATTTTCTATCCATTGGATACCATCGGGCCATATCTATTAGTGCACTTGTGTCGATGACGTATATAGTCAAAGCTCTCACCCTAACAACTTTTCAGCATACTTAGTTTTAATATTAAGAATGTCAGCTGCTTCGTAGAACGTTATCTCTCCACTGCGATATGCTTTGCTTATTTCCTCCAAAATCAAATTACCAATCCTATTCTGATATCTCTCTTCCCAGCTTATCTTACCCCCCTCACCCTTCTTCGGTTTATATTTTTCCTTAAATTCGACGTACCTTTCCCTTGTTATGTAACCCACCTCGAGCAACTTTATCATGATTACCTGCATGCTAACTCCATACTTCCTTGCAACGATCTGAACATCTTTCTCTCTTGGATTCCTCCCGATGTCCTTGAGGAAGTATCTAGTGGGCACTAAAAATTCCGCAGCGAACTTATCACAGTATCTCTCCACGTCGCTAATTTCTGAATCAATATCTATAGAACAAATCCCCTCCTCCCCTCTTATCAGGTGACAAAGTTCATGGAATAGCGAGAACACTTTGACTGAATACATATCTGACTCATTGAGAACGATAACAGAAAACGATCCCTTTATGCTGAACGCCCTAACATCCTCGTCAAGGGGATACTGAATAACCCCAATACTAAATTTTGACTCTATTAAGTTCCTATAGAAGTTAAAAGCTTCCTTTGGACTCCTAAAGGAGGGCTCAGCCAGCCCTAACATCTCTCTAAGTTTATTGGCTAGAGCTTCAGGAGGAAGATCCTGGAGCGTGGGAATTTTACTTCTTAATCCAGTGAGGTTTGGAATGGACTCTGAAATATATCTCGCCCATCTAATTGCAACTGCCGTTTTCTGCCCAAGCTTCTTTTCCCTATTTATTCTGTAATCGGGCAATTTCCGAGTTTCGATGATCTCGGTTGTGAAGAAGGCAACAAGAGGAACCTTGTATATATCCGCTAGTCTCTCGAGTTGTGTAATTGTGAAGCTATCCCTCCCAGATTCAACAGCCAGTATTTTCTCAGGCTTTACACGGAGCTTACGAGCTAAATCTTCAATGCTTAAACCAGCCCCCTCTCTGAGCTTCTTTAAAGTACTGGGCAGGACACCAATTTTCTCAACCATGGTTCCTCTCAATTTATCAACTCCTGATTATCCCTTTTAAATCTCTCCTTCAAGAACCCTCCTAATGGCCAATAGCTCTAGCCTTCCCTGGGGCCTTACCACTCCTTCAAGAGGATCAACAAACAAGATATAGGCCCTAACCGCCTGCTCTAATGCTTTAGTAATCCTGCCGTCAAAGGATATCTCATCAGCCTCAATGAAATTCTTCAAGAGGTTTATCAAGCTCTTTTTTCCATAAACAAAGCCATAGATCTGCCCAGCCCTTAAGTCGAGTATTCTCCCACACTATTCCTTAAGGTCATCTCCATGTTTGATTGCCTCAATTAGAAGGCTTGCCCCCAAAGTATTCCAGTGCAAGCTTTGCTTTCCTCTTTTCTAATCCGTGCGAAGTTAGAAATTCCAAGGTAGTGCTTTCATCAAAGTCATCGACAAGGAGATAATCAGATCTCCCCTGAAGCATGGCTTCGTTGTAAACTTCCTCGATAAATAGGCTGTCCGAGGTTACTACGAAAACGTGGGCTAAGTGGGCCTCTTTAGTTATGTGAACAAAGAAGTTAAAGAGTTCATAAATTACGGGTCCATTAACATTCAAATCCCTAATGACCTGAAGTTCGTTAAGTATTAAAATGGGCGCCTTCCCTTTATCCTTAACCTCCCCCAGCAACTTTATGATGTAGGCAAAGGCATTCTTTGGCTTCTTCCCCCTCAATACGCACGTTAGGACACTTTCGGGGATTGGAATGCCTAAAATTTCCTTGCCCGCAGATAGAACTAGGGACAAAGCTTCCTTAAGGCTTTGAACAGGGGATTCAACGTCTATTGAGAACAAGACGTCAAGAAAGTCCTCATAATCTGTGACCGGTGTGGCTCTGAGATTAACATAAAACGCTACATAATTATCCGGAAGCCTGCTTATGAATTCTCGCATGAGGGCAGTTTTACCGCTGTTTATTGGCCCATAAACGAACGTTACTATATTTGGATCTCCTCTCACAATCCTGAGCAACTCATCAATTTCCTTTTCCCCGTTAAAGAACATGCCACTTCCCCAAACAATTACTCCCAAAGGGACTTATTTAAGTTATGTTTCCTCTATCAGCATTAGCAGTTTGACAAAAATTTTTCAAGAATATTATTTAACTGTCAACAACAAGCTTAGAGCCTTGGGTGAAATAATTGAAGGTTGCAGTTATTGGAGCTGGAACCATAGGGAGTGCCGTTGCAAAGGCCCTTGCCGAGGCTGGCTATCAAGTTACAGCCACGAGAAGGCATTTAGAAAAAGTCAAGTGGCTCGAAGAAGCCGGAGTAAGATTAGAGAGGGATAACAGGAAGGCCAGCGAAGAGGCTGATATAGTTATAATAGCCGTAAAGCCCAACAAAGTCGGGAAGGTTCTTGAGGAGATTAGGGATGAAATTAAGGGCAAGATAGTAATCTCGCTGGCAGCAGGAATTCCTCTGAAGCTCCTTAAGGAGTTCGCCCCAGAGGCGAAGTTTGTAAGGGCAATGCCCAATATCGCAGTTCTCGTCAAGAAATCTTTCACGGCTTACGCCACCCAAGACTTAAGTGAAGAAGAGATAGAAACCGTGGAAAAGCTGTTCTTAGCATTTGGAAAGTGCCTCAGAATTGAGGAAGAATATATGGACGCAATAACTGGATTAAGCGGGTCAGGCCCTGCCTACGTGTCAGTGTTTCTAGAGGCAATGATGTATGGTGGTCTTAAAGTCGGCCTCCCCAGGGACATAGCAAGGCTAGCTGCTGCTCAAACCCTCCTTGGAACGGCAAAGCTCCTCCTCGAGCTCGGAGACCATCCTGCGGAGATAAGGGACATGGTCATAACCCCTGGGGAACAACGATAGACGGTATATTTGAGCTCGAAGAAGGGAAGATAAGGACGGCAATAATGAAGGCAATAGATGCGGCAACTAAAAAGTCAAAGATACTGTCAACAAGGGTTCTAAACTCCACTTAATGATTTTAAAGTCCTCAAAATTAGAACATATATAATAGACAACTAGCTTTATCCCTTTTCAGATTATTTGTATGTCTCATATTACCTTGGAAAATATTTAAAGTCCAAAGCAATTAATCATATGAGGAGGGATGCCAGAAAATGAGACTTAGGGAATTCCTTGAGAGTCTTAATGAGGGCATGATTCTCATCGAATACCAACCAAGTGACCATCCTGAAAGAGCTTTTCTTGAGGTACTCAGGTTCTTCAAGGGAAAAGATGTAACACCAGTAGTTGTAGACATCAAAGATTCCCTCCAGGTGTTTATCCAGCAACTTAAATTGCAAGGATTTGAAATTGAAGCGGATGATTTGAAAGTAATTAAAGAAGGAGGAAGGGTAACTGTTGGAGAGCTAATTGGAAAGATAGATGAGTTTGAGGACTTTACGCATCACATCGGCAAGTACTGGGAGATCTACAAGAAAATTTCAAGCGAGAAGAGGAAAATGCTAATCATCCTGGGCCTTCACAAGTTCTTGAATCAGATAAAGCCAGACATTACAAAGATCGAAGCGTACTTTGAAGTGATAGGAAGGAGGCACTTACAAGAGTCAGGGAGAGTTGCATTTCTCTTTCTCAACATAGGTGCATCGTCAACATACTTCAGGAAGGGGCTCGAAGAGGTTGCAGACTGCGTTTTGAGGATAGACAAATACCAAAACGTGCTCGTTAGGTGATAAAGAATGGAGATTGAGGAGTACGTTAGATTAGCCAAACCTGGAGAGATAGTATTAGTGGAGTACTCCTCACTATCCCCCTACCCAGAGGTATTCTACAAAATCGGGGAAGGAAGATGGGAAAGGCTTGTGGTAACTGACTTTCTTGACTCTGGACTTCACGTGATTAGATGGTTAAAATTCTCAGGTAAAGAAATCCCCACGGAGAAGATAAAAAGAATTAAAGTTGGTGGTTCCTCTAGGTGGGGCAAAATAATACTCGATATGGATCCGTACAAGGATCCAGTAGTTTTAATGATAAACTTCTTCAAGACACTTGTATCAACTTACAAAGAAGTCCCAGGAGCGATAGCAGTTACATTAAACCATGAAAAGCTCCTCGCAAGGTACGATTATGATCCCTACCTTCTCAACGAAGTTCTCGCAGTACCAACAACGCTCATAGGCAATCCTCTAAGGACTGCATTCGTCTTCATGAACTATGAACTGACTGAGAAAAGGTACCTTGCGCTCTTTGAGGAGATAGCTACAAGGGTCTTAAGGGTAGAAGGCGATGGAACTGTCAAAGTCCTTAAATCGATAAACCTTGAAGAGGAAGGCCTCGAAATGAAGGTGGTAAAATGAAAGCTCTCGTTCTCCATAAACCGGGGGAGATAAAGCTTGAAGAAGTTGAGGATCCAGCTCCCGATAAAGGGTGGGTTAGAATCCGAGTAAAGAGGGCAGGGATCTGCGGAACAGACAAGGCTTTCTACAAGGGAACGTACGTTCCACCAAAGTTACCCCTTATTCCTGGACATGAGATCGCCGGAATAGTTGACGAGGCCCCAGGAATGGAGCACCTCGAAGGGATGAAAGTCACAACTGAAATAAACGTCAACTGCGAGAAGTGCTGGTATTGTAAACACGGAATGCCTACACACTGCCCGTACAGGGAAACAATAGGGATCAGCATTGATGGTGGAATGGCGGAGTATGTTCTGACTAAACCTCACCTCCTTCACAGCATAGAAGGTTTATCCTGGGGAGAGGGGGCTTTTGTTGAGCCCTTGGCCGCGGTAGTTGAGATGCTCGAAATGCAACCGCTAAAACCCTCGGATAGGGTTGCCATCCTGGGAGTAGGAACCATAGGTCTTCTCTCTGCCCAACTTATCAGGCTGATAACTCCTAACGTCGTTGCAATAGCAAGGGAAGATTCCCCGAAAAGGAAGATAGCGGAGAAGTTCGTTGATGTCATTACGGTTGAGGAGGCAAGGGAATACGCGAAGAGCAAAACGCCAGAAGGACAGGGGTTTGACTACGTGGTGGAGGCCACAGGAAGCCCTAATGCCCTTAACTTGGCCTTGGAGCTTGTGAGGCCAAGGGGAGTTATCGCAGCTAAGTCCACTCATGGAGCTCAGGTAAGCTTCGACTACACCCTCATGGTTGTTAAAGAGGTTAGGATAGTAGGGAGCAGGTGTGGACCATTTGAGAAGGCAATTGACCTTATAAGATCAGGCATGATTAAGGTCAAACCTCTGATTACCTCAACTTTCAAGCTTGATGATGGTGTTGAGGCGTTTAAAAAGAGTTTTAATAGGGAAGAAATAAAAGTTCAGCTTACTCCTTGATGTACGGTTTTCCAAGGGCTCTTGGGGTCTTAACTTTCTTCATTATTATCGCTACTATTACCAACGTGGCCACATAAGGAATCGTTCTGAAGAGGTTTGATTCTGCCGTTATTACCCTTCCAGTCATCCCCTGGATCTTTATTGGGATGTATATCGATAAGGCATCGAAGAAGCCAAAGATCAAACCACCAACTATCGCCATTAATGGATTCCAGTTACTAAATGCAACGTTCGCCAAGGCTATAAAGCCCCTTCCAGCAGAAATGAACTTGGTGAACTGTCCGATCCAACCAACCACTAAGTATGCTCCGCCCAGTCCCGTAAGTGCCCCTCCAATTACCGTGGCGTAAAATCTTGTCCTGTAAACGTTCACTCCCATCGCCTCTGCGGCCTTGGGATCTTCACCACAAGCTCTAAGTTTCAAACCGCTAGGCGTTTTTTCAAGCCACCACCATGCTAGGATTCCTACCAATATCGCCACAACGGCAAGGGGAGAAAATGAAAAGTCGCCAAATGACAGCGTTACGATTTTATTAACCCTTGGAGATGAACCATGGCCATGCCATAATGCAACCAATGAGAGGAGACTAATTCCATAGGCGAAGGAATTGAAACCAACGCCAGCGATTATCTGGTCACCCTTAAGGTAAACACTTATCACCCCATGCAACACGCCAGCCAAGGCTCCAACCAATAAACCAAGGAGCAGGCCAAGGTAAGGATTTCCTGTATAAAACGTGACAACCGTGGATGTGAACGCGGAAAGCATGAATATACCCTCAAGCCCAATGTTAACAACCCCTGCCTTTTCAGTTATTATCTCACCCACCGCAGCCAAAGTTAGGGGAACCATCGAAAAGAGCGTGTTTGAGAGGATGTTAAGGATGTCACCGATCATTTTGCTTCCCTCCTAATCTTTCTCACAAGCATAGAGTAGGCATAAGGAACGGCCAACGCGATAACTATGACACCTATTAACGTATCGGCAAGTTCTGGAGGGGCTCCCGTCTTAAGTTCCACCCACTGTCCTCCTATCACGAGGCCGGACATAAATATTGAGGAGAATATTATCCCAATTGGATGATTCCTCCCCAGGAGACCTATCCCAATTCCCATGAAACCTATTCCGTAAATAGCGGTTAAGGTGTCATCTATGCTGTACGTTATGCCAAGAACCAAAAGAGCACCTCCAAGTCCCGCAGCGATTCCCGCAAGTAACATCGACGTTAGAACCGACTTTGCAGGCTCAAAGCCAGCGTATCTTGCCGATGCGGGGGATATTCCGGAGACCCTCAGTTTATAACCAAGGTCAGTGAAGTACAGCAGATAGTAATAAGCCAGCGCTACGGCAACTGCTATGACGAAGGTCGCAAGCGATGGTATCCTTGCGCTTGGAGGGACGGGAACGGATTCATGAGAGTACTGGGGATTGTAGAACTTACCAGCTATCAGATATGCGAGGAGGTAATAGAATATCCAGTTAACCATTATCGCCGTTATTACCTCATTTATCCCCCTATAAACTCTTAATAAAGCTATAAAAAGTGCTAATGCTCCCCCAGCTAATGCTCCAACTATCAAGGCCAATATAGGATTCCCAGTGTAGTACGCAGTTAACAGTCCCAAGAAGGCCCCAACATATAGCTGACTTTCCCCACCTATGTTAAAAACCCCTGCAATGGCTGGAATTGAGAAGGCTAAACCAGTCATTATATAGGGAGCACTCTTGCTCAAGAGGTAGTTCAAGTTGCTATATCCATACTTGAACAAGACTGAATACACTTCACCGGGGTTAAAGCCTAGGATTGCCAAAACTAATGCACCAGTGGCAAACGCGATTAGGAGCGAAATTGAAACCTCAATGATTACCTCATGCCTTGACATTGACACCACCCATTAGGAGCCCAAGTTTTTCAAGCGTGAACTCTTCACTCTTATCAAAAGCCATTATCCTACCCTCGTAGATAACGGCTATCTTATCGCTCAATTGAAGTATCTCGTCAAGGTCCGTAGAGATAAGCAGAATGGCCTTGCCTTCATCCCTCAACTTTAATATCGTTTTCCTAATGAATTCAGTAGCCCCTACGTCAAGTCCCTGGGTGGGTTCAGAGACTATGAAGACCTTAGGCTCTCTAATGATTTCCCTACCAACCATTATCTTCTGCTGATTACCTCCGCTCAGATGCTTAACCGGAGTATTCAAGGAAGGAACTAGCACTTCAAACTCCTTAACTATCCGTCCCGCTAATTCGGAAGCCTTTCTCCAGAGAATCCTCCTTGTAGATGTCACCCTATCGAGGTTCGTTAGGACGACGTTCTCAACTATGTTCATATCGTACACGAGACCAACCTTCCTTGAATCTGGAACGTAAGCCAGCCCTAATTTATACCTTTCATCGGCCGGGAGATTAGTTATATCCTCACCTAAAAGGGTAATCTTACCCTTTTCCGCAACCCTTATTCCGGCCAATGCCTCGGCGAGTTCCCTCTGACCATTTCCTTGAACCCCAGCTATTCCAACTATCTCCCCAGCCCTGACCTCTAACGAAACACCTTTCACTGCATCTAATCCCCTATCATCCTTCACCCAAAGGTCCTCAACCTTAAGAAGGACTTCTCCTGGGGTTGGGGGCTTCTTAGTTATCTCCATTACAACGTCTCTCTGAACCATCATTCTAGCGAGATCCCTCTCAGAAACCTTTGATGTTTCGGCAACGCCAACGACTTCTCCCCTCCTCAGCACGGTAACTCTATCCGTTATCTCCTTTACTTCTCTGAGTTTATGGGTGATAAAAATCACCGTTATTCCGCTTTCCTTAAGCTTCCTTAGTGTCCTAAAGAGATCCTCGGTCTCTATCGGTGTCAAAACGGAGGTAGGTTCATCCAAGATCAAGATCTTAGCATTTGAAAGGAGGGCCTTTAGTATCTCAACCCTTTGTTGAACGCCAACCGGGAGTTCTTCAACGACTTCATTAAGGGGAACTTCAAAGTTTAACTCCTTCATTTTTTCTTTTGCCATCTTTTCAACTTCGTCTATTGTAACCTTTGGATTTAGGGAAAGCATTGCCAAGTACAAGTTCTCGAGAACCGTAAAAGTTGGAACAAGTGTGAAGTGCTGGTAGACCATTGCAATACCTTTTTTTATGGCATCCCAGGGCCCAGTAAAGTTAACTTCCTCTCCAAATATTTTTATCGTGCCTCTTGTAGGCTTTATTTCTCCATAGAGAATCCTCATAAGCGTGGACTTACCTGCCCCATTTTCCCCAAGAAGACCATGGATCTCTCCCTGTTCTACTGTTAAGTTGACACCCTTTAAGGCAACGACACCATCGGGATAAACCTTAACGATATCCCTCATCTCAACGGCATGCATGGGATGCACCTGAGGGTAAAAAGAAGAGAGAGGATAAAAAGCTTAGGTCACTCAACGGAACCCTTCTCAAGGGCCGCATTTAAGTTACCCTTTTGAAGCTCCTTAATGATCTGCTCGTACTCCTCATGAGTCTTCGGGGTCTTAAAGACTATCTCACCATTCTTTATCTTCTCTGCAAGTTCATTGACGATATCCCAAACGTTCGGCTTGATGTACTTCTCCCTTTCCTCCTTAACGATCCTAACGACGTCATCTGGAGTCATTCCCTTAAGCTTCCCTGCCTCAGCCGCGAATTCCGCAAACTGCCTAACCCCCTCAAGATCCCAATAGCCAACCCCGTTTTCCTTGAGCCCAAGGGTTATTATTCCGCCCTTCCAAGTACCATCCACGACCATCTTTATGGCATCGTACACGGCCACATCAACTCTCTTTGCACCGCTTATCGGAATGTACTTTGGTGCGTACCATTCTTGACTAGCATCCTGACCCATTGCGAGGGCCTTACCCTTGCCCTGCTCGTTCCAGTCAATTATAGCGTTAAACATTCCAACGTGAGTTAAACCAGCTAATCCATAGAGAACCTTTGCACCCTGCTGAAGGAGTTGCATCGCCGTGTTGTATCCAACCTGAGTATCTCCAAACGTTCCAGTGTACTGCCAAAGTAACTTTACTGGCTTTCCAGTCTTCTTCTCAAAGTACTTAGCCCCGAAGAGGTAACCAATGTGGAACTTCCAAAGCGGGGGAATATCCATTCCAGCAACCGCACCAATAGTATCGCCACCAAGTTCGTAGGCCATTCCCGAGGCAATCACGCCCATTAGGGCAGCAACTTCCTGCTCCCTGAACAGTATATCGACTTCATTTGGCCTTACCTTTCCGGTAGTTGAATCTATCAATGCGAACTTCTGATCAGGATATTTGTCGGCGACCTTGTTTAGTGGATCAGTCCAAAGGAAGCCAACGAGAACGAGAAGATCATATTCCCCGCTCTGAGCAAGTTGCTCGAGGAGAGGAACCATGTCATTTACTGACTTTGGGGTCATGTATTCTACTTCGACGCCGAGCTCCTTCTTCGCCCTTTCAGCCCCAAGGTACGCCATATCGTTAAAGCTTAAGTCACCCCTACCTCCAACGTCAAAGAGAATAGCTACCTTTACCTTTTTTGTCTGTTGAGTTTGAGTCTGTTCTTGAGTTTGGGTTTGCTCCTGGGTTGACGTGCTTTTTTCAGTTGTGGTTGGTCCTCCAGTGGTCGTTGTTCCACCTCCAATACACCCGCTAACTATTGCAACAAGGAAGAGACCAACAACTAATAAGGCCACTTTCTTCATGAGACCACCAAGTTAACTTTAGGAGTGTCTGACTTATATATTCAGCGGATTTCAGTTGCAGCTTGCGAA
This sequence comes from Pyrococcus kukulkanii, assembly GCF_041647995.1. NCBI lineage: Archaea > Methanobacteriati > Methanobacteriota > Thermococci > Thermococcales > Thermococcaceae > Pyrococcus > Pyrococcus kukulkanii. The sequence continues at coordinate 354,889 of NZ_JARRIB010000001.1, forward strand.
CCTAATATATTTATACTCATGACCCTTCTAAGAGTTTAAGAACAAATCTACCCTCCTCCGTGAGGGTAACAGGCTTTGGATTTTCTTTTGTGCCGTATTCAATTAGGCCTAACTCTTTGAGTATCCTTGCATTAAGTTTGAGGGTAGAGAGTGATTTCCTCTCTTTCCTGCTCAGCTCTTCTAAAAGCGCGTTCAGCGACCTATGCTTGCCGTTTATGCTTTGGAGTATAAGCCTCTGATTTTGATTAAGGGCCCTTAAAAGTAGCTTCCTAAGAACTTTCACTTCATCCTCAGCTATGGACATCGAGAAGGCATTACCCATTGGCGTGACATCACCCAACCACCACTAAACATCAACATTGTGCCCTTTTTAAACCCTTAGATAACTGTTCCTGTATATATGACAAAGAGGGTATGAAAGGCCAAAATTGACAAAAGTTAATCCTGGGAAGCCAATTCAATGAGCTTCCTCATGTGGATCTCAGCGGAATCAAAGACCTCAATGCTTACATCACCCTGCTTTATTGCCAGCGGTAGCTCGGTACACCCCAGGATTACTCCCTCGATGCCTTCCTCCTTAGCGTACTTCTCGATGAGGTTAACTATCCAGTCTTTGCTCTTGAGGTTCTCAAAGGCCAGCTCTTCAAAGATTATCCTGTTCAGCTCTTCCTTCTCCTCGTCGTTTGGGACAACAACTTCAACCCCCTTCTCCTTCAGGGCGTTTATGTAGAAGTCAGCCGTCATCGTAGTCTTAGTTCCAAGCAAAAGAACCTTCTTCACGCCCCTCCTTTTGACTTCTTCAGCCACCGCATCTATTATGCTCACCATCGGAACGTTTACCTCTTTCTGAACGTCATCAAACACTATGTGGGGGGTATTTGCGGAGAAAGCTATAAGCTCAGCTCCAGCCCTCTCAAGAGCCTTTGCCGCGTTTATGAGAATTCTCTTCCTACCCTCCCAGCCTTCAGGGTTCTGGAAGAACTCCTTGAAGTTTATTGAGTAGATTATCAGCTCAGGGTAAACGTACTTCTCGAACTTCTCCCTGCTTATCTCTATGTACTTCCTGTAATAATAACAGGTTGACTCTGGTGTTGTTCCCCCGATAATGCCTATCCTCTTCATATTATCACCGTGAAAACATGAAGACAAAAGCTTAAGAGAGTTTTTATGAAGCGAAATTCAGGGAGAACCATGCAGGTAAGGTTCATTGATGACAACGTGGCATTTGGAAGGATGCCCTATCCAGATGAAATAGATGAACTGAAGGAGGAGTTTGATGCTTTCGTGATTTTGGTGGAGGACTTTGAGTTGGCTTATGATCTTGAGATGCTTAAAGATGGAGACGTTTTGCACTCTCCCATTCCCGACTTTACGGCACCATCATTAGATCAGCTCATTGATATTTTAAGGTGGATAGAGGAGAAGGTGAGGGAAGGGAAGAAGGTGTTCATCCACTGCTACGGAGGAAGCGGAAGGAGTGGAACTGTAGCTGTGGCTTGGTTGATGTACAGGCATGGATTAAGCCTTAGAGAATCTCTTAGGAAGGTCAGATTGCTTAAACCGAGTGCCGTTGAGACCGAGGATCAGCTTGAAGTTCTTAAGGATTTAGAAAGGTGGATAAAATGCAACCAAGGATAATCCCGGAGAAAGGCGTAATCCTGGGGGACTACCTGATAATAGCCGACCTACATATAGGATTTGAAGAGGCCTTAGTTAAGGAGGGAAAGTACGTTCCAAAGCTTTTGAGGGATGTAATTAGCCAGATCTTAAGTATTGGAAAGAAATATGGAGTTGAGAAGCTTATAATAGACGGAGACCTAAAGCACTCCTTCGTTCCAGAGCGAAGAGAGTTCATTGAGATATCAACATTTCTGGAGAGCATCCTCAGAGAGTTCAGTGAAGTCATCGTGGTTAGAGGGAACCACGACACAGGAATCAATTGGATAAGGAAGTTTGGGGTGGAGGTAGTTGAGAGGGCTGAAGTTGAGGGATGGACGATAGTGCATGGGCACGAAGAGTGCGAATGTAAAAGGGTTATAATAGGTCATGAGCATCCTGCAATAAGGCTGAGGGATGAGGTGGGAGCAACAGTAAAAGTTCCAGCTTTTTTAAGGGGAGAAAACATCATAGTTTTACCTGCATTCAGTCCCTGGGCTTATGGGAATGATTTAACGCTAAACGAGCCAATATCTCCAATTCTAAAGAACGTTGACATCACGCAACTCGAAGTTATCATCCCAGTTGAAGATGAAGTTCTAAGCTTTGGCAAATTTGGTGAATTGATTGAGGCCATGAGGAAGATCTCAACATTATGAGACCGAAAATTTTTTAAAGCGAATGGATTGATGAGAAATCGGCACGGCGGCCATAGCGGGGGGGCTACACCCGGTCTCATTTCGAACCCGGAAGTTAAGCCCCCCAGCGATCCCGGTTGTACTGCCCTCCGAGAGGGGGCGGGAAGCCGGGGACGCCGCCGGCCGCTAAAGCGCCCGGGTGGTGTAGCCCGGCCTATCATGCGGGACTGTCACTCCCGCGACCCGGGTTCAAATCCCGGCCCGGGCGCCAGAATTCTTCCATTGCTATTCTTATGGCAATCCATTATATGGGCCTCAGAATCGAGACTTCAGAAGACGTTTATGAGCCGGCTGAGGATACATTCCTGCTTGCAGAAGTCCTAGCTAAAGAAGTTAGGCCCCAAGATATAGTGCTCGACATGGGGACTGGAACCGGAATACTAGCCCTTCTTGTAGCAAAAAGAGCAAAGTTCGTAATTGGAGCTGACATCTCAAAGGAAGCAGTAGAACTCGCTTGGAAGAACTCAAAAATTAATAGAATAGACAATGCAATATTTGTGGTGAGTAACTTATTTGAGAACTTAAGAGGCCAATTTGACCTTATAGTGTTTAATCCCCCATACCTCCCAGGGGAGGACTATGAAATTAGGGGAGATATAGATAAGGCCCTAATAGGAGGCCCCCAGGGAGGAGAAGTCATAGTAAGGTTTTTCGACCAGGTTACCGATTTTTTAAAGCCCCAGGGAAGGATACTCCTAGTCTACAGTTCACTGACAAAGCCAAACCCCACAGAGGTGGCTCAAAAGAGGGGATTCTTCACTAAGGTGATTGCAAAGAAGAAGCTATTCTTCGAGGAACTCTACGTCATGAGAGCTGAACTCTCTTCACGTTAGTTATGAGGCGAACCTTTGGTTTTTCCTTCTCCTCTTCCTCCCAGTTCTCAAACTTTATTTCAAATTTCCTGAAGAGCATTGGTTGAGGCCTAAGCATGGCTTCGACTATCCGCTTAACTATTTAAGCTTTTCGTCGAACATCCTCAACGCGACTTTAAACTCCATTGGTTTGATTCCAACCAAAGCTGAAGCACTATCTACGAGATCAATCACATGGCTAACTTTTTCTATTATTCCCGTGTCAGCCGTTGCGACGTATTCAAACTTCTTCAGCTCAAAGTCAGGACTTTTCACCAGCTCAGCACGACCATTAACTGAGAACTCTTCCAGCAATTCCTGGGTTGCCTTCTTTACTTGGCCACTCTTGGGGATTGACTTGCCATAAAAGATTACGACCCCTTTAGGTTCTACAAGTTTTATCGAACGAACCATCAGCCTAAGGACTTCCCAAGTCCGCTCGTTTACCCTATACTTTTTCTGATACTTGATGTCCCTTATCAGAGAATCCTCACATCTTATTGCAACTCCATCTAAGAGGGATTCGAGTGTTATTAGAACGTTGAACCCATCAACTCCCAGAATTGCACCCTCCGCGCTTCTAGCCCTCTTCTCATAAACCTCAGTAATCCAAGTGTCCGGAAACACGCACCTCGCCAGAAAGTACCTCCCCTCCGCGGGGAGTCTGTAGTGGTTAGTCACGAATTCAAGGGCCGAAGACTTTCTATAACCCCTGTTAAGAAGGAACTTCAAGTCTATGTAGGCTTCATAAAGCCTCCCCATTTGACGTTCCTCCCATTTGCCTTGAACAAAGTTTTAAAATCAATATGATAACGTTAAGGCATGGACTTAATTCTAGGAGTTGGATTGGCCCTAGGGGCAGCATTCATGTGGGCACTGACTTCGGTGCTCTCTAAAATCTCCATGGCAAAGGTTAATCCGGTCAGCTTAAATACCCTTAGGCTATTTATAAGCTCGGCATTTTACATTCCCCTCCTATTCTCCCTTAACCTTATACCTCACAAAAACTTGGAATGGTGGGCCATAGTAATAGTTTCAGGAATAATAGGGTTCACAATAGCTGACTGGCTGTTCTTGGAGGGCATGAACATAATAGGCGTGTCAAGGGCCAGCATCCTCGTAACTCCACACCCAATACTAACTATGGTTCTCGCCCATTACCTACTAAATAGACCATTAAATGCCTCCATAGCAACTGGAGCGGGTCTAATAGTCATCGCAGTCACAATACTCGTAAGCGAGGCTATGGACAATAAGGAAATGACCTGGAAGGGCATTGCATTCGTCGTAGCTGCGGAAGTATTGTGGACCGTTGCAGTTTTAATAACGGACTGGCTAGTTCATGGAGAATCGGCCGTTTTAATAACGGGGCTCAGGATAAGCTCCGGAGCTTTAGGAGCCCTGGTATTTGCATCTACCGTCAGGGAAGATATTAGGATAATGAACGCTAAAGATTGGGGGCTCGTCGTTGTTATCACTGTCCTCGGAACTATCTTGGGCCAGTACTTCTTCATAAAGTCGATAAGCCTAGTTAGTTCAAGCATAGCAACTCCAGTTACAGAATCAAGTCCAGTAATGGCAGCTCTGATGGCGGTAGCGTTCCTAAAAGAGAGATTCACGAAGAGGCTTGCTGTTTCATTAGTTCTGACAACCCTTGGAATAACCTTGATAGGACTAGCTTAGGGAAAATGTGTAAACCCCGTCTTGGGCATTAATAGTGAGCATGGAGGAATTGGCAGATATCTTCAACGTAACTATCTGCTTGTCATTCACATAAGAATACGAGTTACCCCAGTAAACAACCTTTCCATCAACTGAGATCTCTTTTATACATGAACCCCAGCACCTCCCATGATATACAACCTTGACGTCATATACTTCCCCTTTCTTAATGAAGACCTCGACTTTTCCTTTCCTTAATGTGATATCGTAACGAGGAATCATCACGTGAATTATGAGGAGCGACAAGACTAAGGCGTACACAAAAATTGCCCCCATTTGCCTGATATCTATACCAAATTCCCTTCCCTTTAGAACTTTTGGAGTGTCAGTCATGTGACTGTAACCAATAATCTCAAATATCCTCCCTGCAAATCCTATAAAAATACCAACTATAAAAGGAAACGTCAGAATTCCAACAAGATATAGCTTTTTTGCAGTTAAGAAACTCTCCTCTTCGGTCGCCTCATAAAAGTACTGCACCTGATACCTTGTGAGCATGGTAACTATTGCCGTTAACGGGTAGGTATAGAGTAACCCTATATAGAAGGCCTTTGAGAAGCTCAAAGTTGAGAAGAACCCACTTTCCATGCCTATTATTAATAGAACCACGTAGAATAAGCCCAGGATTAGTTGAACTATTCCCAATGTAAAGGGCCTGTCGTCAACGTCCTTCCATTCATAGAGTCCTACAAAATACAATATAACACCAATTAACCCCAGCAAGCTACCTATAATAGGGATAAGTGAGAATAGTGAGAGAATTGAACCCCAGTAAAGCAGGGACTTTGCGTTCTTGGCTAGCGTTCTTCGTTCCATTTACTCCACCCCATGACAATTTTCCATTCTAGATATCATGACGCTCCTCATCAGCTTGTAATTCTCCCAATACCCCCTCCACCCCTTAAACAAGGAAAGCTACGCTTCTTAATGTTCCCATTTCCTTAATCAACTAATTGAGTCCATACTGATCTTATAACAAGTAGTGTTTTAGTTCCTTTTATGTTATAGCTCTCAATACACATGCCATAATTGTAATATGGCCAACTACTTAAAAATCTAATGAAAATTTTTAACCTCAAATATGTTAAAGGAGTTTGATGATGAACCCGCGCAGCGCTGAACGATGATGAGGATTTTAAGTGCTGATTGAAAAAGTTTAAATAACAGAAGACATATGCAATATTAGAGTTACATATTAGTGATCGAAATGGAGAGGATTTTAATACTGCTAGTGGGAGTTTTGGTTTTGTTCAGTGCGGGATATATAAGCACTTCATCAACAACTCAAACCTAGACAGAAGAAATCCCAGTAACGATAGACGAGAGTGGAAACATAAACACCCAGGATTTAAAATCGTACATAAATTCCTTACCAGCAGGGAAATTACTCAAGAAGAAAAGGATGGACTACTATATATGGTCGAGGAGGATAAGCTAGCCCACGATATATACACGAAGCTGTACGAAAAGTGGGGACTTAAAATTTTCAGGAACATTGAAAACAACGAAAGCATCCACCTTAATGCAGTAAGACTGTTATTGAAGAAGTACAACATTCCAGACCCAACGAAAGACGAAGGCATTGGAGACTTCAAGAATCCAGAGTTGCAAGAGCTGTACAACAAGCTCATAGAGGAGGGAATGAAGAGCGAGATAGATGCACTCAAGGTTGGCGCGCTCATAGAGGAAACCAACATACGTTGACTTGCAGGAGAGGATAGCCCAGACTAACAAGGTGGACACAATTGCAGTCTATGAAAATTTGATGAAGGGAAGCAGGAACCACCTCAGGTCATTCGTTAAATTACTGGAGAGCAGGGGAGTAAAGTACGAGCCTCAAGTGTTATCAAAGGAGGAGTATGAGGAGATAATAAGCTCATCGATGGAAACTGGAGGAAAGGGGAAGCCTTAAAACCATTAAAAATGCATCATGCACATTTCCGTGGGTTTTGGCCTTTCCAAGCGTCATTTCATCCGTGATCTCCAGTTTGTTTTCTTTTGCAAATTCCCTGATTTTGTTTTTAAGGTCGTTCACATCAAAATCCCCAATTATTATCTTGCCATCCTGCTCCAGTAACTTGAGGGCTTTTTCGAGGAAGGGCTTCGGCTCGAAGTCATGGAGGATGTATGAAAACACTATCGTATCAAACTTCCCTTCGATGTCATCTTTCAGAAAGTCAATGTTAAGGAACCTCAGCCTGTCATTCTCAAGGCTCTTCAGGAACTCAAAGAGTCCCTCTTCCCTTTCAATGCCGACAACTTCCCCTTTCCTTGAGAGCTCGAGAGCAAGGAATCCCGAACCAGAACCAACATCCAGAATCCTCCCTTCAGACCTTTTGACGATCTCTTCAGCAAGCCTCAGCCTTAACCTTATCTCATTCCTGTAAACGGGATACCAGACGAGCCTAACTCCAACAAACCATTTAAATTCCTTATCTGTCCCTCCAGCCTTTCTAAAAGCCTCAAGGGCTCTTAAATAGAAGTAATTGAGAGTTTCCACCTGACACCACCAGCCTACTCTTGAAAGGAGAGTTTAAATCTCCTATGATTTGGGAATTTAGTGCAAAAGTTTTAAAGTCGATCTTTCAAGGCATTTTAAGGTTTAAAACGGGGTGATTCTATGTTCAGAAATCTCGGGTATACCGACGCACCCCTCTACGAAAAGACTCGAGATGAGTATGATATCGAAAGTGAAAGAGGTCAGAAAAGATTTGAGGAGCTTAAAGAGTTACTGTTAGAACACCTTCCCATTAAAAGAGGAAAAGCCTTAGATATCGGTTGCAACGCTGGGTTGAGTAGCTTTGTATTGGAGGAAATAGGCTTCAAAGTCGTTGGCATAGATGTTCAAGGAAAAAGCAATTGAACGGGCTAGGGAGTTAGCTAAAAAGCGAGGATCAAACACTGAATTTTATGTTATGGATGCGAGGAATTTGAAGAAAACACATTCGATCTCGTTGCACTACTTGGCTACCCTCTAGCTCACTTCAGCATTTGGGATCTTGATAAGATTTTGCAGGAAGTTAGGAGAGTCCTAAAGCCCAAAGGCTATATTGTGATACAGGAGAGCGATTTCCTCTGGACACTAATTAAGGGATTTTATTAAGCTTAGATGTGGGCAATATTTAAAACTTAAGAGAGTAAGATTAGGTTCAGAGATGAACTATGGTTCAGGGTAGTAATCAATTCAAGCTGAAAACACTAAGCAGAAGAGGAGAGTCATTCGGAGAAAAGCATAAGGAGGCCTAAGAATGATTGAGAATCTCAAGCTAGCCCTAAACTTAAACTTCAACACTGGAAGTCTTGAAGGGAGTATAGAAATAAACCTAAGGGAGAGTGTAAAAACCTTCATACTCAATAAAGGCCTCAAAGTGGAGGAGGCAAACAGGGAATTATCCCAGGAACTCAAGGGAATTCAAGGATTTGAGAAATTCAAGGTGAGTGTTGTTAAGCTTGAAGAACCCGCGAATAATCTCGAGCTAATATATTCTGGAAAGCTGGAGAGCTATGAAAGTGTTCTTCCATACCTCAAAGACTCGATAAACCGAGAATATACACTCCTCAGAACTGATTCACTGTTTTATCCGATTCCAGCGGAGCCTGCCTTTGAGAGCCTTGTTAAGTCCGTTGTGAGCTCCGAATTTAACGCGGAAATAGATATAGGAGGAGTTCCAGATGATTTGACGATAGCATTTGGCGGCGAAATTAGGGATAATCGCTTGATAATTGAGGGAACCAATAGGCTCGACATTGCGATAGCCCCGTTCCACGTGATAGAGGGTGAACAATTCCGCCTCTTCGTCCTGAGCACGAAGGGAATCGAGAGGACGCTTGATCTGTTAAGGAGGGCATATGAATTCTACTCATCAATTCTCGGCAAGAAAACAGCGAAGTACACGGTTATTGAAACTCCCGAAAATTATGGTGGTCAGGCAGGAAAGGGCTATGCCCTTGTCTCAGGGAGTTCATTAAGGAGGGAGATTCCTGCGAACCTCTACCACGAGCTCGCTCACCTCTGGAATCCTAGAGTAACTCCAGAGGCCCACCTAAGCAGGTTCTTTGATGAGGCCTTTGCTAATTACCTCACAGCCTTAGCAATTAGGGAAATTCATGGAGAAGAAGCATTTAACTCATTCATAGAAAACCTTCGGAGGGATTATGAGGCAGTACTTGGGAGATTCCCAGAGGCAGAAAAGCTAAAACCCTCAGAGTGGGGGAAGCTGGGACTATCAGAGTTATCCTATACGAAAGGTACCCTAATCCTCCATGATCTCCATCAAAAACTTGGTGAGGACTTTTACGAGATACTCAGGAGGATGGTAAACTCCGCGATTATTGACTTCCAAAGATTCAAGGAAATAGTAGAGGACGTTTCTGGGCTCGTGATTGATATATAGACGAACCATCCTGGGAAAGCCTTTTTAATTCTCAACTTTTAATGCACTCTCGTGTGGGAGGTATTACTGCTGCTATCAATTATTGCATCCCCATTGTTTGTTGTGATAGAGGGAAGAAGGACAAGAAAATTAGAAAAGCAGGAAAGATTCATTAGAATTGAGAGAGCCATTTTCATTGGACTTTTTATAACGCTGGCACTTTTCATGCTTACAGGAGTTTTAGGGTTCTTTGACTTCGTTAGCAGATTCAAAGAACCTCTTGACAAGATAGTCCTATTCTCACCTGTTAATATATCAATACTTGCCTCCATAGTTATCGCGGATCTCATGAGAGAGGAAGTTGAAGGCTCCACCAAAACGAACCTCCTAAAGGCATTCCTCCTCGCGTCGGGGGTGGTCTTCCTACTCGCATTGGCATTCGTGGTAATCCCAGCCCTGTTCCCCCTGGAGTTTAGGATTATCGTTCTCTTAGCCCTGATGCTTGCCGTTGCAGAGGCCTTCTCCCGCGTGCTCAGGCGTGTCGAGAAGGGTAAGCTCCTCGAAGGAGAACTTAAGAGGGAGGTAGAGGAGCTCTGCAGGAGAGCTGGTGTTAAAGTTGATGGAGTATACCTCATCGAGGACGAGGAAATAAATGCACTCGTGACTGGGGCCAGGGGGAAAACAATATTCGTGACTAAAGGTGCGGTAGAACATCTGGAGAGGGATGAACTACTTGCGATTATAGCGCACGAGCTAGGCCACGTTAAGAAGAGGCACATGCTCAAGGGCTACACTCTCTCGATTCTTCCTATACTCCCGATGACAGTCCTCCTCAAGATTGGAGATAAGCTTCCAGAGGCCATTCTGACGATATGTGTCGTGCTCTCCTTTGTAGTTCTTGTAGGTGGTGTTCTCTACAGGCTCACAAGGTTCAACCTCAAGTGTGAGTTAGAGGCTGATGAATTCGCGGCCGAGCTGGTTGGGGCCGATGCGATGATAAAGGCCCTGAAGAAGATAAGCGAGTACGGTGAAATTCCGGTAAAGACGCCAAAATGGTTCGATGTCATCTACTCTCATCCCTCGATAGAGGAGCGGATAAAGAACTTGAGAATTAGCCAAGCTAAGAACGAAAAGGCACAAAACATGTAAATGTTAAACTCATAAGTAGCACCATAGAGGGGACTAAAGCCAAAGGGAAAGAAGGGCTTCACATCGGGGTGCATTATCGAGTCAAGTGTTATGTGGAGGAAAACTCCAGACAGGGCTGTTATTCTCAGCCTTTCCATATCATAGTTCCTTCCCGTAATTTTATAGATGAAAGCCATCGCATGGGCCAAAATAAAGGCTACAATTCCTCCCCCAATATAAGTGTGAAAGAAGCCATGCACGGGATACCCATATTTTAAATCCAAGTTGAACGAGAGGACAAGGAAGGGCTCAAAGTCAACTATAACGTTGGCTATTAAGAACGTCCACACGTCAAGGTAGGGTATTAGGTAGGATAGTAGAAGTGCTGGTCCCAGGTGAAATGGAGTAAACGGCATGTTACCTGAGGAACCTTTGGAAGTTAAATATCTTGCGTAAGGAAAATTCCTCCATTAGTCTTTCAACTACTTCTTGGGAAAGGCCTTCTCTTATCAATGCCCTTTTGAAGGCCCTCTCCCCCCTATTAATGACCCTAACTATTCCCGCCATTCCAAAAGATATCCTCAACAGCCTAAACAAAAATCTAAAGAAGAAAAGAATCAATCCTCGTTACCCTCCTTTCTCTTGTGATACCTGTGAGATCTCTCCATTGGAACTAATGAAGCCAATGCTTTGAAGAGTTGCTTCCCCATGTTTATACTGTCCATATACTCCTTGGTAAGCTCAAGGGCAGACTCCTTGTCCATTCCAGACTCAACCAACGTCTTGTAGAACTCGGCTACGCTCTTCCCCATAACCTGCATCCTCTCTGGATTATAAAGTTCAGCAAGGAGTTCCTTGATGGGTCCAATAATATCTTCTATGGCATCACTAAACTTTTCAACTAAAAGCGCCACTTTTTCAAGGTCTTTGTCTCCCTCGTAGGCCTCTATAAGATCCTCAAGTATCTCAGCCTTCTTTTTAAGCGCTTCAAGTTCCTCTGGAGTCTTTGCCCTCTTCATTTCCTCAACGAGTTCCTCCATAAGCTCCTCCAACTTCTTCTTTTCCTCGACCATCTCAATCACCTCAGTATTCATTATCGTGATCAAAGGTAATTGGTATTCCGATCATCTCTAGCCATCTTTTGATCACATCCCTAGAGAGGGCATACATCTTTCCCTTTTCCCCAGGAACTTCAACGACAACTCCAAGATCCTTAAGCAACTTAATCTTGCTCCTAACGGTGTTCCTTGAGGCTCTTCCCCTCCTGCCCTTTAGCTCTCGGGTTATCTGGCTTATATTGGCTTTCCTAAGGTCGAATAATACTTTAACTATCTCCCTGGCTATAGGATCGTTCTTTATCTCAGGAATAGCAACGTCAATGCCAATTCCTCCATACTCGGCGTATATGTTAATCAGCCTAAGGTAAGCCTGAGCAAGCTGGGAAACTATGAGAAAGCCTCTTTTTAAGTCCTCCAAAGTCTTCCTGAGCTCCTGAAGCTCCCTTGCCAAGTCGCTGTCTGGCATGAATTTATATTCAGTGATCATCCCTTTAGGCTTTCTGGTCAGAGGTGAGCAAATGGAGGAAGCTTAAATAGTGGAATGTGAGGACTAGGAATTAGGTGGTGCCAGTGCTAACAACCCTCACAGTAGAGAACTACAAGTCAATAGAAAGAGTGAGACTTGAATTTTCAAGAATAAATCTACTCATAGGGCCGAATGGTAGTGGAAAAAGCTCAATTCTCGAAGCATTTGGTCTTTTAGCCAGAAAATTAGTTCCTTTTTCTGATAGAGAGTTCGAAAAAGTAGTTCACATGCATGACAGCACAAGAAAAATCGTGACAACTGGAGAGTTCAGAGAGTTCCCTTTCGCCAAGATAACTTATAAAGTTCCCCTATTTACTCACATCCACAAAATTGAAGGAGATAAGAGAAATAAGGAAGTCACTTCATGTGCTAACCGCAAATAGGCGGTTGAGAAGAACCCATGGGAGCATGTCAAAGGGTATCCTCAAACTCCAGAGGACGCAGTTAGGTTAAAGAGAAGGGATATGTAACTCTTACGTAAGACATAAAAAGATTATCTCTATAAAGATTATCTTGGTGCGTATAATGTTTGTCAACCGAAAAGATGAGCTAAACTTCCTCGAGTCCCTGTACTCCTCTAACAAAAAAGAGGTGCTCATTCTTTACGGAAGGAGGAGGGTAGGAAAGACAGAGCTCATTAAGAGGTTCATTAAAAACAAAAACGCGGTATACTTCCTTGCGGACAGGGGAAGTTTGAGAGCAAACGCCAGGAGATTTTATCTGGAGGCCAGTGAAGTCCTGGATTTGCCAAAGGTCAGTGTGGAGGATTTTAGAGAGGCATTCGAGCTCATAAAGCTCAAAGCCCCAGAAAGGATCGTGGTTGTTATTGACGAGTTCTCTTATTTATTGCTCTCAGATAAGAATACCCCAGCCGTGTTTCAGCATATAATTGACGAGATCCTCGACGACAGGTTCTTTCTAATACTCTGTGGGTCAATAATTGGACTTATGGAGGGCCTAATGAGCTATAAAAATCCGCTCTACGGAAGGAGAACGGCCCAGCTGAAGCTAAAACCCCTGAACTTCTTCCACGTAAGGGAGTACTTCAGAAAAACCCCAATAGAAAACGTTGTGAGAATTTATTCAGTAACCGGGGGAGTTCCCATGTACTTCAAACTTTTCACCGGGGAGAACTTTGAGGAGGAGCTGTTGAGGAATGCCTTCTCTCCAACTTCGATACTCTACGAGGAACCGGAGTTCATGCTTAGGGAGGAGCTCGGTGACGTTCACAGGTACTATCTAATCCTCGAGGCGATAGCACACGGAAAACACAAAGTAAGTGAAATCGCCCAGTTTGCAGGAATAGAAGCCAAGGACATGCCCAAGTACTTAAGGGTTCTCACGTCACTCGAGCTTATCAGAAGAGAAGTTCCGGTAACCGAACAAGAAAGGAGCAAAAAGGCCAGATACTACCTTAATGACAACTTCTTAGCCTTTTGGTTTAGGTTCGTGAAGCCGAACAAGAGCAAGATAGAGATGGGAACTTTTGAGATGAACTGGGGCGATTTTAACGCGTACGTAGGAAAAGCGTTCGAGGGAGTAGCCAAGGAATTCCTCATTGAGATGAACAAGAGGAAAGGATTGCCCTTTAAGTTCTCAAAGATCGGAAGGTGGTGGCACAAAGGGGAAGAGATAGATATAGTAGCCCTAGGAGATGACAAAGCCCTCTTCGTCGAGGTAAAATGGAGGGAAATAAATAAAAAGGAAGCAAGGAGAGTTGTGAGAGAGTTAGAGAGAAAAGCTACCCTCCTAGACTTGAACGTTAAAGAATATTATGGAATATTTGCTAAGCGCATAAAAGAAAAGGATGAGCTTAGAGAGCAGGGGCTGTTGGCTTGGGATTTAGACGATTTAGACAAGGCCACCAAAATCTTTTAACTCCCGTTAATTCATTCCCGTGCATATGAAAAAGCTTTACGAGTTGCACCTCCTAACCTCAGCCCTGAGGATTGTGGGTGATGCCATAGAAAGCGTTGCCCTACCTTGGAGTCTATTAAACAGGACAAATTCTCTCCTGAGCATAGGAGGCTTTGCACTGTTCTCGCATCTTCCCTGGGTTATCCTTCCACCAATCTTGGGGAGAACCCTCGATAAAACCAAGAGAAAGGTTAAGGTTGCATTCTTGGCCCTTCTCCTTCAAGGAGCACTCGCCCTAGCTATAATTCCACTATCATCAAATCTAATTGCCTTCTACCTGATAATATCTGGAATTTCTGCCCTGGACATCCTCCACCGCTATTATGGGCTTTCCTTGATAGCGTCGATGACCTTAAGGGAGGAGGAACTCCAAAGGCTCAACTCAACGCTGGCCACCGTTGGAAATATAACGTCGTTAATAGCCTTTCCACTCGCAGGCTTTCTCTCCCTAAAGCTCGGGATAAAGGCCATGGCAATTGACTCCCTGCTCCTCACGATCGGTGCGCTCTCATTGATACCCTTCCTCAACCTTGAAGTGGGTAAGAGGGAAGCTGAAAGCCATGAAACCGTGAAATTTAATAGGAAGCTCGTCTTTGGAATCCTCACTGCAGTTCTAGTGTTTAACTTCGCGCTTGGATCCGCTAGAATATTCATATTCTCCAACCTAAGAAGGATTAAAGAGGGAGAGCTACTGTATGGAGTGCTAAAATCTGTAACAACCCTTGGCAGTCTAATTGGAGTGTCCGCGTTAGCATATATAACTCACAGGAGAAGTGTAGGAGTAAGTAGGCCTCTCCTGCTCGGGGTTGTGCTTCAAAGTTTAGCCTTGGCAATGCTCGGCTTTCCAATGTTAGCGGTTTTGTCGCTTTCCGTGTTCATCCTGGGGCTGGGAGGAGAGATGTTAAACGTTTCACTCGACAGCATAATGCAGAAGTACGTTCCGCTCGAAAAGCTTGGAACAATTAGGGGGATTTTTGATGCCATTGCAACCCTAATAATTCCGATCTCACAAATTTTGGTGGCGTGGCTTATAGAGGGAGGAGTTCCCCAGGAAGTTCTATCACTAAGCCTCGGAGCCTTAGCTATAGCTTCAGGAATCTGGATGTATAGGATAATTAAATAGCTCACCTTTTATACAGGATCTCCAAATCACTATGGGGGTATTATGTTGGTAAGGAAGGCTACACCCAGAGATAGACCATTTGTCGAGGAAACTGCAAGACTAACGTGGAACGGTGAAGACTACCTAGCTAGAGTCTTCGAGAAGTGGCTCAAAGATGAACACTTCTATGTTTTGGAGCTTAATGGAAGAGTAATAGGAACGGCCAAGCTTACCTTTCTGCCTGAAAGGGTTGGTTGGCTTGAGGGTCTAAGAGTCCACCCTAACTACAGGGGCAGGGGGTATGGGAGAGAGCTTCATAACTTCATGCTTGAGCTTGGCGAAAAGCTTGCAACAGAAGGAAAAATTGAAGCTTTAGAGTTCTCTACGTGCTTTCTAAACAAGGAAAGCATTGCAATGGCCAAGAAAGATGGATTTAAAGTAGTTGCCCGCTTCTACTATATCCAAAAGATCCTCATTCATGATGATATCCCAGAGAAAACCAAAATAGATCCCTCTGATGAGCTGGACATACCATATAGCTGGATGTTCCTGCACAACTGTAGGGAGAGCAGGAAATGGCTGAACAGAAAGGCCGTGATTAGAAAGTACCACGGCCTCAAGTTTTTGTATCCGCCGACGAATATGAATGAGCCCACTTTTACACCTTTCGAGCTTTCTCTCGAAGCTATTGAATCACTCCTCCCCGCCATAAGCTTTGAGACTGAGAAAATTGGCTACGACAGCATTGATATCATGCTACCCAAGGATAAGGGAGAACTGATAGAAGGAGCCAGACGTTCTGGTGTTCAGGAAAAGCTTGTTTAGGTGTTTGGAATGGATGATAGGCTCAGAAGTGCTGCGAGGCGCATAATCCGAGACTCTGCGCTCGTTGGAAAAGACGAAACGGTGCTGATAATCCACGGGATGCACAACAGAGACTTTGCCGGCCTGTTAGCGGAGGAGACCATGCGTATCGGCGCGTTCCCTCTCGTATGGAGCTTCGACGACTCCCTGATAAGCGATTTTCCTGAAAGGCCCCCAAAGGGTCTCGAAGCAATAATCAAGAGGGCTGACGTCGTGGTATGGCTCTCCCAGTACACGGCCGTTGATAATCTTCCCGAAAAGGTTCGGAGAAGAGTGTTTTCCTTCTGGGACGCCGTCTACAGCCTCCTGCAGGAGGAGAAGGTTCCCACACTCCTCGTGAACCTCCCATCACCAATGTGGCTTGAGGAGAATGGGATAGACCCTGATGAGTACCTCTGCGAGTTCGCCTCCGCGGTAAGCGTGGACTACGCCCAGATGCGCCAGCTCGGGATTAAGCTCATGGGGTGGCTCAGCGGAGCGAAGGAAGTTCTCATAACAGACGGAAACGGCACGCGGCTTAGGTTCAGCATCGAGGGAAGGGAGCCAGGCCTTGAGGACGGGACTCTCCGCGACTGCCGGCTGGAGCGGAGGGAGTGTGAAGTGGAAATTCCAGCAGGAGAGGTCTACATCGCACCAGTAGAGAGCTCCGCCTTCGGGAGGCTCGTACTTCCACACGATGGCCTTGAGCTGGAGTTTCGCGCCGGCAGGGTCGTCTCGGTGAGTGGTAAAAGAGCAAGCGAGCTCAGGGATAGGCTTAAAACTCCGGGGGGCAATGTGATAGCGGAGTTCGGAATCGGGCTGAATCCCGGAGTTAGACCTCTCAGCCTCAGGATCTTCGACGAAAAGGCCCTCGGGACGGTGCACGTGGCGGTGGGCCACAACCTGCACCTCGGGGGAGCAAACGAGTCAGAGATACACATTGATTTCATCCTGCTGGAGCCGACAGTGCTCGTAGACGGGAAGATGTTGATGGAAAGAGGAGTAATAAAGGAACAGGAGTAATAAAAGAACGGGCCACGTTAGCAAGATGATACCTGCCACAGTTATAGAAGAGAGACCGAGGCCTACTTCAACCATCTCCCTTTCCTACGAAAGGGAGCTGCTTCAAGAAGAACATGGCTCTCCTCGCGCGAGAGCTGTTTCTGGATAGAGGAGCTCTTCCTGAGGCCGGAGTTCAGTAGATATTGGAGGAGCTTTGTGAGAATCACCAAGATAGGCCCTATCCGGGACGGGAAAACTTATGCTTATTTACACCAAAATGAAGGAAAAGGAAAGATGGTTATTCTATGAACTTCTCTATTTTTTCTACAGGAAATTTAAGGTTTCACTTTTTCTTATATTTGGTACCTTATTTTCCCAAAATATGGGAAAAAATGAAAAATGATTTAATGCATCAGGACACACCTATTCGGAGGTGAGGCTCATGAAGATATTCCAAGTGACCAGAGAAAATCTCTCAGATTTTCAGGATCTCTACGTTGAATTCTTCCGCGAGCTCCGGGGAAAGCAGGGATGGGGCTTTAATGAGGGGGAGTTAAAGAGGGAGGCGAAAGAATACTTCGAGAGGGGAGACCTAATATTCATAGCGTACAAGGACGAACCTGCTGGATTTATAAGGTTATCTTCCAGAGAAGGCTGCTACTGGATTGAAGAGCTCTTCGTAAAGCCAAAATTCCGAGGACAAGGGATAGGAAAGGCATTAGTGAAACGAGCTGAGGAAGAAGTTAAAAAGCACGATGACGCACTTTACCTCTACGTCCTCCCCCAGGATAAAGATGCCATTGCGTTTTGGAAAAAGATGGGATATAGGATAGTGAACACGATAGAATTAATGAAAGATCTCAGCGATGAAAAAGTTCCTCTCAGGACAATAGAGATCCTGGGGGAGGAGTTCAAGATATTCAAGTGGAACAGGGAGAAGTATACAAGGGAAGAACTTGAATTCCTAGATTTACTAGAGGATTTCTACTCCAAGGGAGGAACCAAGGAAGAGTTTATATCAATCGTCAGCAGGGGCTTAAAGGAGTGGCTCTATGGATTAGAGGAGTGCGAAAGAGTACTTAAGGAATTTGATACACCAATAACTCCAAGGGAGCTATGGCTTTATTTAAATGCCGAGACCATTGAAAAAGATAGGTACACCCCTAAGGAGATACTCTCAAACCGATATCTCCTTCTTCATGAAATTGAGGAGATAAAGTGTCTAAAGGAGAGGGGACTAAAGATTAGTAGGGAGGTAATAATTAATAACCCATGGATAGTATATGAATGCCATTTAAAAGCTATGGAAGCCGAACTGAAGGTGGCTAATGAAGAGTGGAGGAAAAAGAGACTTAAAGACCTAGGAAAATATCTTAAACAGCCTCTTCCTAAGGATTTGAAAGAGAAAATTGAAGGACTAATAAACAAATATAAAGCTTATAAACCGGATGTATGAAAAAGCCTTCACAATGCGCTGGAGTGAAATACCCAAGGGTGCTAAGGCGTACATGATATATCATGCACTCATAGAGCCCCAATTGATCGCTTGGCTACTCCTTCCCCTCTACATGATGCTCACGGGCTACAGCGTTCTCGACGTTGGAGTGCTCTTCACTCTGGTCAACGTAGCCCTAATCCCAGCGACGTACATCATAGGCCGGGCATTCAATAGGTGGGACATCAAGAAAGGATTAATGGTGATAGATGCCCTCGATGGGATAGCTTACATATTTTACGGCCTAGCCCAAGGAGCTTATGCTTCAATAATGCTCTTCCTCGGCAGGCTAATAGAAAAAGTGTCAACTATCCTATACCCACTTTACAGGGCGTACGAGCAGATAATATATCCGGAAGATAAATATGAGGAAATATTCGCGTGGCACCTGAGGATACCGGAAATCAGCAGGTTAATCTCCTATCCAATCCTGGGTTACATCTTTGGATACGTATTCTTTAAGCCTGAATACTATCGAATGGCCTTCATGATCTTCGGCCTACTTTCAATCCCAACGATCCTCTACATCCATCTCTTCCTGCCCTCAGTAGGAAGGGAGGAGAGAATACAGCCGGAAGGATTTAAGTTCAGGGTTGGGGAGTTTAAGCTACTATTGCTTTTTGAAGCCCTGTTTACCCTATCTTGGGCCCTTGCCCCCACCTTTGTCTTGATAAACTACGTTGTCTTCACGTTACACAAGACAATCTTTGAGGTTACCCTGATAGAGTGTGCGAACAGCATAGCAATGATCCTGGGGACTTACCTTAGTGAGAAGTTCCCAAAGGAAAGGGGTTTCATTGCAATGTCCCTGGGCATGTTCATCTCAGCCCTGTACGCACTCATAATGGCCCTATCCCCTCCCTTCTGGCTTGCCATCGTTGCTTACATGCTCGAGGCCTTGGGGAGCGCGATATGGTTCCCATTCTACAGGGCATGGAAGTTCTCCCTAATCCCAAAGGATAGAGTAAGTGAGTTCCATGCTGCAATTTCGAGCTACAACCGAATTATCTCCCTGTTTGCACCTCTCATAGCTGGGGGACTAGCCACAATACATCCAACCCTTCCTTATGGCGTAAGTTTAATTACCTTCGTAGTCATGGCGATCCTCTTCCTTATACTCAGAGTGGCTCGAACTCGTTGAGGAGCAGGGTGTACTGCCTCGGCTCAAGGGCCTTCTCATCCACGGCCAAGACAAGTGCCGAATTAAGCATTAAGAGATGATCTTTGAGATTTACAAGGAACTTGAACACGCTCGGGAATTCGTTGTATATCAACAGATACTCAAGGCAATCAATTATTATCACGGCATAGCTGTTTTCTTTTGCGAACCTTATAGCGTATTCCTGGATCACATGTAACTTCGTCGGTGCAATACCTTCCTCAGAAGCTTGTGTTATCCATACAACTCTAACATTTTCTCCTAAATCTTTGTAAAAGTCTGGAGAACGAGTAAAAATGAGAATTGGGGCATTGAGTTCTTTTATCATGTTTATCAGATCAACGATTCTCGACCTTGCTCCCGAGATTATGTAGGCTCCTATAAGCTTCTCCCCTCCGCCGTTCTCACTAGCTTTCTTTTGAGACTGAATAATGAAGAGGTACTCTTCTTCTAGGAACCTAACGTACCAAGTTACCATTATCATCAAACCAAGGATCGCAAAGGAATATATGACATAGATCACTGATCCTATTTCTTCCCCTTTCGTTAGTTTCTCAAACATCTCCACAGCTCTCACGATAACAGCTGATGTCAGAAAACCCGTAAGTCCAATTACAGCCTTCCTTGCCTTTCCAGAATACCTATTTATTCTTTGGATGAAAAACATGAGCAGATACAGTAGGGAAATAGTTATCATCAGTGAATATACTAAAGTTAGATCCAAAATGATTCACCTCCATAACTGGATGTAACTTAATTAACTATGGCCTTACTTTGTTGTCCAATAATATGCAATGCTTTAATATTTTTCTATTCTATTTCGTAACAATTTGTGAGAAAAATCTTAGAGAAGGCTTGGAAAGGAAAGTTAAGATATTCGACCTTTTTCCTTTCTTATCGAATATGTGAGACCATACGCAGGCCAGAGGCCTGGGGGTTGTGAGTAATGATGGATATTTCTTAAAACTTTCTCGGCCTCCTTTTTGGTTCTCGCCTTAACAAGCAACTTTCCTGGTTTTAGAATTATATCAGCACGTGGAAGGTGAACTATCAAATCACTCCCCTTTATCTCAGGCTTAGCCCTCATTAAAAGAGATCTTAACTCTTTATAAGCATCTTCGGTTATTTCCTGCTCAAGAATCTGCTCGTGGTTCTTCTTAAACAATTTTGTCCAAAAACTATTAGATTCTTCCTCCTCCATCGGCGCTCTATACCTCCTTGCCAGTTTTCAATAGATTGTATGAGAACCTTTCTTTTAAGCTTTTCTCCAAGATAGGCAGAGAAATGATAAGAAAAGTCAAAGTATCATCCTGGCATCTACGGCAACTGCCGAATCCTCATATGCGAAGATTGGGTTTATGTCAATCTCCTTAATCTCGGGAAGCTCAAGAGCCAACTCGCCAACCTTAACGATTATGTCGGCCAATGCCTCGATATTAACGGGCTTCTCACCTCTTGCACCGGCGAGGATTGGATAAGCCTTGATCTCCCTGATCATGTCAAGTGCCTCATCCTTGCTGACGGGAGCGACCCTAAAGCTTACGTCCTTGAGGATCTCGACGAATATTCCACCAAGACCGAACATGACCGCGGGTCCAAACTGGGGATCCCTGATCATTCCAACGATGACCTCCTTCCCAAGCGGAAGCATCCTGTAGATTATGACACCCCAGAGGTCAGCGTCTGGCTTGTAGTTCTTTGCATTTTGCATTATCGTTCTGAAGGCTTCCCTTGCTTCTTCATCGTTCTTTATGTTTATCTTAACACCGCCAGCGTCACTCTTATGGATTATCTGGGGGGAGACTATCTTCATGACAACGGGATATCCTATTTCCCTTGCAAATTGAACTGCTTCGTCTTCGTTCCTTGCTACCTTGAACTCAGGAACTGGAATTCCGTAAAGCTTGAGAATCTCCTTTGCTTCTGGCTCAACAAGTGGCCTGTTCTCAGCCTTTGCTTTCTCAATAATTTCCCTAGCCTTCGCGATCCTGTCCATTTAAATCACCCCTGTAATCTTGACGTTTACCAATATTTTCCAGTGGTTAAAAGTATTTCCATTCATTTTTGAACCACTCAAACGTCTCTTTTAGGCCCTCTTCTAAGCTATACTTGGGAGAAAATCCCAGCTTTCTCAGCTTGCTTATATCCGCAACGCTCCTCCTTATATCTCCAGGCCTCGGAGGTGCAAAGACTACTGAGGAGGATGCCCCACTGAGGTCTATTATCTTTAGGGCCAGCTCAAGCACGCTTGTCTCTTTACCTGTGGCAACGTTAAATACCTCTCCTTCAGCCCTCTTCTTTTTAGCAACCAGCAAGTTGGCTTCAACAACGTCTTTGACATAAATAAAGTCCCTAGTCTGCTTTCCATCACCAAAGATCGTTAGGGGCTCGTTCTTTATTGCATTTCTCATAAATATACTTATTACACCCGCATATGCGGAGCTTTGCCTTGGACCGTAGACGTTGAAGTACCTGAGGACAACGGTAGGAACGCCGTATATTTCATAAAATACCCTACAGTAGTGTTCGCCTGCGAGCTTCGTCACGCCATATGGAGAGATTGGGGACGGTGCTTCACTCTCCTTAAGAGGGAGGTTAGGGTTATCCCCATAAACGGCAGCGGATGACGCAAATATCAGCTTCCCATTGCCTTCAGTAAGGGCCATCAGCACGTTTAACGTTCCAATAACATTCACTTCTTCAGTAAAAACGGGGTTCCTAACGCTCTCATCGACGCTTATTTGAGCTGCTTCATGAAATACATAGTCAGCTTCCCTCACTATATCGGATATCGCTTCAAAGTCCCTTACATCGGCATTTATGAACTTCACGTTTTCCGGCACGTTTTCAAGTTTCCCGGAGTAGAGGTTGTCTATGACGATGACATCATTGCCTTCTGCCAAAGCTTCTGCTATGTGCGAACCTATGAAGCCTGCTCCTCCCGTAACAACAATAAGCTTGTTTTTCATGTAGAAGGATTTTAAGGAGTTTAAATAAAATGGTTTCGGGGAGAAGAATGATCAAGGCTATAATTTTTGATGTCGATGAGACTCTTGTCTATTATGAAGGTTATTCACTAAAGGAGTGGTACGAGAAAGTTGCAATTCCGGCAATGAAGGAGCTTGGAGTTGTCATTAATTGGGAAACCTTTAGGAAGATGGCAAAAGGAGAGCTACCAAGGAGTTACGTTGAAAATTTTGGTATAGATCATGTGATGTTCTGGAAGGCCATGGACAGAGCGAACCGGCAATACAGAGAGAAACTGCTAAGGGAGGGAAGGATACATGTTTATCCCGATGTCGATGTCATCAAAAAGCTCAAGGCTAAGGGCATAAAGCTGGCTGCTGTTAGCAACGCATCCCAGGATAATACAGAGCTTGTTCTTAGGGCCTTTGGTCTCCTAAATTACTTCGATGTCGTTCTAGGCAAGGACTATTCCTATCTAGATGGTGTCAAGCCAAATCCTTACCTTATTGAAAAGGCTATGAACATCTTGAGAACCAAAAGAGAGGAAACTGTGCTCGTGGGAGACAGCGAACTCGATGTTAAGGCCGGAAAAAATGCTGGGATAAGAGTCGTCCAAATAGTAAGGGAGAAGAGGGTTGAGGGTGCTGATTATTATATAACGAGCCTCAATGAACTTCTTGATCTCATAGAGCGTGACTTCTGAGGTTTGTCAGCTTGATAAGAGTTTTTACTACTTTTTCATCTCCAAACTCCCCCTCAGGATCCATATCTTCAAGCTTTCTCCGGAGAGCTTTGAGTTCATCAAGTATATCATGCAGTTCGAGAGACTTCTGCATGAACTCCCAAGATGTATAGGGGCTCTCAAAAATTCTAGCTTGATAAGCAACTATTGCCATCCTGACGTTAGCTTCAGCCTGATCAAGCAATTCAAGGACATCTTTAACCTTCATACTTGTAAATTTGGGAAAATATTTAAAATAGTTTTTCCTAACATTCTGTTAGATAAAATAGAGTGAGCGAGAGGTGATGATTATGAGTGAAGAGTTGGGAAAATTGCTTAATGTCCTAGGGAATGAGACTAGAAGGAGAATACTATTCCTGCTAACTAAGAGACCCTATTTCGTTAGCGAACTCAGCCAAGAACTTGGCGTTGGTCAAAAGGCCGTGCTTGAACATCTAAGAATACTGGAGGAGGCGGGCCTAGTTGAGAGTAGAATCGAGAAGATACCCAGGGGAAGGCCCAGGAAATATTACATGATAAAGAAAGGACTGAGATTAGAAATACTACTAACTCCAACGCTCTTCGGTTCAGAAATGTACGAGCCTAAGGACATAAGAAAAAGTCCAGAGTACGAACAGGCAAGAGAACTAATAAAGTCTCAAGAGCCCATTGACATTAAAATGAAAGAGCTCGCAGAGTTCCTACATGAGCTAGATGAGAGGATAAGGGAGATCATAGAGGAGAAGAGAGAGCTTGAGGAAGTAAAGATGTTAGTAGAAACGTACATCGAGAACGTTATGAAAAGAATTTCAGAAGAGAACAGGACTATGATGGAGGAGATATTTAAAGAGATTGAGAGGGTATTACCTCCAGCGTACGCTCGGAGGATCAAGGAGAAGTTCATAGAAAACCTTTAAATGCCAAAGCTGTAGGTTGATGTTGATATGAAGAGGCTAGGAAAAGTTTCCCATTATGCAAAGCAGGGATTCCTGATAGTGAGGACAAGCTGGGTGCCCTCACTCAATGATAAGGTTATTGACAAGAACTTGAGATTCGTTGGGATAGTTAAGGATGTTTTTGGGCCGATTAAAGCCCCATACGTAGCCATCAAGCCAAAAGTTAAAGATCCCGAAAAGTACGTTGGTGAGGTACTCTATATCGACACTAGGAAGAAGAGGAGAGAGAAGAAACAAATGAGGAAAAAGAAAAAGTTCTGAACTGTGATGAGAGGGGACCTCGCCGATGTTGATAGGTGTGATTAGTGATACTCACTTCCCTAAGGCTTATTTTCCTGACAAGATTAAGGACTTTTTTAAGAAAAAGGGTGTTAAGTATATAATCCACGCTGGAGATGTGCAGGATAAGGCTCTGATCGAGATGCTCGAAGAAATAGCCCCGGTGATAGCCGTAAAAGGAAATGCTGATTCTTTTAAACTACCAGAGGAAGAAGTCTTGAAGGTGTTCGACTGGAATATCTTAATCATTCATGGACACCAATTTCTCTCATTAAGTTCTCAGAACTTAGTTTACAAAGCCCTTGAAGTAGGGGCAGATATTCTGATATTTGGACACACTCACAAGCCCTACTATAATGAATTTTCTTACATGAAGAAGAGGGTTACTCTCCTTAACCCGGGATCTCCTACCTTACCAAGGTTCAGCGAGCCAAGTTTTGCAATTCTCAACCTGAGTAAGGATGATGTAGATGTGAAGTTTTACAATGTTTGGACATTATAAGAACTCGTCAAGCTGATGAGAGAAGCATATATAATTGTAAGGACAGAACTTGCAGTGGGATCCTTTCGTTCCTGGAGGTACCTCATCCTCATCTAAGTAGAGTCTAATCTCATAGAAGAACTTCACCGTCTCCTTGAACAGTGTAGGATCATAAGGAACCTCGAACATCTTGAAGTTCTTTCCATTTATCCTGGGGAAATTGTCGAAGTTAAGTCCGTTCACAATTTTAACTGGATCGTCGTGAAGCTTAAGATAGTAGAGGTAGCCATATTCAGCCTCACTCCACCTGAGATATACGTTTAATTGGGCGAGATGATACTCAAGGGGAAACCTTGGTAAGAAAGACTTTCCCTTTATCTCGATGGGGAACTCTTTATAGGCATCCATTCTACCGTGGATTTCGAATCCCAACCTTGGAAACCTCAAGATAATCTCCTTCTCAAGTTCAAATCCAAACCTCTCTTCAAGTACCTTTCCTAGAACCTCATGGGTTCTGACTCCTTTCTCAAGCCTTGGCTTGGCAATCTCGGGCCATCTCTCCGGAAATCCCTTTAGTCTGAACCAGACCCTCCGAGGACATATTAGAGCTTCACTGGCGTAGAATTCTATCATTGAGCTCCCTCCAAAGAGGCGTCAGCTAATACCGACATCATCACAGCTCAGGCTGGGCAAGGCTCGTCATCCGCCAAGGATTACTACCGTAAGGGTTTTTAAGAACTTTATTGAATAACCCACTGCCGACAGCGAGGGTACAATTCCCTCGCAAGGGCTCGGTCCACCCGCCCCCGCAAGGTTTCGGGTTCGATGAGCGGGGTGTGCTCACGCCGAGCCCACAGGGCCGGTGCATCCGCCCGCGGGATCAATGACCGCTGGGTCTCTGTTGCCGGCCCACAGCAAAAATTTAATATTCTCTTTTCGAATAATAACCGGAGGTTATTGCATGGTGATAATACCCAGACCAATAGATCCCAGGGATATCAAGAAGATTAGGAAAGAGCTAGGCATAACCCAAGAAGAGCTGGCAAGAAAGGCTGGGGTAACCCAGGCGTACATAGCAAAGCTTGAAGCAGGGAAAGTTGATCCAAGGCTTTCAACATTTAATAGAATCCTTAGAGCCCTCATTGAATGTCAGAAAGCAAAGGTAACGGCAAAGAGGATAATGTCATCTCCAATAATCTACGTCACGCCAAGGGATAAAGTGGAGAAAGTCGTAAAGCTAATGAAGAAGTACAATATCTCCCAAGTTCCCGTTATAGATGGTGACAAGGTTATAGGATCAGTTACAGAAAGAGTCCTCGTTAGAAAAAGCCTTGAAGAAGAAGACATATACTCCAAAAGCGTCGAAGAAATTATGGAGGGGCCATTTCCTCTTGTAGCGGAGGACGAGGATTTAGAGGTAATTAAATACCTCCTAGAGGAGCACCCTGCGGTAATAGTGCAGGGAAAGAATGGAAGACCAATAGGAATAATTACGCGCTCGGACATATTTAGGCTGGGCTAACCTTAGGTGCACAACCTTTCTATCAAAAAATTTTCATAAGTTTCTCGTGAAATATTTTAATTAGGTGAAGCATTGTGAGAATAAAAGAACATCCTATTCTCAGCTTCAAACGTGGAAGAGAGATCACGATATACTATAAGGGACAACCGATAAAGGCCTATGAAGGGGAAACTATAGCAGCGGCACTTCATGCCGCTGGCATAAAAACTCTCAACTATTCTAGGGTGAAGAAAAGGCCAAGGGGTCTATTCTGTGCGATAGGCAAATGTTCCTCATGTCTAATGACCGTGAATGGAATTCCAAACGTGAGAACTTGCATAACCCTTGTTGAAGATGGCATGAGAATAGAGGAAAACAGGCCAGTATTACCCAAGGATATGGGATATGAAGGAGACGGAAAGGCAAAGAAAGTTCAAGCTGATATCATCGTAATAGGTGGGGGACCCGCAGGTTTAATGGCGGCAATAAATGCTCACGATGCAGGAGCTAAAGTTGTCCTTATAGATGAGAACCCAATGTTAGGAGGACAACTTGTAAAGCAAACCCATAAGTTCTTTGGGAAGAGAGAGCAGTTTGCCGGTATTAGGGGTATAAAGATCGCGGAGATCCTCAAAGAAGAGATAAAAAAGAGAAACATTGAAGTATATCTGGAGACTTCAGCCGTTGGGATATTCCAAAATGGGGATGAAAAGCTCGTTGTTGGCGTTAGAAAGGAAAAGGAGCTCATTGAATTTTATGGAAAGGCCGTGATAGTCGCCACGGGGGCTATGGAAAAAACTATTCCCTTCGAGAACAATGATCTGCCTGGGATTTATGGAGCTGGTGCTATTCAAACGCTAATGAACACATACGGGATAAAACCGGGAGAGAAAGCTCTAATAGTCGGAGCTGGAAACGTAGGGCTAATTTTAGCCTACCAGCTCATACAGGCAGGGGTAGAGGTCAAGGCAATAGTTGAAGCGATGCCCAGGATTGGAGGATACTTCGTGCACGCTGCAAAGGTTAGAAGACTTGGAGTACCGATTTTAACTAGGCACACAATTCTAAGAGCCGAAGGAAGAGAGAGTGTTGAGAAGGCAGTTGTTGCAGAGATCGATGAGAAATGGCAACCAATCCCAGGAACAGAAAAAGAGTTTGATGTCGATCTAATTGCGATCGCAGTTGGTTTAAGACCCAGCATAGAGTTGTTACAACAAGCTGGATGCCAGATAAAGTACGTTAGAGAGCTTGGAGGGCACGTAGCCGTTAGAGATGAATGGATGGAAACGACGGTCAGGGGAATATTCGTTGCAGGAGACACTGCAGGCATAGAAGAGGCCACTACCGCAATGCTCGAAGGAAAGATAGCCGGGATTGCAGCGGCATTAAGGCTTGGAATAGCAGATAAAAGTTGGATTAAGGAGATTGAGAAAGCCCAAAAAGATCTCGAGGAATTCCGCTCCGGTCCGTTTGGAAGGCACGTTGTTGAGGGTATTAAAAAGCTTCTGGAGGCATTGCAATGAGCGAGATCCCAAATTATTTAAGGTTCGGTTATATAACTCCCGAAGAGCTATTCTCAATAATCCCAAAGCCAAGCGAAGAGAGGCTCAGGAAAAGGCCTGTTGCCGTTCCAGAGTGTCCCCAACAGATCCCCTGCACCCCGTGCAAGGAGATATGCCCAACTAATGCTGTAATAATGGAGCACCCAAACGATATCCCCAAAGTAGACTATGAAAAGTGCATAGGTTGCTCACTCTGCGTCCAAGTCTGTCCTGGGCTCGCGTTCTTCATGATCCACTACGTAGGAGACAAGGCAAGGATAACGATGCCTCATGAACTCCTGCCACTTCCAAAGCCCGGCGAAGAGGTAGTTCTGCTAAACAGGGTTGGAGAGGAAGTTGGAAGGGGAAAGGTAGTTTCAGTTGTTCCTAGGGAGAAGACGAGAGGTGATACTCCCATAATAACAGTTGAAGTGCCCATAGAGCTTGCCTGGGAGGTTAGGGCTGTTAAGGTGGTGAGAGAATGAGGATAGTGTGTAGGTGTAACGATGTGACAGTTGAGGAAATTGAAAGGCTTATAGATGAGGGGGTTACGGATCTTGAGGAGCTCAGGAGACTCCTGAGAATAGGCATGGGGCCGTGTCAGGGTAGAACATGTATTCCAATAGTTATCTCAATCCTTGCTAAAAAAACCGGAAAAAAACCAGAAGAAATACAGCCACCTAACGCGAGATTTCCAGTTAGGCCCGTGAAGATTGAGGCCCTCACGGAGGGGGGCAAATGATTGGGATAATTGGGGGAGGTATCATAGGGGTCGCCACTGCCTATGAGCTTGCAAAACTTGGCGAGGAAGTTGTCGTGTTCGAGAAGAGGTACTTTGGCTCAGGCTCAACCTTTAGATGTGCAAGTGGAATCAGGGCCCAGTTCACTGATGAAGCCAATATAAAGCTGATGAAATACTCGATAGAGAGATGGAAGCAACTAAGCGATGAATTAGGACATAACATAATGTTCCAACAGACCGGCTACCTATTCTTGGCTACTAGCGAGGAGGAAGTTGAAGCATTTAAGAACAACATAAAGCTACAGAACAAATTTGGCGTGCCTACAAAGCTAATAACCCCAGAAGAAGCCAAAGAAATAGTCCCACCCCTAAATGCGGATGCATTCCTCGCGGGAGCATGGAATCCTGAGGATGGCAAGGCAAGCCCGTTTCACACTCTCTACGCATACAAAAAGGCAGGAGAAAAGCTTGGAGTTAAGTTCTACGAGTACACAAAGGTCATTGACATAGAGGAAGGATGGAGAATAAAAACAACTAGAGGAGAATTCAAGGTGGATATTATAGTGAACGCAACGAACGCATGGGCAAAGGAAATTAACGCAATGATAGGGAAGGACGTTGTTCCCATAAAACCCTTCAAGCATCAGTTAGTGAAAACCGAACCAATAGAAAGGGGTCAGATAGAACCCCTTGTTTGTCCCCCAGCATGGAACGACAGTTATGTAATTCAGGATGGAGAGGACGGAGGAGTTATATGCGGAACGGCCTTAGAGTACGAATCTTCGCCAGACGATGTATCGCCAACCTATGAGTTCGCTAAGGAGGTTCTAAAGTGGGCAGTTAAGATAGTCCCAGCTCTAAGGCACGTCCATGTTGTAAGGCAGTGGGCAGGACACTATGCTAGAACCCCGGACAACAACCCCGCTATCGGAGAATTAACTGAGAACTTTTATGTGGCGATTGGATTCTCGGGACACGGATTCATGATGGCTCCGGCGGTTGCTCAAGCACTAGCTGAGAGGATAGTAAAGGGAAGAACAAAAGTGCCGTTAGACTGGGAATGGTTCGACCCATGGAGGTTTGAGAGGGGAGAGCTTAGGAGCTCAGCCTTCCAGATAGGTTAGTCCATATCTAATATTTTTCTCAACACTGAACCAACCACGTAACTTGTAAGGAAGTACCAGCCGAAGTACCCGAGTTCGTCAGGTTTTAGTGCTGAGTGGTACATCTTGTGGAATATATCAAACAGAAAGAAGTTGAATGGATACTTAACTATCGCGACCTCCGTATACCACCTCCTCAACCAACCCCAGAACACTATGACTATTGGCCAACTTATAAGCATTGGCTTAAAGAAAGCATCTTTCATTAATTCATTTTGTAACCTCAATAGTTCCAACTGTTTTTGCTGAACTTTCCTCAATTTTTTCTCATCTCCGGATTCTCTAGCCTTTTGAAACTCTTCCTGAATTTCCTTCGCCATTTTTTGTAATCTTTTCATTTTCTCCCGATCAACGAATACGTAATTCAAAAAGACAAAGAATGCCCCAAGGATAACACCCGATAACGTAACTACCCACATTGGATGAGCCGATCTCAAGAGCGGGCCAAATAGCTCGTCCAAAGCTATGTAAATTCCCTCAAGCATATTCCTTCACCGCCAGATCAAGTATTTTAACAAGCTCATTAACTGCTTCTTCAAGCCCCTTATCTTCGTGGTTTTCAATAATCTTTATCAGGGCATTTGAATGCATCGCATAGGCTATTGCAGCAGCCCTATTTAAATCTTGGTGTCTCTGGATTTGCTCCTCAGTTTCCACATCCCTGTCTCTTTTCAAGTCCCTCAACCTCCTTCCCAAGATCTCCGCCGGAGTTGCCTCAATTATCACAATGAAGTTTGGGTTAAGTGTTCTTATTACATCGTAGGGGAGACCCAAGAGGTACCCATGGGGAGTTTTTATCGTCGCATGGGTATCTATTAGAATGGGCTCCTTCTTAGCCATCTTAGCTATCTTCTCGGCAACTTTCTTTTGTAGCTCCCTCTGAACAGAAAGAGGTAGTTTTCTCATTTCATCCCTATGCTTTACGAGGCCAGCCTTGACGGCTTCTTCAAACATCAAATCACCAAAATTAACGAGCCTAAACTTGGCCCTCGTCCTCTGGAGTGCAAGCCTAGTGATCGTGCTCTTACCCACCCCAGGGATCCCAGTTATTATGACGACGAATGACATTTAGCACCCCCAAGGTAGGAAGCAGAAGAGTGTTTAAAATTATTTTGGGGAAAGGGGAGGTCAGGAAGCAAAGAACTTTCTGAGCGCTGGGAACATTTCACTAATCTGCTCTCTGGCTATCTCCTCATAGAATCTATAGATGATACCAACGGTAAGGAGTATTCCGGTTCCAGTTCCTAAGGCACCAAGGAAGTCTGCTAGCACTGCTATTAATGCTACAGTTAGTGAGCCCCAGAACGTCACGTAAGGTATGTACTTTTGCAGTACCCTCTCGAGGGTTCTTGGGTCTCTTCTAAATCCTGGGATCTGGAGACCTGCCCTTTGCAACTGCCTTGCAATTGACCTCGCATCAAGACCCGTAAGTTCAACCCATAGGAACCCAAATAGTAGGCTGAAAGCTACGGTCATTAGCAGGTACACGAGCGCCCTCACGGGATGGTCTATAACTGTGAATATGTTCCTTGGAGGTATTACGTAGAGAACAAAGCCACTTATTGGATTTCCAGTATTTGGATCAAATGTTCCAAGCCATGGATGTCCATACCTATATAGCAACCTAGCCCAAAGCTGTATATTAGCATAGAGAGCAAATGTAAGGATTATCGGTATGTTACTGACGTACAGGAATCTTATCGGGTATCTTCCCCTAATCGTTACTCCCCTGTACCCTAAAGGTATCTCAACGCGCATGCTCTCGAAGTACACGACCACGAGGAAGACGATTATCGTAGCTATAACTGCGAGCATATCCGGTGCGGTTCCACCTCTATAGATGGCCCCCCAGAGATCTCCCTTCAGTATGTGCTGAATGAAGTACGGGATGGCTCCAACGATAGCTGGCTTACCAGTTAGGGGATCTATTATGTTAGGATCT
Source organism: Pyrococcus kukulkanii (assembly GCF_041647995.1). Lineage (NCBI taxonomy): Archaea > Methanobacteriati > Methanobacteriota > Thermococci > Thermococcales > Thermococcaceae > Pyrococcus > Pyrococcus kukulkanii. The sequence continues at coordinate 386,712 of NZ_JARRIB010000001.1, forward strand.
GTCAATGGATTAAGGCTCCTCGTGAGTATCCTCTGTGAAACTCCAGCTGCTATGAATAAGCTTATACCGCTCCCAATACCCCACTTACTCACGAGTTCATCTAAGACTATCAATATTATACCGCCCATTGCAAGCTGGAGTATCATGAGCACCGCTATAGCATGAGTGACATCTATCCCGACCCTCCCGAAGGCTCCACCGAGCACCCAAATGGTCGCCTCAAAGAAGCACATGAATACTGAGAATACCCTCTGAAGTGCTTGGTAGAACCTCCTATCCTCAGGATTTGCAAGGTCAAGCTTTATTATTTCAGAACCAACTAACAGTTGAAGAATTATACCGGCGGTAACTATAGGTCCTATTCCCAAGGTCAAAAGAGAGCCATTTCTACCGGCGAGAACAACTCTAAGGAACTGGAAGTAATCCTGTATCTGCTTTGGAATTCCATAAACGGGGATTTCAGCCAGAACATAGTACAGTATTAACGCAAGCCCCGTCCACATAAACTTCTCCTTTAATGGAACGTGTCTCTTTGGTCTTTCAACTTCTGGAAACCATTTCTCCAAGGCATAAATAACCTCCCTAGCCCCCATGGTTCAACACCATTGCCCTTTTATGGAAATCATGCAAAAAATAAAGGGTTTAAACGAGAACGGCCTCTCCCCCTGCAGCCTTAATTTTCTCCTCGGCCTTGGGGGAGAAGGCCTTTGCCTTTATAATGAGAGGTCTGGTGAGCTTACCAGTACCCAGCACTTTGTCAGCAAACTGGGTGGTATCGACGACTATTTTACCTTCTTCCTCGTAAGCTATGCCCATCTGCATTAGCTCATCCAGGTGCTCATCGATGAACTTAAGGTTCACAATCCTAACTTCCCTCTGAACTTCGGGAGGTCTTGAAAAGCCCCTCTTCCCCAGGTGATCTGGAGCGTACTTGATCGTCCAGGTCCACTTGCTCTTGTTCCTCTTACCAGTACCGGCCATTCCTCTACCACCCTTGCTTCCACCGCCCCTGTGCTTCTTCTTGCATCCCCATCCGTGAGTGTGACTGCCCCTCAGCTTCCTAACCTTCTTCCTCCTCCTAATCATCTCGCCCACCTCAGAGCATCCTCTCAATGAGGTCGTTTATCTTCTCGCCCCTGTAGCCAAGAGCTCCTCCTTCCTTAAAGGAGCGCTTCTTGCTCCCCCTGAAGCCTCCCCTTGGTGGGTGAAGCCTGAAGACGGGCTTAAGGTTGGGAAGATCCTTAAGGCTCATCTCACCGTTAACTACCTTCTGTGCGAACTCCTCTATTGTCATGCCAAGCTTCTCCTTGACGTATTCATCCGTTACTGGCTTGTTCCCAATTAGTCTGCCCCTCTTCTTGATCAGCTTTGCAAGAGTTTCAGCATTTATCTCGCCCCACGTTATGTAGTCCTTAGCCTTCTGGAGCATGCCAAGGTAGCTTGGCGTGTCATCGACGATGACACAGTGGTTAACCCTGTGGAGGCGAAGCATTGCGAGAGTATCTCTAACTGGCCTCTTAACGTTAACCCTACCCCTGATCCTTATTACTGCAAGCTTTGCCATCTCTGCTCACCTCACTCCAAGGTAAAGCTTGCGGGCATTGCCCTTCCAACGACTATTCCGTACCTCTCTATCATTTCGGGAGTTATGACGACCCTGTTCGTGTTGTAAAGGGCATTGAATACAGCCTTGGCGAAGTTAACTGTTGTTCTAGTCTCACCAAGGGTCTGAGACCACACGTCCTGAATGCCCGCGAGCCTCAGTATCTTCTTACCGACGTCACCTATAACGAGACCGAGACCTCTTGGTCCTGGGATAAGCTTGACCCTAACGCTACCTTCTTTACCCTCGACGGTGAATGGCACTGAGTGAGGCCTCCTACACCTGCACTCCCAAGAGCCACAGCCCCTCTTAATCTCAATTATGTTGAGCTTAGCGTAGTTTATAGCCTTCCTTATTGCAATTCCAACTTCCCTACCGTGGCCAATTCCAAGGCCAACATAACCGTCCCTGTTTCCTACCGCAGCAAGAACCCTGAACCTGACCCTCCTACCGCTGTCCGTCATCCTAACCGTTAGAGCTATGTCAAGGATCTCCTGGTTCTCCCTTGCGTTTACTTCTGGAAGTAGCACATCAATTATCTCCGGCTCCTTTATTTGGTAACCCTTCCTGAATATCTCGTGAATGTCAGTTATCTGACCCTCTTTAACGAGCATTCCAAGCTTAGTCTTTGGCTCCCACTCATCCAAAACCCTCTTGGCGTACTCCTTCCACTCTTGGCTCATTCTCTCGCCCCCTCACCTTCAAACTTCTCAATAATTCTCGCCTTTACCTCTTCAAAGTGTTCGGGGAGCTTCTCAGGATCCAAACCCTTCTCAAGGTAACCGCCAAATTGCCTCCTAAACCTTTCCTCATCCTGCTCCTTGAGCATCTTAGCATAGTTAGCTATGTGCTCTCCCCTTATCCTGTAATCCTCAGGAAATATCTCTGGGCTGTGAGGAACGTTCAAACCTGCATCAACAGCCCCCTTAAGCACGGCGAATACTGAGCTTCCCCTGACGGGTGGGTGGAGACCTATGTCAAGTATTGCTTCTTCAATTCCGGCCTTCTTTGCTTTGTAACCTATAAGCAGGCCCAAAAGGTAGGCTGAGGGAGTGTTACCACAGTGACCCTTCCAGCCGAAGTCCCTTATTAGTTCCCTGGTGTGAGCTGAAACCAATGTTCTGTCTCCCTTGGGGTCGTAAACTATTATCTGGGCTATGTGATGGTTGAGACTCTTCCTAACGACGAGCCTTGGCTTTCCAGATTTAAGTAGCTTGAGCCTCTTCCTATAGTTCGTCTTCCCCTCTCTCCTCCTCCTGAATGGGACCCTATACCTAGGACCGTGAGCCATTTCTCTCACCTCACTTCTTCAAAAGACCGTGCTCCTCAAGGAAGAGATACAACTGGTGCTTGCTCTTGAACTGTCCACCCTTAGCTCTTATGTAGAGCATCCTGTAGGTCTTCCTGTCTATCTTCTTCTGCTCCTTAAGCTTCCTGAGTTCCTTTCTGAGGGCCCTTATAGTCTTGATCCAGAGCTCCTTTTTGCCCATCCTTGCGGTCTTCTTACCCTTCCTGCTTCCTGGACCCCTGTGCCTTCCTTTCTTCTTCTGCTCGTGCCTTATCCTTGCCCTGTACCTGCTCTGACCCTTAACGGGCTTCTTCTTAATCACGCCCTCCTTAATGAGCCTCCTTATGTCCTCCCTAGTTATAGCCGAGGCAACATCATCAACTCTCTCGGGGTCAATCCATATCCTGTTCTCGCCACATTTCAACAGCTCAGCCGCAATTCTCCTCTGCATCTTGAGGGTGTTCATGTTACCACCTCACAATCTTGGATTTAGCACCTTAATTCCGAGTTCCTCGGCCCTCTTAAGGATCTCAATCCTCTTCTTCCTTCCAACGGTGTGAGCTATCCTTGCAGCTTGCCTCTTTGGATCAAGCTTTTCGAGCTCCTTAACATTGTGAACAAGGACTTCCTCGTAGCCACTTGGGTGCAGTCCCCTAACTAGCCTTGGAGAGCTCCATCCAATGCTTGGTGATCTTGGCTTGCCCTTGAGCTTGAGCCTCATCTTGCTATCTATACCCTTAGGCCTCCTCCACTTGGGATCATTCTTGAACTTGGGATACCTCCACCACTCCTGCCTGAGGAACTTGGGCTTCTTCCTCTTGAGCCTCGCCCTCACACGGAGGAGCCTCTTAAACTCCTTCTCGTCCATTTATCTCACCTCAGAATGTTATGGGCTTTCCAGCCTTCTCAACGATGTATATACCGTCCTGGAATACTCTCCTATCCCACTTGGTAATTCTAGTCGCCTGTTCAATGTTTGCCGCGGTCTGACCAACTGCTTCTTTGTCAATACCTTCAACGATGATCTCCTGACCCTTAACCTTGACAGTAACACCAGGAAGTATCTTAGCCTTCCTGGGGGCCTTTTCACCGAGGAAGTTCTCGATTATAACTTCGTCACCCTGAACCTTGACGGTAATCGGGAAGTGGCTGTAAACTACCTTAAGCTTGTACGTGAAACCCTCGGTGACACCCTTGATCATATTGTTTATGTGGGCCTTGAACGTCCTTACTATAGCTATGTCCTTTCTCCTTGGGAAGTCCTTGTAGATTACCACCTTACCGTCCTCGGTGAATATCTGCACCCCTGGCCAGAAGAACCTCCTCTCAAGTTCTCCCTTGGGTCCTTTAACCTTTACAACGTTATCTTGAACCGTGACCTCAACACCCTCTGGTATTTCAATCTCTTCCCTAACCCACGCATCGACTGGCATTCCTCTCACCTCAGTAGACGTAAGCTATCAATCTCCCGCCAATTCCCTTCTCTATAGCCTCCTTATGACTCATAACTCCCTGGGATGTAGAGACGATTAGTATTCCAAACTCGAATGCCGGGAGGAATCTCTTCTCCCACTTCTCGAACTCTGAAACTTTCACCGGGAACCTTGGCTTTATTGCACCAGCCTTGTTTATCCTGCCAAGGAGCTGAACCCTGTAAACTCCAGCCCTTCCATCGTCGATGAACTCGAACTCGCCGATGTAACCGTACTTCTGCATGACCCTAAGTACCTCACCGATGAGCTTTGAGGCCGGCTTTATGTAGACCTCCCTCTTTCCGACCCTCTCGCTGTTGGTTATGTGGGAGAGAGCGTTTGCTAAGGGGTCAAGTAGCGTCATCTTTTCTCACCTCACTCATACTTCCTGAAGCCAAGCTTTGGAGCTACCTCTCTAAAGCAGTGCCTGCAGAGCATTAGGCCATGAATCCTAATTATCGGCCCATATTGACCGCACCTAATACATCTTCTCGCTCCCTTTCCAAATTTCCTCGGCTTCCTCTTATTATAGTCAGCCTTCGCCATGCATCATCCCTCCACAATCTCAACTCCGAACTCTTCCATCATGTAAACCATACCCTCTTCCTTAGTAAGCTTGTGCCTTGTGGGTATCTTGGCCCTCTTTCTCTTCCTCCTTGCAACCCTAAATCCGGGCCTCTCAAGGGTTACACAAACATCCATACCAAAGATACCGATCTCTGGATCGTATTCAACCCCAGGGATGTTGATGTGCTCCTCAATACCAAAGCAGACGTTGCCGTGCTCATCAAAGCTTGAAGCTTTAAGCTTGTTGTCAACGGCCGCAAGAAGCCTCTTAAGCATCTCATAGGCCTTTGGTCCCCTCAGGGTTACTTTAACGGCTATCGGTTCTCCCCTTCTAATTCCGAAGTCCCTGTTAGTCTTCTTGGCCTTCCTCCTTATTGGCTTCTGACCAACCAGTTGCTCGAGCATTTTTTCGGCCTTTGTAAGCCTTTCACCGCTCTCTCCAACGCCTATGTTAATTGTGACCTTCGCGATCCTTGGCCTCCTCATTGGGTGAGCTTCCCAGTCGGCAAGTATCTCTTCCCTGTTTGGAATAGTGATTGCCATTTATACCACCTCACGGAAGGGAGATCTTCGGCTTGTCCCTGCCAACGACGAATGCATACTCCTTCAGGGTGTCGAAGAGCTCTCCCTCTTCATCTTCAATCGTGACTACGTCTGGCCAACCCATTGGGAACCTCTTTATATCAACTATCCTACCCTTCCTTGCAACGTTCTTACCCTGGGTAACGAAGACATAGGCACCCTTTTCGAATGGAAGGACTTCAACGATTTCCCTCTCCGGAACCTTCATGAGAACAGTGTATGATGTGAAGTAATTGTCCTTCTCGCTAAGTGGAATTAAGTGGTTTGTTCCGTCGTGGAAGTTCAGCTGTACCTTAGCCCCCTTGACCATCCTCTTGTTCCTAATCCTCAGTGGCTTAATGTTCGCCTCTTCCTCACTTATTGGGTGGAGAATTAGCTTTCCAATCCTGTTTGGAAGAACCCTGTAGTGCTCACCGGTCTCTGGGATTGAGATCACATCCATGATCCCAACGGGGAACTTGTAGTCCTTCCTGACCCTGCCATCAACGAGGAACTTGCCCTCGTTGAGGATCTTTCTAGCCTCACGAGCTGTCTTGGCATAGCCAAGGTAGTCTCTAACTATGTACAACAGGGGAATCGAAGTTCTCATATTGTGTGGTCCTGGCCTTGGCCTAACTGCCCACTTGTAGGCCTTCCTCTCTATATACCATGATGGAGGAGCAGCAAGCCTCTTAAGGTGCCTCTTCGGTCCTTTTCTCGCCATTATCCAGCCCTCCTCTCAATTATTTTCTTCCTCTTCTCATCGTCAAGGTTGAGCTCGATAATCATAACGTTCGAGGGGTGAATTGGGTAGAATACCTCGGTACCGTTGGTCTTCCTTAAGGTTGCACCCTCAACGTAAATCCTGTACCTCTTTAGGTCAACCTCGACAACTTTCCCCTCGTGCCCCTTGAAGTCTCCTCTCATTATCCTGACTTTGTCGCCCACCCTAACTGGAAGGTTCCTAATCTTGTACTTCTCCCTCAGCTCCCTGCTAAGGGGAGCTGACATCATCTTCTGCCTAAGGTGGAGAGGAGCGTTATACAGGAACTTTCTCTGCTTCCTGGGTTGCTTTGAATTTAACCTCATCATGCTCACCTCACACGATTATACTCGCAATGCTACCAATCCTAACCCATCTCTCAGCGGCTTCCCTAGCGACTGGACCTCTAATCTCGGTTCCCCTTGGAACTCCCTCAGGAGTTACAATTACTGCGGCGTTGTCCTCGAACTTAACCCTCATGCCATCGAGTCTCCTGTACTCCTTTCTTTGTCTGATTATTACAGCCCTAACTACCTGGTGCCTCATGTCGGGCCTTCCCTTCTTCACCGTTGCAACGACCATGTCGCCGACTCCAGCTGAAGCAAGCCTTCTCCTAGTTCCGTGGTACTCAACGACACCGATTATCTGGATAACCTTAGCACCACTGTTGTCGGCGACTGTAAGGTAAGCGCCAATTGGAAGGGCCCTAGTTGGCCTTACCGGACTGACACCCCTAGTTGCACCAGCACCCTTCTTTGCCATCTATTGTCACCTCCTCTCCTCCGCCCTCTCTAACACTGCTACGACAACGAAGTGCTTCGTCTTGCTTAAGGGCCTCGTCTCAGCAATCAATACTCTGTCCCCAACCTTTGCGTTGATGCACGGTGGGTTATGAGCGTGAATCCTGCTCCTCCTCAGCTCATATCTCTCGTACTTCTTCAGGTAGTGGTAGTACTGTCTCTCAACGGTGACTGTTTTCCTCGGCTTGTCGCTAACCACGATGCCCTCGAATACCCTACCGTGAATCTTGAGGTGCCCGTGCCAGGGGCACTTGGGATCGTCACACTTCTCAGCGGGAGGTTGAACCCTCAAGCCTATATCTCTCATCATTTTCTCCACCTCTTCTTCAATCTCATCTCAGGTCTGCCCACCAATCTTTCCCCAGGTATTTTAATTTTTGTCCCATCCTCGGTCTCAAATTCAAATATGCAAACGTCCTTGGGAACTCTCCAAACCTTCTCCCCCACTATCACGAGGGTGTTTCTCGTCTCATCGACGACGTAACCCTCAATTCCTACGAACCCAGGATGCGTAGAGCCCACTACCCTAACCTTGAGGCCTATGAGCTCATGCCAGATGATGTTCTTTCTGTTTACTCGACCTCTATGAGATCCTCGGAAAATCCAAGTTCTGCCAATAATTTCTTGATACGGTCCCTGTGATCTCCCTGAAGTTCTATCCTTCCGTTCTTTGCCGTTCCTCCGCATGCCAGCTTCGCCTTCAGCTTCTTTGCAATTTCCTCAAGGTCGAACTCCTTCTCATCTATGCCCTCTATAATAGTCTTGATCTTTCCGTACCTTGCCCTCTCAGTGTACACTCGGATTCTCTGTTGCTCCTTAAGGACTTCCTTAAAGAGCATCTCATCCAGTGGGTTTACTATCCTCGGCACCAAACACCACCTTCACTTTTTGCGCATTTCCCTAAGTTTCTCCCTCTTTATGGTAAGGAGGCGGGCAATATCCCTTCTCAAATTCCTAATAACCATCGGGTTTTCAAGAGAGGTACCCATGGTGAGCATTCCCCTCTCCTTAGCGAGCTGAAGCCTTAACTCCCTAATTTTAGCATCTATTTCCTCTATACTCATCTCCCTGATTTCACTGGGCTTCACTCTCAGTCACCTCCTCCTCTACAGGCTTCTCGAGGATCTCGATTTCGTCCGGAAGCCTAGCATTTGGAGGCATTATTGCGACCTTGACGCCAATCACACCGAGCTTGAGCAATGCCTGAGCGTAGCCTTTGCTAACCAGAGTTTCAGCTGGATTTCCAACCTTTGCGAGGTAGCCCTGGTAGAACCTAACGCTCTTAGCTCTCTCGCCGGTGAGCTTTCCGCTGAGTCTTATCTCAACTCCTCTAGCCCCATTGTTCATTATCGCTCTCATTGCAGCGTAGGCAGCCCTCCTGAAGTGGATACCTCTTTCAAGTGCCTGAGCGAGCCTTACCGCCTGAACCTTAGCGTTGAGGTAGGGATTCTTGATTTCCTCGACTTCAATCTGTGGGTTCTCGAGGCCAAACTGGGTCTCAAGTATCCTAGTGAGTTGCCTTATTCTCCTTCCACCCCTTCCAATGACGTAACCTGGATTTGCAGCGAATATTATCACCTTGGTTCCAAGGGGGGTCTTCTTTATATCAAGTCCCCCGTAACCTGCCCTTCTTAGTTCCTTCTCAAGGAATTCATCGATGAGCATTTCCTTAACGGCCTCGCGGATGAAGTACCTCTCAATTGCCATGAGCTCACCTCCTAATCTCTTCAACAACAACCTCTATGTGGGTCGTCTGCTCGTTAAACGGTGTGGCCCTTCCAAAAGCCCTCGGATACCATCCCCTGAGCACGGGCCCCTTGTGAGCTGCTATGTGGATTATCCTCAGCTTGTCAGGATCAAGACCCTTCTGCTCTGCGTTGTTCTTTGCGTTGAGGAGGATCTTCTTTATTGCCTTGGCGACCTTAACTGGATACCTTCCTGGGCCGAAGCCCTTTCCTGGCTTGTGACCCTGGCTGTCATTGTACCTCCTCAGCGGAACGGGCCTCTTTAGGGCAATCACCTCATCAAGGTACCTCAGGGCGTCGTTTAGCATCATTCCCCTGAGCTCCCTGCAGACTTCAACGGCAAGCTTTGGTGATATCCTAAGGTCTCTACCGCTTGCCCTCGCCATTCTCTCGGGGTCATAATTTTGGAAAGAGTAGCCAAAGCGCTTTGCCATTTAAACCACCTCACTTGACAGCAACGAACATTGATGACCTCGTAGCACCGATACCGGGTGCTCCGTGCTGTACCCTCTTCCTCGTTGGGGCGAACTCTCCAAGGTAATGCCCTATCATCTCTGGCTTGATCTCCACTGGAACGAACTCCTTACCGTTGTGGACGTAGATCGTCATCCCAACCATTTCTGGAAGGATTATCATGTCCCTGCAGTGCGTCCTTATGGGCTTGTTGTACTTACCCTTCTTGGCGAGCCTTATCTTCCTGAGGAGCTTCTTCTGCTCTGGAGTGAGACCTCTCTTCAGGCTTCTCCTTTGCCTTGCGGGAAGTAGCTTAGCTAACTCCTCAAGGGACATATTCAACAACTGTTCGAGGGTATAACCGCGATACCTAAACTCCTTCCTCGCCATTTACACCACCTCACTTCCTCCTACCAGTTCTCCTCGCAGCGATATGACCAACCTTCCTTCCTGGAGGAGCCCTCCTTGAAGTCGTGGTTGGCTTACCTGGGTGGTGCTCCTTACCACCGAATGGGTGGTTGACTGCGTTCATCTTAACACCTCTTGGTGTCGGCCAGAACTTATTCCTCGCCTTGTACTTGTAGTAGGCCTTGCCAGCCTTAACCAGGGGCTTCTCCAGCCTACCTCCCCCGGCAACAACACCAATTGTTGCCCTACAGTTTGGATCAAACGCCTTGAGCTCACCGCTTGGAAGTTGAACTATAACCTTGTCCTTTTCCCTTGAAACCACGAGAGCATAAGTTCCTCCAGCCCTCACGTACTTTCCGCCATCCCCAGGAACGCCCTCAATATTGTAAATGTAGGTTCCCTCAGGGATCTTTGAGAGCGGCAAAGTGTTGCCAATTGCAACCGGGGCCTCTGGGCCTATGTATACCTCCTGCCCAACGAGCAATCCCTCAGGAGCGATAATAAGCTTCTCCATTCCATTCTCGAACTTAACCCTTGCCACGGGTGCAGTCCTACCTGGGTCGTGCATTATCTCTTCAACGACTCCCCTAAGGGTCTTCTCTTGGGTGTAGTTCAGGGGGATATACTTTACGGCACCCCTAAACCTGTGGGAAGGTGACTTGAAAGTGGGACTTCCTTTACCTCTCCTTTGCTGGATTAGACTCTTACCCATAACTCACCACCTCAGAATAATCCTAACCTTGCGGCAACTTCACTCGCGCTGTATTCAGGCTTGAGCTTAACATACGCCTTCTTCTCACCCTTGGGTGTTATAAGGGTGTTCACCTTCTCAACTTTCACGTCAAATATCTCCTCAACAGCCCTCTTGATGTCCTGCTTTGTGGCCCTCCTGTCCACTATGAAGGTGAGCTTGTTCTCTTTCTCTATCAGTGAGATTGCCTTTTCCGTGACGACGGGCCTAATTATAACCTTGTACGGATCCATACCTCATCACCCATATATCTCCCTAAGCCTCTCTATAGCACTAACGGTCCAAACTGTCAACCTTCCAGGGTGAGTTCCAGGAGCTAGGTGCTCCACACCCAAGTTGTCAACGACCACAACATCTACTCCTGGGTGGTTCCTTGCCCCAAGGACTATTCCCTCGTTCTTCCCAACGACGATAAGCGGGCCCTTGGCCTTCTTGTACCTCCTGCCCCTCATCTTACCCTTACCAGCCCTTACTCCGCTCTTCTCCTTAGCCCTCTCGATGTCGTCCCAGATGCCAAGCTTCTTGAATATCTCCCTCGTCTCCCTTGTCTTCTGGATCTTCTGAAGGTCATCAACCACTATAAGCGGGAGCTGGGGAACGTTATCGATGACGTGCCCTCTCGCCTTGACTATGTCATAATTGGCAGTCGCAGCTATGGCGCTCATTATCGCTAACCTTCTCTCCTTCTTGTTTATATCCTCCCAGATTATCTTCTCTACCTTTGGTGGGTGGGTCCTCCTTCCACCCCTAGCGAATGGAACGAATGCAGCATACCTCGGTGGGGTCTTGAGCCTCTCAACCCTCGCCATTCCGTGACCCTTTCCTATGTTCTCAGTGACCCTTCTCTTACCGGCCATTGGGTCTCTTCCCTGGGGCTGTATCCTATGGGTCCATGAAGCTATGACGGCCCTCCTTATGAGGTCGGGCCTAAATGGAGTGAAGAATACCCTAGGTAGCTCAATCTCATCAACGGGTTGACCGTTAAGGTCGAAAACCTTAACCTTCATTTATCTCACCTCACTGCTTTGACTCAACACTAACATAAGTGATTTGGGGCCTCTGAACAGGAGGCTTCTTCTTTGGAGGTCTTATAGCGGGCCTAACCCTAATTATCCTCTTTACGGGCCCAGGAACACTGCCGGCAATCATCATGAAGTCGCTCCTCACGATTCCATAGTGTGGGAAGCCACCCTTTGGGGTAATCTCAATCTCGTTCCCGTTCAAGTTGAGCTTACCATTCTCACCTATGGCAATCAACCTCTTGTTGAGTTCAGTCCTGTGGTGGAATCCTGTTTGTCCAGCCATTGGAACTGTCCACATTACCCTAGCTGGGTGCCACGGACCAATTGAACCTACCTTCCTCCTACCCTTGCTGTCCTTATGGGCCCTAAGCTTAATTCCCCACCTTTTAACTGGACCTTGGGTTCCCTTACCCTTTGTGACGGCGATTACATCGAGGAGCTCTCCCTCTTTGAGAACCTCACTAACCCTAAGCTCCTTTCCGAGCCTCTCCTTTATGTAGTTGAACTTCTCCTCAACGCTAGTTCCACCAATGGCGTACTCCATAACCTCGGGCTTCTTCTTGAGCTTGATTATCCATGGCTGAGTGCTTACAAGGGCCCTAACCTCGACTATTTCTCCTTCCTTTATCATGTCCTCAAGCTGACCAAGCTTCTGCTCGAAGACTTCCTGGGTGTAGTTCTTTGGCAAGGTTGCGATCCTCCTCTCGAGGAGCTTGTAGAAGGTAACGTTCTTAGCCTTCTTGCTTGGGTAGTTGTCGAGCGGAAAGTCTGGAACTATTACCTCGGTTGCGGTTTCGAGGCCGAGGTAGCCCTGCCTGTAAGCCCTAATTCCAAAGATCCTTAAGGGTGGGGTTTCAACGATTGTTACTGGCACGAATATTTCCTTTCCATTGGTGAGTCCTGGCTCGTCATCGATCATTAATATATGCGTCATTCCAGCCTTGTATCCTGCAAAGCCAAGCATTCTAACCTCTGTCTCCTTGGGCCAACTCCTAATTCTTGGAACTATGCTCTTAGCCCTCTTTCTTGGGCTGAATCCAAGTGAACCCTTCCTTGGCCTGTGAACCTTACCCATTCTCAATCCCTCCTCATGACATTAAATATCGCGAGAGTCGCAAACAACGCTTCCTCTGTTCTTACGGTTTTTGTCTTTTGACCCGGAATTGTGTTCACGATTAGATCGAACTCGAAATCCTCATTATACTCATTCAATATCTCCATAATCCCCTTCCGGGGAGAGCCAAAGACTATACCAACCTCGCCCTCGAGGGGCACTTCGGCATCTCTCACGTCGACACCCCTACGGGATGTCGCGATGACCACGTCAAGGTCAGCATTTTTAAGTGTTTTCGCCAAAGTTTTCCTACTCAGGTGAACCCTATACCCCCAGTAGTCTGGGGGCTCGGCAGGAACTACGCGGAGAGGTTTTACTGAAACTATTTTGAACGTTCCCCTGCCTTCCTCTGCAATTCCCTTTACGAGCGCTGGTCTGTCAAGTCCTATGTCAGCGAATAGCTTTTTCCCACGCCTAAATGCAAAGCCTTCCCTAATTTCTCCTATTCTAGGACTAGTCTTTGGCTTATGGCTCGGTATCTGGAGAGGGGGCATCACACCAGCGTACTTAAGCTCAGGCATCAATGGGAACAATCTTCTCCTGAGGTACTGGGGAGTCTCAGCGTACTCTAGCAGGAGTTTGATGAACTTACCGTCCCTCCCTCCGGCCCTGTAGATCCATATGTGTTCAACACCAAATATTGCGCATGCCCTAGCTACCTGACCTACCTTGTAAGCCTTGAGTTTCGGGTCATTTGTTTCCTCCAAGAGTGAATCTGGAATGAATATGTGCCACGCCATTTCTGCCCTCCAAGGCTTTCTCTTATTCTGAAAGCTGTGGTGGTGTTTTAATACTTAATTTAAAAGACTTTCGAAGGTTTCCACCCTTGTGGAATAAAATTTTATGAAAAATTTTTGCAAAGCAATAAGGTAGAAGAGAATTAGCCTTTTGGCTTGACAAGAACCTTTATTAGGTCGAAATCTCTTATAAGTCCAACTAATTCTCCCTCTCCCCTTATCACTGGGAGCTGTTCTATATGATATTTGGCCATCTTCCTAGCTACATCATATACCGTCATATGAGGTGTAGCAATTATGACGTCCTTGGTCATTATCTCTTCAACGGGCTTGTTTGGGAGTTGCAGTTCAAACTTTTCAAAGAGTAACGTTGGGTGGCTCTCCAGCATCCACTCTTCCTCGCTTGAGGCAGCGAGTTCAGTAGACTTCATTATCCTTACTATCTCACTATCTTTCAGCAAATCCGTTTCATCGACAATCCCAATGAGCTCACCATTATCATCGACAACTGGAAGCGCCATTGCGTTTGACAATAGCAGAGCCTTCAATGCTGCCTTAAGGGGTGTCCCCTTCCAAACTATGCTCACATGCCTCTGATAATAGGGCTCGATTTCGGTCTCCCTATACTTCTCAGTCTTTGCTAAATACCTCCTTATTATGTCACCCACCGTTAGAATGCCAACGGGTCTTTTCTCCTCATCGACGACTATTACCCTTCTGTAGTCATGCTCCAACATCAACTTCGCGGCCTTCTTTAGATCGTCATTTTCTTTTACAGTGGGAACATCTCTCTTAACAAGCATTGCTAGTTGCTCCTCATCTGGATTTGTAAGTACGCGCTTTATGCTAATTATTCCGACGAGCTTGTCCTCCTTGTTAACCACTGGAAAGCTCCTGACTTTGTACTTCTTAAAAAGCTCAATTGCATAGTTCCTCGTGGCGGGTAAGGTTATCGTCACTGGATTCTTTGTCATTATTGTTTTAACTTTCATGCAACACCACCAAATAGCATAGCCCCATTCCCCTGTATTTAAATCTTATTGAAATAAGGGAAAATATATCATTCTTTGACTATTTTTATGTCTTGAGGGGTGACGAGAATCTTTGGAGGATCCTTACAAACCATGGCAATGTCCCAACCAAAAGTACTTGCACTCATCTTAATTTGTTCAGCAACTTTCTCGAGTATGTCAGGCTTCGATATCAGAGGGGATAAATCCACTATCACAATGTTTCCTGCCGTAACTTCGTCAGAAACAACTTTAAGGTCATTGTACGTTGCAATTTTTATTCTCTTTACGTAAATAACCTTAGGCTTTATTATTTCTTTGACTATAGCGTCCTCCTCCACTGGAACAAGCTCCACGTCGGATTTCTTCTCTGTAACCTTTTCCCTTATTGAAGTGAGCGACTTTGTTTTTTCCTGAACTTCCGGTTTTTTGAGCTTATCAAAGAGACCCACTTTCATCACCTCGTCATGCTCATAATAAATTACCAAGCTTCTTTCTCCAAAACTCCTTATAACATTTTCCGCAATGTCAATAAAATATAACGTCTCTCCAAATATCCCTTACCTTTTCTACCAATTCCTTCGGGGTGGCAATTATTAGCACCCACCTAGGAGTCTGCCTCCTCTTTATTGCAGAAGCAAGAGGAGTTACCTTAGCTATCGGTTCAATTGTCCCGTCTTTAAGAACAACATTTACTTCTACCTGCTTTAATCGAGGTTCGCTTAATATCAGCTCCGGAATTGAAAGTTCTAAAATTACCTCCCCATCTCTCGCTCCAATTTTATCTGCGAGCTCCAACTCCTTTTCCCGTCTCTTCTTGGAGCTTCTATAAAGGGATGTTAGAGCCCTTTTTTCCTCAGGTGTTAAATCTTCCGGGCTTATCACAACAGCAGCTTTGAATAATTTTCTTTGTCTTATTCTCCTAACTATATCACCGGGGTATCCTCCCAAATCCTCAAGTTCAACTAGGAGCCTATCATCTGTCATCTTCCAAAACTCTTCTAGGTCTCCCTCGTCCAAGGCATGCTCAACAGCCCTTATCAGCATCCCTTCAGCTATTTTGACTGTTCTGTGGAAATATACCCTAGAATACATCAATGATCGAGCAACTAACATGCCCTCAACGGCTTCAATTCCCTTCTCATCAATAACAAGTTCATCTCCAATTACTTTCATGACTGTAAGTAGCCTCTCCAGGTCAATAATACCGTGAGCTACCCCTGTGTAATGGGCATCCCTACTTAGGTAATCAAGCTGATCTACATCTATATCCCCATGAATTATCATTCTCAAGTACTTCCGCTTATAAACTCCAGCTATTAGATCACCAATCTCTTTAGGCCTAAAACCAAGCTCTTCGAGGATTTCGGGGATCTCATTCGAGCTTTCACATATTTCGATTTTACCCTCAACAATCCCCCTACTAACGTCCATATGATCATGGAATTCAAGTCTTTCTCTGTATATTCTCTCGAGTGTGTGGCTAAATGGACCATGACCAACATCATGTAATAACGCGGCCAGCTGGATCAACATAGCTTCATCCCCTGGTAACCCAAGTTCTTGAGATAGTCTCCTAGCTAGGTACCAAGTCCCTAGGGAGTGTTCAAACCTAGTATGATTCGCCCCAGGATAAACTAAATTCGCTAACCCAAGTTGCTTTATCCCTCTAAGTCTTTGAAATTCTGGAGTCTCAACAAGTCTCATTATCTCTTCAGGGATTTTCATGCTTCCATGCACAGGGTCATGAATAATCTTTCCGTCCAATTTGCCTCCCATAAAAAGGGTTAACAGTAACACTATTAACTTTTGCCTGATGACAACCATAAGAGAAATCCTAAATTTAGAAAAGGGACTTGTAATAATATCAGGAAACCCAAAGTGGTTACTTAAATTGTTCATAGATAAATTTGCAGAAAAAGGAATAGTGGCAATAGAGAGGCTACCAGTGACACCAAAATTTCCAAACAAAGTCATTATAGGAGATGTTTTTTCAGTCAATACGAAGTATGCAGTCCTTTTTAACGTAATTACAGACCAGAGGTACCGCATCATAAGGAAAGTTCTGGAAAGAGCTCAAGGATCCGTAGTCGTAGATTACGAAGAAAAATATATGTTACCTCGAATCCTCAAATCAGAAATTGGCAAAAAGTCAGCCTACATCATAACGTACAAAATGGAAACTGTTGGATTTGAAAAATTGAGAATAATTAAGTTAGAGGATGGGAAAATAGTTAGTCAAAATAGTTACATCAGAAAGAGGTTATAATCAAATCTCTTAAAATTGTAACTTTTCGAAGTGGCAATAAGCCGAATAAGGCAGATGAGATAACGCCATTGAATTAATTCATTAATCATACATAGCAAACATGGCGGATAAATTCCGAGAGGGCCTTAAATCCGAAAAGTTTATATATCTCTATTTTCAAAAAACAAAATGCAGATCCCCCACAAATAAATGAATTAGGAGGTGTGGATGATGGGAGAGTTACCAATTGCCCCAGTTGACAGGCTTATAAGAAAGGCAGGTGCCGAGAGAGTTAGCGAGGAGGCAGCAAAGATCCTCGCCGAGTACCTTGAGGAGTACGCAATTGAGGTTTCAAAGAAGGCTGTCGAGTTTGCAAGGCACGCTGGAAGAAAGACCGTTAAGGCTGAGGATATCAAGCTTGCTATCAAGAGCTGAGGCTCTTTCTCGGCTTCTTTACTTTTGACCATTACATTTTAAAGCAAACTTTCTCTTCTGCAATCTGGTGGGGATCTTGTACGTGGAAACTCAAGAAGAAGAGCCCGAAATAAAGCTTCCCCTTCCCAGGGTCGGAATTACAAACCTGAAGACAGTTGCAAAGATCAACTGGAGGGGAAGGGTCTACACATTCATCCCAACGTTTGAGGTTACAATAGACCTCACAGAGAGAAAAAAAGGTATTCACATGAGCAGGCTTATTGAGAGCATAACGGAAGCATTAAGTGAGGCTGTTGAGGAAGAGGTAAAAAAAATACACACATCCCTAGAAGATCTTGGGTTAGCAGTTATTAGGAGGATTGAAAAGAAACACCACCACCAGAGAGCAGAAGTCTGGATTAAGACTACCTTAATACTGGAAAAAGAAACCCCCACAAGCAAAAAAGTCAGTTACGAACCGTATGATGTTGAGGTTGGGATTATAAAAGAAAAAGGAAACATCCAAAAAGTTCTCAAAGTTAAAGTCATCGGAAATACTGCATGTCCTCATGCGATGGCAAACAACCAAGGAAGAACACACATACAGAGGGCAATAGGAGAGCTTGAAATTAGGACTAACTTCGAAGAGGAAATACCACTTGAAGACATGATAGAGGTGGTCGAGAGTTCGTTTAGTTCCCCAACATATACATTACTGAAGACTTCAGATGAAAATGCCGTTGTTAGAAGGATGTACGAGAATCCAAAGTTCGTTGAAGACGTGGCAAGAGAGATCCTTGCCAAAGCAAGGGAGAAGTTCAAAGGTAGAATTCATGTAAGAGTCATCAGCAACGAGAGTATCCATAAACACGATGTTATAGCTGAAGCGTGGGCATAAACTTCTCTTTTAATTTTCTTAAGCATCCAGAACAAAAGGTTGGTGCCCTCAAATCCCAATCCCTTAAATCTTCAGGAGGATTCATCACACAGTCATTCTTGCAGTGTGAAAGTCCATATAGATGACCCAGTTCATGAAGCACACCTTTAAACACTCTCTCCACGAACAAATCTCTATTATCTGTATGAAACGGCTTAATTGCCAACGCAAGAACATGATAGTTAGCAATTGAGATCTGCAAGCCAAGATACTTCTTATATAAGTCGAAATATTCTCTCCTAGAACCAATGGGGTACGTTGTAAGACCAAATATCTTCGTTATACTATCGTCATTCACATCATTCCTCATCTCAACTAGCCTGCCATAGAGAGCCTCAACCACAGCTTCAAAAGAGTACATTTTAACTATCCCATTCTCAGTTTTCACTTGCACTAAGGTTCCTGGGGGCAATCTTATATGTCCGCCATAAACCGGAACCACTGGCAACTCGATATCTCGAAGGTAGAACTTAACCTTATCATATACCTCGAAAAACAACCACTTGTACTCCTCTCCCCCCATATAAACGAAGGCAACTAAGTCAGGCATCAGGCCGACTTACTAAACAAGGATATATAAAAGTTATTTTCGAAAACTATGTCATGAACGCAAAAAAGATCCTCCCTATAATCCTTGCGATATATTTCACAATAGGGCTAATAATTGTAATTAACCAAAACCCTTGGTTTTCCTTCACGAAAAATGCATTAAGCGACATGGGATCTCTTAAAAATCCAAAGAGCTGGATATTTAATCTGTACATAATAGGGCTTGGAACTTTAGGCCTAATAACTGCCAAGGCATTGAAAAGAGATGTGCTTAAAATAGCGATGCTTACGCTTATCCTTGTAGGAGTGTTTCCGGAGGAAAAACCACTCCATGCCCCTTCAGCCGTTCTAACTTACCTGCTATCCTTCTTAGACATGACACTTTACGGAAAAATTTGGAGAGTTATCGGCCCAGGAACTTTTATCCTAATGATAGCCCTTATAAAGATGAGAATTGGACTGGCGATCCCGGAAGTTATTGGAGCTATGGCAATAATCGCCTACATGATATACCTGGGGTGGAGAGAATGAAAGTCGTTGCACTATTAAGCTCAGGGATAGATTCGCCCGTTGCAATCCACTTAATAGCGAGCAAGGGTGTTGAAGTTTATCCTCTCCACTTTAGGCAGGATGAGATAAAGGAGGATAAAGTGAGGAGGCTTGTGGAGAGGTTAAGAGAGATACATAGAGATCTAGTGAAGGAGCCCCTGATAGTGGATGCCTTCGAAGTTCAAGCCCCAGTTTTTGAGAAGCTAAGGGAGATTGGAAAAGCAAAATGGACATGCGTATTTTGCAAGTACACTATGTACATAGTGGCAACCGAGTACGCAAAGAAAATTGGGGCAGATGCCATCGTAACTGGTGACTCTCTTGGTCAAGTAGCTTCACAAACACTTGACAATCTAATGGTCATAAGCACAGCAACAGACCTTCCAGTATTAAGGCCCCTCATAGCGCTGGACAAGGAAGAGATCGTTAGGATTGCAAAGGATATAGGGACCTTTGAGATAAGCATAGAAGAAGAGCCCTCCTGCCCCTTCGTTCCGAAGTTTCCGATAGTTAGGGCAGGTCTTGGACAGTTTAAAAAGATACTTGAGGAGGTAAAAGATAAAATCCCCAGGGATGTTATATGAAGCATCTGCAACTGGCAAGCTATTTACTAGCTTTAAACGCGATCCTAATTTTAGTTTTATATCAAGGCTCAATTTTATACCAAATATTTGGGGTATTTAGTCTCTTATTGGCTGTTGGGGTAAGAAATGAAATTAAGATCGCAATAAAAGTTGCCCTCATTTATGCAGTATTTGAATTTCTCTTTGCCCTATTGTTCCTCATAGCTGGGAACTTGCTATCCGCAATAGATGCAGGGATAAGCTTACTGATAGTTCATGACATATTTGGATATATACAAGAAAAATATGGAAAGAGTTAAGCGCATTTTTCCTCCTTATACTTGGGCTCAAGCTTCTTTTCCTTTGTCTTTTAGGATTATCCTTGCATCAACTATTACTGCACCTTCTCCCTTATTGTACACGAAAACAGGGTTTAGATCCATCTCCTTTATGTAGTCCCTAAGATCATCAACTAGTTGAGAAACCTTGAGCAACATATCTACTATAGCATCTATGTCAGCTGGCTCTTCTCCTCTTGCCCCAGCTAGAATTGGGTATGCCTTTATCTCCCTTATCATTTTCCTTGCATCTTTTTCGGTTATTGGAACCAGCCTGAATGTCACGTCCTTAAGGATCTCAACGAATATTCCACCGAGACCGAACATTATTGCGTGGCCAAACTGGGGATCTTCAGTAACTCCGATGATTACCTCCCTTCCCGGTTTGAGCATTGGAGCGATGAGAACTCCAAGGATCTCAGCGTTAGGGTTGTACCTCTTGGCGTTCTCGTGAATTTCCTCCCACTTCTTCTTGAGCTCCTCCTCGTTCTTTATATTAAGCATTACAACCTTGGCATCACTCTTGTGAAGTATCTGGGGGGACATAAGCTTCATTGCCACTGGATAGCCAATCTCCTTGGCATACTTGAGGGCCTCATCAAGGGTCTTTGCAAGCTTCTCCTCGGGCACGGGCAGACCGTAAGCCTTTAAAACCTGCTTTGCTTCGTACTCAACCATGGCCGTTCTGCCCTGCTTCAACACTTCTTTAATAACCTTAACGGCCTCCTCCTTCATTCTTCATTCCCCCTAAGATATTTGGCATATCTAACCAATCCAGCCAAAGCCCTAACACCCCTCTCAGGGGTTGGATAAACGGGAACACCCTTCTCCTCAAGCATTCTAGCGTATTTGTCCGTCTTATAACCTCCCATTGCGACGGCGACTATTGGCTTCTCACTCTTCTTTGCATAATCAGCTATAATATTTATGACTTCCTCCTCATCTAACAGGGGAACTTGGAACAGGACAATTACGAGGATAGCATCAACGTTTGGATCCTTAGTGAAGGCTTCAAGGGCAAGCCTGTACCTTTCTACGTCAGTATCACCAACAACATCAGTAGGATTTCCAACGACTGCATGGGGTGGGAACCTTTCCCTCAAGAACTTTATTGTTTCTTCGCTTAGTTCAGCAAGCTTAAGGCCGAACTTAGCTACGGCATCACTCGCCATAACTCCAGCTCCACCGCCATCAGTTATTATTCCTATCCTGTCCCCCTTGGGTAGCTTGCACTTTGCAAATGCCTTAGCTAGATCGAACATGTGCTCAAAGTCTTCAGCCCTAATTATCCCAGTCTGCTTGAATACTGCATCGTAGATTACATCCTGGCCTGCAAGCGAGCCCGTGTGGGATGATGCCGCCTTAGCTCCATACTCAGTCCTTCCGCTCTTTAATGCTATTATTGGCTTTATTTTTGTAACCTTCCTGGCAACCTCCATAAACTTTCTTCCATCCTTAACACCCTCAATGTAGAATGTCATCACCTTTATCTGATCATCGTGGGCAAAGTACTCCATCAGATCGGCATCATCGACGTCGATCTTGTTTCCATAACTAACCATCTTGCCAATTCCAATGCCTGCCATTGCTGCCCAATCAAGCATAGCAGCGGCAAAGGCTCCGCTCTGGCTTATGAATGCTATCGGCCCACTCTGTGGTCTGTCCATTTTCTCCTCCGGGAGGAAGACCGTGTCAACACCCGTGTCCGGAACGTAGACACCGACACAGTTTGGCCCAATGACCCTTATTCCATGAGCCCTAGCTATCTCCAGTATCTCCCTCTCCATCTTCTTTCCTTCTTCGCCAAGCTCACCAAATCCACCAGTAATTATAATCACAGCCTTAATTCCTTTCTCTGCTATCTTCTTCATGGTTCCTGGGACGGCAGGAGCTGGAATTGCAATTACGGCAAGGTCAGTATCATCGGGCAACTCAGAAACGTCATGATAAACCTTGTAGCCCTCAATCTCATCAAGCTTTGGATTAACGGGATAAATATTGCCTTTAAAGATGCCCTTCTCCTTGTTCCTCTTGAAGTTCTCGAAAATGACATTTCCAACCTTCCCCTTCTTGTTGGTAGCTCCAATTATTGCAACGGCTCTTGGTTCAAAGAATGGTTTTAACTGCCCCTTAATGTCCCCTCCATTCATCATTATCACCCTTAAAATCGCTTTTCTCTTGGAATTTCCGCTAATATTTGATGATTTTCACTTAAAAGTTTTATGAAGGTAAAATCATCAAAGGAACGAAAGGTTTTAAATCGACCCTACCAGCCCTCAATTATGACGAAGTTCATCTTCGTAACAGGTGGAGTAGTAAGCGGTCTTGGAAAAGGAATCACGAGCGCTTCAATAGGACTTCTAATGAAGGCGAGAGGGTACAAAACGACAAACATTAAGATAGACCCGTACCTCAATTATGACGCAGGTACAATGAATCCCTATCAGCATGGAGAGGTTTTCGTCCTTGATGATGGAGGCGAAGTTGATCTGGACTTGGGGAACTATGAGAGGTTTCTTGACACTAGCTTGACATTTGACCATAATATAACAACTGGAAAAGTCTACTCCACCGTCATAGAGAAGGAGAGAAAAGGGGAATACCTTGGAGCTACGGTCCAAGTTATCCCTCACATAACAGATGAAATTAAAAGAAGGATACGAGAGATAGCTAAGGACTACGATATCGTCGTCGTTGAAATAGGAGGAACAGTTGGGGATATAGAGAGCATGCCATTTCTAGAGGCAGCGAGACAGATGCAACTCGAGGAGGGAAGAGAGAACGTTGCATTTGTTCACGTCACCTACGTCCCGAAGCTCAAGGTCGTTGGAGAGCAGAAGACGAAGCCAACCCAGCACAGCGTGAAGGAACTAAGGAGCTTAGGAATTCAACCTGACGCAATAGTCGCAAGGAGTGAAGATCCCCTTGAAGAATCAGCGAGGAAAAAAATAAGCCTATTCACGAATGTTCCTGAAGAAGCTGTGGTAAGTGCTTATGACGTTGAGGACACCTATGAAGTTCCCCTACTCCTTGAGAGAGAGGGACTAGGGAAATACCTAACCAAGAGGCTCGGCCTTGAGGATAGGGAGCCTAACTTAAAGGAATGGGAGAAGATGGTAGCCAAGTACAAGGCTCTCCAAGATACCGTTGAGATAGCTATTGTAGGTAAGTACGTAAAGCTTACGGACTCATATTTGAGCATAAAGGAAGCCCTAAAGCATGCAAGCGTGAGCAATGAAGTTAAGGTGAAGATAAAGTGGATTGAGGCTGAGGACATAGAGGAGCACGGAACAAAGCTACTGGAGGGGGTTGACGGGATAATAGTCCCAGGAGGGTTTGGAGCGAGGGGTTCAGAGGGCAAGATAATGACCATTAAGTACGCAAGGGAAAATGACATTCCCTTCCTAGGTATATGCTTTGGGTTCCAGCTTACCGTTGTTGAATTCGCAAGGAATGTCCTGGGGATGAAGGGAGCTCACTCAACCGAGATAGATCCACAGACACCCTATCCGGTGGTTGATCTAATGCCCGAACAGAGGAACCTAGACAGGCTCGGAGGAACAATGAGGTTAGGAGCTTACCCAGTGAAGATAAAGAAGGGAACCCTAGCATACAGCCTGTACAGGAAAGAACTCGTTTACGAAAGGCACAGGCACCGCTGGGAGGTTAATCCAGACTACATTGAAGCCTTTGAGAAGGCTGGATTGGTGTTCAGCGGAATAGCAGGGGATGATGAGAGGAGGATGGAGATACTGGAGTTGCCAGATAAGAGGTACTTCATAGCCACTCAGTTCCACCCGGAGTTTAAGTCGAGACCTATGAAGCCCGCTCCAGTATTCCACGGGTTGGTAAGGGCCGCAAAAGAGTACAAGCAGGAGAAATGATACTCACGAATCACGCAAAGGAGAGAATAGCTAAAAGGTTAGTGAAGAAGAGAAAGCTGGATAGGATTTATTCTGCCCTCTTTTCTTTCCTAAAAGATGCCGTGAGGGTTGAGGTTGAAGGCACGGTAATCTTTACGGACGGCAAGAAAACGCTGGTTGCCACGAAGCTTAATGGCGAGCTTCTTGATTTAAAGGAAATTGTCAAGAGGGCTAGGAACATTGAAGATACTTATGAGTGCGTGTTCTGGGACAAAAAGCTTGTAAAGATAACGAAACCCAGGAAATTTCTCTGCGAAATACCTCCAGGAAAGTACTACTTTTACATGAACAGGGAAAAGAAGTCGATGTACATAGGCACCCAGGAACCATTACTTGCCTTAACGTTCAGGCCGGCAAAAAGATGGGAGAGAGCATTATTTTACTTCACTTGAATAGGTATTACAAAAATTTCTCCAAAGGGCTCTTCCTGCACCATCTCCACTTTACCCATATTCTCAAGGAACAAGAGGTAAAGGAAAGTTCTAGCTATAATTTTAGGATCGACATCAAACACTAGATCCCAGAACCTTATCGGCTTCCCAGTTTCCCTGTATAATTCCTTAACGATCTCGTAAAGCCTGTTCACGTGCTTCTCTATGTCAACTCTAAAGTCATCAACTACGAAGATTTCTTCCTCTATCTCCACTTTCTTCTTTTTCCTGGGCTTCCTCCTCTCTGCTTCCTCAAGGGCATCCATTAAAGCCTCAATCAGATCGTCAAGGGTGTAATAGCGTTCAACCCTCCTCAGCGGAGGAACTAGGGGATCAACTTCAACTCTTATCTTCTCTTCCTCCTTTTCCTCTTCTTTCTTCTCGTCTTCTCGAAGTAAAGCCTCGCTCTTCATTCTAACTAGAATTGCTGCGGCTAAAATGGCTCTAGCAGAAATTCTGAGGTCGAGCTCCTGCATCTGCCTAAGCATCTTTATGTACTTCTCAGTTAGATCAACTATGTCAATGTTCCATGGATCTACCTTACCCATCCTCACGAGCTGTAAGAGAATGTCGACGGGAGTTACCTCGGGCTCAAACCTAGATTCCATTCAAACCACCCTGATCCAAGCATTATTTATGCGCTTGTATCTCCCCTTTAGAGCCCTAAGATTCCCAAAGAATTCCTTTGAATATTT
This sequence comes from Pyrococcus kukulkanii, assembly GCF_041647995.1. Lineage (NCBI taxonomy): Archaea > Methanobacteriati > Methanobacteriota > Thermococci > Thermococcales > Thermococcaceae > Pyrococcus > Pyrococcus kukulkanii. The sequence goes on from NZ_JARRIB010000001.1 coordinate 411,653, forward strand.
ATCATCCCCCACGTATATTACCTCCCCATGTTCAGAAAGTTCGAGGAGGACTAAATGACCTTTTGCAAACATTTTCTCAACTTCCTCTGGCGTATAAGCCTTTGGATCTATTACCGTCTCGGTCTCATTTAGGAGGTACAACAGTTTCAACCTTTCATCAAAGTCCTCGGGGAGACCTCTCGCCACTATGAATAGGTCAACGTCACTACCTAACCCATAGGTTCCCTTAGCAAATGATCCAAAAATTACAGCGAGCAGGATATCAATACCGTGTTTTTTAAGCGTTTCAATGTACTTCCTTATATCGCTCATTATTCTGTCTTCCATTTCGCAACCTCCATAACGAATTTTAGTATTGCCTCAGCAAAATTTATTGCTTCTTCGGCATCTCTCTTGTCATAGAACTCGTATGGGGCACCCTCAACATGAGCATCTGGATACCTCGCCGGAATGTAGAATCTATCAAGAACCCTAGCGATTCTAAGGATCTCTTGAGGAACTTCGATACCTTGAGATACAAGGATCGAAAGGAGTTTTGCGGTAGAGTGACCATAAGCAGGAATACCTAAGCCGATTAACAGTCCCTTAACCGCAAATTTTGCCGCCTGCTGAGCCTTGAAGCAGGCCCATGAATAGAATCCGCTCTCAGCATCAGCCCGAGCACTCCTAAGTGTATATTCCACCTGCCTGATCCACCTTTCAAATTCCTCCCTCTCAAACATTCTGCTTCCTCCTTATCTCCTCAAGTATCCTCATTGCCTTCTCGAGGCTTAGCGAAACTACCTTGCTAACGCCGTCCCTCATCGAAACTCCTATTATCTTGTCCGCATTGGCCATCATGACATCCCTAAGGGTTATCACTATGAATTGGCTCTCCTTTGAGGACTCCTTGATTAAGTCCGCGACCCTCTTCACGTTGGCATCATCCAAGTGGGCATCTATCTCGTCGAAGAGGTAGAACGGAGCAGGCTTGAACTTCTGAATTGCAAAGACAAACGCTAAGGCTGTTAAAGCCTTCTCCCCACCGCTCATTGCCTCTATCCTCTTCACGTCTTTACCAGCTGGCTTTGCCTCTATTTCGAGCCCTCCCGAGAACGGATCCTCTGGGTTCTCCAGAATTAGTCTAGCGCTTCCCCCAGGGGACAGCTTAGCGAAAAGCTCGGAGAAGTTCTTGGCTATCGCTTCAAAAGTCTTCATGAAGACGTTCTTCTTCTCCTTCTCTATCTCGTTAATGAACTCTATTATGCTCTCCTTCTCAGCCTCGAGCTTCTCCCTCTTGCTCTTCAGCTCAAGGTACCTCCTTTCCACTACCTCAAAGTCCTCTATGGCCTTCATGTTCACGGGCTCTAGTGACCTTATCTCCTCCTCCATCTCCTCTATTTCCTTCTTCAAGGCCTCGAGGTCAAGGGGGATCTCCTTTATCGACTTAATGATTTCCTTGTCGAAGTGCTTTAGCTGTGACCTCTTCTCCTCGAGCACCGACCTGAGCTGAACATCCCTGACCCTCAGGGTGTTTGCTTCTATTCTGAGTTCTTGGATCCTCTTAGAGAGCTCCTCTTTCTCCTTCCTTAATGAAGAAATTTCTCCCTCTAGGTTCTTCCTGCTCTCTTTGGCCCTCTCTATCTTAGAGTAAACTTCTTTTTCCTCTTCCCTAAGTGATTCGAGTTCCTTAGTCAGCCCCTTGAGGGCCTCTTCATTCTCCTTTATGTTGGCCTTGAGGGCGTTTATCTTGTTGACCAAACCCTCAATTTCCTCCTCTAATGAAGCCTTCCTGGGGAGTAACTCCTCGTTGAGCCTTGACTCAAAAGCCTCGAGCTTACTCTCTACCCTGCTGAGCTCTTCCCTGAGCTTCGCTATCTCCCCCTCTATCAGCCTTATCTTCTCGCTGAGTTCCCTAGCCTCGGGATTTTCAAGGGCCTTCTTCAGCTTGTCTCTCTTCTTTTCAAGCCTCTCTATCCTGCCCCTGAGCTTTGCCAGTTCTCCCCTCTTAGCATGAATTGTCTCTTCTATTTTCTTTATTTTGTCCTCTGAATCCTTAATTTCCCCTTCTATCGCTTTTTTCTCTGCCAAAAGCCTATCAAGATCTTTCCTCGTTATCTCTATTTCCTTTTCAATATCGCTGATCTTTATCCTGAGCTCAAAGCCTTGATTCTCTAAAGCCTTAAGCTCAACTTTAAGAGAATTAAGCTCAGCCTCGAGGGCTTCCTTCTTGGCCTTTAGAGATTCCACTTCCTCCTTAAGCTTCCTCGTATCTACAGCCAAACCCCTCAGCTTGTAGTGACCTCCAGTTATAGCTCCGCTCTTCTCATAGAGCTCTCCCTCCAAGGTCACCATCCTGACCTTTCCGATGTGGGCCCTTGCCTCCTCCATTGAGGACACTATGACCGTATCGCCCAGGGCGAACCTGACCGCATTGTCTATCCTGGGGTCGTATTCGATTACATCCGTAACTGGAATACCGACAGAATCATTTAGCGTCCTTGGCTTTATCTTGTTCAAGGGGAGAAAGGTTAGCCTCCCAAGCCTGTTCTCCTTCAGAAACTTAATAGCCTTCTCGGCAACGAGCTCATCTTTAACGACTACGTTGTCCGCCCTATTGCCGAGGGCAACCTCAATCGCAATCAAATACTTGTCATCCTTAACCCTTATTAACTCAGCTAGAGTTCCGTAAATCCCAGGAATGCCCGAGTTCTTTAGGGCATCTATTGCCCTATTCCCTCTAATCTCACCCTGAGCCTCGGCTTTTATGAGTTCTTTTTCGAGGGAGTCGAGCTTAGATTTTACATTTTCTAATTCTCTCCCTTTCTTCTCAATTTCATCCTCAACCTTTCTCCTGCGAGAGGAGATAGAGGCTAGCTTGCCTTCCAGCTCGCTGAGCTGAGCCTTCTTCTCCTCAAGTAAAGAATTGAGCTCCTTAACCTTATCATTAATGCCAGGTAGCCTCGCCTTTAGAACGAGAATTTGAGACTGCAACTTTTCCTTTTCGCTCTCAAGCCTTCTTATCTCAGCTTCCCCTTCGTAGAGCTCCTTTTTAGCATTCTCAAGTTCCCTAACCACTGAATCAAACTCCTCTCTCGCAACGGCGAAAGTCCTGTCTATCTCTCCCAGCCTAACTACCAAAAGGTTTCTTTCCTCTTCCTTTGCCTTTATTTCCTCTATTAGGGAATCCTTCCTCTTAGACCACCTGTTTATTGCACCCTTGGTTTTCTCTATCTCGCTGAGAATCTTTTTCAGTTCATCTTTGGCTCTTATCAGCCTCACTTGGGCTTCGTCAAGCCCCTTCTTTCCAACCTCAATGTTCCTCTTAGCAAGCTCTATCTTAGAGTTTATCTCCCCAATCTTCCTTGTTATCTTAAGGGCCTCCTCGCCACTCTCCCTTTCAAGCTCCTCCTCTATCTTCCTCAGCTCATTTTCCTTCTCGACGATAAGCCTAGCTATCTCCTCTATCCTCCTCTCTAGCGCTTTGATCTCTTCCTCTATCTTACTCCTTCTCGCTTCATTGGAAGACAACTCCTCCTCAAGCCTCTTTATCTCGCCGAGGAGCAGGGAAATCCTGGCTTTCTCTACCCTCTCCTTCAAATCAAGGTACCTCAGGGCATCGTTCCTCTCCTTCTCAAGCTTGTCAAGCTGCTTCTTTACCTCTCTTATAAGAAGGTCAACCCTCGCAAGGTTTTCTTCAGCCTGCTTTAGCTCTTGAAGGGCTTTTTCCTTCTTAGCATCGTACTCCGCTATGCCCGAAACGTCGTCAATTATCAGCCTCCTTTCAGTGGGGCTCATCTTGATGAACTTCGTTATGTCTCCCTGGAGAACTATATTGTAACCCTCGGGGGATATCATTGCAGCGCTCAAGAGATCTAAAATTTCACTTCTTGTGGCCCTCTTTCCGTTCAGCCAGTACGTGCTCCTTCCATCTGGGTAAACTCTCCTCTTAATCACGACTTCATCCTCATCTATTGGAAACCCCCTATCCTCGTTGTTGAAGTATATTGCCACTTCGGCGTACTTAGCTGGAGGCTCGCTTTTGGTTCCTGCGAATATTAAGTCACTAATTCTCGTCGCCCTCATGGCCTTGGCAGAGAGTCCGCCAAGGACAAAGAGTATTGCATCTCCAATGTTGCTCTTCCCGGAACCATTCGCTCCAACTATTGCAGTGAAACCCTTTGAGAAGGGAATAACAACCTTTTTATTCCCATAAGATTTGAACCCCTTGAGCTCGAGCTTCTCTATGTAGGGCATTATTTAACACCTATCAAACTAAGCCGAAAAATTGGTATATATAGCTTCCTCCATCCTCAAAGGGTGGTAAAATGTACAAGGGGCTGACGATAATATTCGGCTTTCTATTCTTGGGGGAGCTGATAGAAAATGCTGGGGTGCCGATACCAGGAAGCGTCCTTGGAATGCTACTACTGACCCTTGCATTAATCACGGGAGTTGTCAAGCTTGAAGATGTCGAGAGAGAGGGCGAATTCCTCGTTAGGAACATGAGCATTATGTTCATTCCTCCCGGGGTTGGGGTAATACTCTACCTAGATCTCCTTAAGGAGAATTTAGTGGCAATTGGAGTTGCCCTAGTTCTGAGCTTTCTCATTACACTATTCGTGACTGCAAAGACCGTGGAGGTGCTCAGGAGATGAACGTTTTTGGAGTATTCTTAACGCTCTTCCTGTACACGGTCTTTTCCTGGGTGTACGCAAAGAAGAGGACTCCAGCTTTAAATCCAGTCCTTCTATCGATAGTCACGATAGCAGTTATTCTCAAAGTTATGGGTATTGAGTACAATGAATACATGGAATCAGCAAAATTCCTGAGCTTCCTCCTGGGACCGGCGGTTGTGAGCTTGGCAGTTCCACTCTACAAACAGTTGGCCATAATCAAGGAATACAAGAAGGAAATTGCGATAGGAGTTATAGTGGGAGGAAGTACGGCGATACTTTCAGCGATCTACATGCTGAAGGCCTTCCATGCCCCTGAAATCCTCCAGAGAAGCTTCGCACCGAAGAGCGTTACAACTGCAATAGCTATGGGCGTGAGCGAGAAGATCGGAGGGATTCCTTCCTTAACGGCAGTTCTGGTTATACTAACCGGTGTCCTGGGGAACGCTCTAGCTCCGGAACTCCTGAATATGTTCAGGGTTAGGGACAGGGTTGCGAGGGGATTAGCGACGGGGGTTTCTTCCCACGGATTAGGAACCGCAAGGATAATAACTGAAGACGAGCTCGCTGGAGCTGTTAGTGGGCTGGGAATGGCCTTAAATGGTGTTTACACGGCATTTATCCTTCCGGCAATCATAAACTTCCTCGTTTAAGTGCGTACTCAAGAACCGGATCGCTGATCTTGTATTCAATGTTCCTCCTATAACAATTTTTTCGAGGAATTTACCCTCACTTCTCTCAAGCTTCCCCTAAATCTCAACCCATGTCCTTTTCCCTTGGCTAGCTATTCCTAGCAAATTCATTAAACTCAGTAATGACAACTTTGCTTGCTTGAGACAAAGACATCTCAAGGATTTTTCAGAAGCACCATGGGTTTTTGCGAGGGAAACCAAAGTGAACTAGCCCCCCAGGGATTCCGTCCAGAGCATCCACAGCCTTTTTCGAAGATCTCATATTCAACAGCAGGGCCAAGCTAAGGGAAGCTAACCTTAAAATTCAATACCCCCGTTACTGGTAAATTAGGAAACTTCGACCTCATAAAAGAACCTGCCATAGAGAGAGCTTTTGGATCATCAACCCAGGAAATCATAGAGTAAGCCAATCTTGTAAGGTACTTTCCGACGGAACCTCTCGCACCCTGTGCCTCATCTAGAACCACAACGAATCCTTCGTCGTGAAGTTTTAGGAGGATATCTTCAAGGGCACTCGTACTTCTTCAGGAGATTGTTATCCAAAATCCAAACTTGAAAATATCAACTTTCCCAATTGATGTAAGGGCACACTTCAATATGTTGCTCCTTTCAAGGGCCTCGTTAATCACCGTTTGGAACCTAACAACAAGTCTCTCTTGGAAAGGGTTGATCTCCCTAAGATGAAGTTTCTTCGGCCTCATTAGGGATGTTTTCCAAACCCTCCTTCCTTTACTACTATAATGGGAGCGTTTTTCTCTACCAAGTTAATTAACTCTCCCAATTCCTGCTATCTATGTAGAGATCCTCTCCTTGGGTTTTGGGCCTTGGATCGAAGTACAAATCTTGTAGTATACTATCAGGGCGATAGGTTAATAGGACAACAGGGAAGCAACCTATATGGATCTCAGGATACTAATACTCCTCATAGTGGCATTCATCCCCTCAAGGATACCAGGAACGTTTAACGAGTGGATCGCATATTTAGGGTTCTTCTACCTTCTAATCCCCCTGATCCTATTCAGGAAAGAGCTTAAAGACGTTGGATTTAAACTTCCAAAAAGCTGGAGGAGCACACTGGTTCTATTAGGAGTCGCCGTAATAATGAGTTTCCTAGGGCTCCTTGATGAAAGTATGAGAAGTTACTACCCCAGGTTCCCCTACTCAGGAGTTTATAGTTTCATCTTAGGGGAGCTCAAGATGGGGGTAGTTATGTTTCTACATGAGGCATTCTTTAGGGGCTTTCTCCTCTTCCCCCTTGCAAAGAAAAATAAATGGCTAGGTATTCTAGGCCAAACAATTCCTTATACCATTCTGCACGTTGGAAAACCTCCAATAGAGATCCCATACTCCTTCTTTGCTGGGATAGTATTTGCAATAATAGATCTAAGAGAAGAGAGCTTCCTACCGAGTTTTGTAGTTCACTGGCTTGGTTCAGCATTCTTTGATGTCCTTTGCATCTTAGCTTCCCAACATAGTATTTTAGGATAAGAAGAGGATAACAATCGAATTATTATAGGGAATTTCTCTAGTCTAGTCTCCTTTACATTTGATAAATATCCTGGCTTAGATAATTATCAGCTCAATAATCCAATTATGGAAGTTACTAGAGGAAAAGATTCAGCGTGAAACAACCCTTATAAATCCAATGGTCTTAAGTGAAAGCCATGTTTCTAATCACTTCCTCTTAGGGAAGAGAATAGCCTTAAAGCACTTTAACCGTTCCTTAAAGGAGTCCATTTCGCGAATATGCTCATCCATAGGTTCAAGAATTAGTAAGACTCGCACAATTCGGCTCGTAGCGAAGTCGCAAGCTTGGGACAAAGGAGGGGATGAGGAAGATTAAGTTTTTGAAAGATGCGCTAGGAACATTCACATTCATCTTCGACGAAATTGACAAAATGAAACGCTCCGCACAGAATAGGGGAGATTCTATAAATCCCCTTATCTACAGAATACCCACTTAAACGGACCTACTGACAAGAGTGACACCACATTTGCCCATTGGATTTAACATCTTCATGCCGCCTCGAGTACTTCACGAACACTGTTAAGCCAGGCGAAGATACTCAAGGATCACGTGAACAAGACCTTCAAACCAGACACTGTGAATCCGATCCTCATTAAGAGATCAAACTACCAGTGACCACCAAGAGGGTCGCAGATTTCTTTTAAAAATCTCGCTGTTAGGTTATTAATCATTTGAGCTCAATTAATGCTTGTCCTGTGTCGACGGCATCACCTTCCTTCACGAGGATCCTCTTCACAACACCATCCATGGGAGAAGGAATCTCATTCTCCATCTTCATTGCCTCTAAGATTAGAAGCCCTTGGCCTACCCTTACCCTATCACCTTCTCTAACGAGGATTTTCAAGACTTTCCCAGGCATTGGAGCAGTGACAACATTAGCACCAGCGACCGCTTGTGGTTTTGGGGTTTCAATTGGCAGAGATGACCTTGGAACTTGAACACTTGGAACGGCCCGAGGCAACATTTGTGGCTGAGCATACCTGGAGGGCACCAACCTCTCAAACTCAACCCCCTCAACCCAAACCTTGTATTCCCTCCCGTTTATGTAGATCCTTATCATCTTGCCCCTTGGCTTCTCCTCAACCGGCTTCAATTTACCCTGCTTCCTAAGCTCAAAGAATTCTAAAGCCACTTGTGGGAACAAGCAGTAAGTTACAACATCCTCCTCCCTCTCTAAATATCCTTTCTCCTCAAGCTCTCTCCTCGCTTTATCAAGCATCGGTTCAAGCAAGTCAGCTGGTCTCACGGTTATCGGTTCCTCATCACCAAGGATAAGCTTCTTCACCTCCTCCTTTATCGGAGCTGGGGGCCTCCCATACAACCCCTTCACGTAGTCCTTAGTCTCCTTAGTCACTCGCTTGTACCTTCCAAAGAGGACGTTCAAGACTGCTTGTACTCCAACTATTTGGGATGTTGGCGTAACTAGGGGTGGATATCCAAGATCCTCCCTGACCCTCGGAATTTCTTCAAGAACTTCATCAAGTTTGTCCAAGGCCTTAAGCTCGCTCAACTGTTTTATTAAGTTTGAGTACATTCCACCGGGAATCTGGTGAATTAGAACATTTGGATCTCCTTGTATAGCTTTTTTGCTTAGTAGATGATCATACTTCCTCTCCAGGAGATCTGCCAAGTACTTGGAAATCTCATGGATTAATTTCATGTCGAGTTTTGGCCTCTTTGCTTCTGGAATTGCATAGTACATTGTCTGAACTGCAGGTTGCGCCGTCCCACCGGCTAATGGGTGGATTGAAGTGTCTATATAATCCACTCCAGCCTCAATTGCTTTTAAATATGTGGCTACTGCCAGACCACTCGTTGCGTGAGTGTGGAAGTTGACCTTAATCCCATAGCGCTCTTTAATCTCTTTAACGAGGTTGTAAGCGGTTTGAGGGTCTGCAAGCCCAGCCATGTCTTTAATCGTTATGTAATCAACGTCAAGGTTAATAAGCTCGTCAACCTTACTCATGTAATACTTTAGGGTGAATATGGGACCAGTGGTATAGCATATACACCCCTGAACCTCAGCACCTACTTCCTTTGCTTTTTTGATAGAAGTCTTCATGTTCCTAACATCATTAAGGGCATCAAAAACTCTGAAAATGTCAATTCCATTTTTATAAGCGAGCTCTACAAATTTTTCAACAACATCATCCGGATAATGCCTGTAACCAACAATATTCTGACCTCTCAATAACATTTGGAGTTTTGTTTTCTTTATATGCTCTCTTAAGAGCCTCAGCCTTTCCCATGGATCTTCTCTTAGGAACCTTAGTAAAGCATCAAAAGTTGCTCCACCCCAAACCTCCATAGAGTAAAAGCCGGCTTTGTCCATTTTCTCCGCAATTGGAAGCATATCTTTCGTGCTCATTCTTGTAGCTATAAGGGACTGATGAGCATCCCTAAACGTGGTGTCGATAATTTCAACCATTTTAACCCCTGATTCAAATTTATCTAAGATAGTTTAAAACTCATCCCCCAATTTCCTCCTCCAACGAATTAACATTTGTTCTGCATAGCTAAGCTAAAACAATAACAAAATTGAACCAGGAACCATTGACTCTACCTCCCATCTATGATGAGTATCCATCTGTTAGGAACTACTTTTAGACCCCCATCACATCTTCGGACAGTTCACGTTCGAACTTAAAACCCACGTCTAAACCTAAAACTGCTTCCCAATTTTCCCTACTTTAGTGCCCAATATAAAAAGCTGTTAATAGGAGGATAATATCCTCTCAGAAGCCATAAGAGAAATCATCAAGGAGTGCACTTAGCTAGAGTTCCTCTTTTTTATTTCTTCCAACCTGTTAACGAGTTTCTCTATTATTCCTTCAAATGCCTTGGCCGCCGGAGTGTCGCCGTAGAGGACTATCGGAATTCCTGCGTCACTTGCCTCTCTCGCCTTCAAGTCTATTGGAACCTCACCTAAGAACTCAACGCCCTCCTTTTCGGCCAGCTTTCTCCCCCCACCCCTGCCAAAGATATCAATCTCGTTTCCACAGTGTGGGCATATGAGGTAGCTCATATTCTCAATAACGGCAATGTAGGGGATCTCCATCTTCTTCATGAAGTTAACGGCCTTGCCCGTATCGAGTAAAGCGACTTCTTGTGGTGTTGTGACAATAATTGCTGCATCGAGATTTATACTCTGGACGACGGTTAGGATTTCATCACCCGTCCCCGGAGGGAAGTCCACCACAAAGAAATCAAGCTCACCCCACTTGACATCTCCTAAAAGCTGCCAGATAGCCTTTGTAACGAGAGGACCGCGCCAGATTATAGGCTGATCCTCGCCGACCATGAATCCCAACGTCATCACCTTTATTGGTACCGTTTTGCCTCCGAAGTCTGTTTCAGGTGGAATCATCTCAAAGCGCCCGTCCTCCATCCTCTCGGCCAAAACATCAACTCCTTCCAGACCCATCATCTTGGCAACATTGGGTCCATGAATGTCTGCATCTAAGAGACCAACCCGAAAGCCCCTCTTCGCGAGGGCAGTTGCGAGGTTGACCGCAACCGTGCTTTTTCCGACGCCTCCTTTGCCGCTAAGGACAGCTACCTTGTATTTCCAATGTGACTCCTTAGCTTTAATATTCTCTTTTATACTCTGGAGGGCTTTAAGTGCCTCTTCCCTGTTAGCCTCCATGGAACACCACCGAAATACGCTCTTCTGTGTCCGCGATAAATTTTTCGGCTTTTAAACTGTTGGTTATACTCAAAACTGTCCAACAAGCTTTTTAATATTTTTGTGCATATGCACAATCAATGATGGTCACGCTAAAAGGTGGAATAAAAAGGGGAAACCTCGACAGGGACAGGTGATTTATCAGAGGCTAGTGAGGGGCTCCATGGCCTGGAGGGAATTCCTTCAGCTACCTGCCACCATAGCGGAAACCAGGATGGATCTACGGAAGGACTACTGTAACTACCCTCTACCTTAACTCTCTTTCCAACCCAGGTCTCATATAAGCAGAGACCGCAGAGTCCCCAATCTCACCCGATAAAGCGTTAAAGCGCCAAAGCCCTTCCCCTTTAGTAGGTGCTGAAGTTCGGGAGTACATATGATACAGCATCGCCCCAAACCAGAAGAGGAAAGTCCACTCGAATGAACAGGCTCTACACTTTCATAGGGGGGAACACGGAAATCCTGTATGATATCAGGAAAAGAAAAGAGCCGAGTCTATTCAATCCAGCTGTTCTTCTTTGAGAAATCCGCCAGTGGTCAGTGGTTAGGCATCTAACAAGCCTCATAGCTGAGAGAATCCTGTACAACCGCTATCCACACCTGTTTATCCTCTAGAGGAGTTGCCACTCAGCCCATAAAGAGGGCAACGACTACGTCCTCTTTCTCACCTTTCCGCTCACTATATCAACCCAAGACTGATAAGTACAAGTGAGTTCATCGTTACGCTCCCGGAGAGAACCTTCATTCTCGAAAAGGAGGCTTTAACATTCCGTTTTTAACATTCAGTTCAAAAAAGGCCTTTAAGTTCTTCCTTAGCACTATCCTTGATGCTCATCAAGGGAAAAATCGTAGGAAAAAAGGGTGTCGCCCACTTTGAAGTCCAAAAGGACAAGAAAGGAATGATGCTTAAGGTGGAGCTCCCCGAAGGGGAACCCCTCAATTACTTTGTTAACTGTCCCTGTCTCGAACCCCTAGAACTCGTTGGCCTCTTCCTGCCAACCTTTGAGGAGCACCTTGGTGAGATAGAAGGAGTTTTCGTTGAGGAAATTGAGGAGAAGAAGTCTGTCTTTGGAAAGGTTAGGGAGTTACTAAGAGGCTAGGAGGAGGAAGAGTAGCTTATTTCTTTCCTGCTGGCGTTGATGATTCCATAAACTCCGTCTCGAATGACCTCTACGCCAAGCTCATTATTTTTCAGATGGCTTATTGATATCTTCTTCACAAATCCCTACCTGTCTCAGGATGCTTTTTTAGTGTCCCAATGGTGACCTCCTCATGATTGGGAACAATAACAGTCCTCTTTCCACCATTCTCAACTTTATGTGACTTCCCCCTCTACTTAACAACTTAAACCCAAACTTCACGACAAGAATTTTTGTGTTGAGAAGGAAGTCACACCTCTCTCTGTAGTAATAGACCTAAACAAAAGTGTTGTTACTAGATTTTTACCGTTGAGCAATGAAAAGATAGCAGAGAAAGGAAAACATATGAGTGCTGGTTTTGAGCACTATCTTATTTAGTAGGTATATTCAGTGACATTTCACAGCGATTTCCATACCAACTTAAGAGTGTAAATTAGGTTCCAGAAAAAATAAAGCCTTCTAGCTCTTTAACTAGGCACTGCTTGCTCTATTTTTGCTTACCAATCTCCGGCTGGCATGTTTCAGAATATTGCTCTTTGTGTAGTTTTATCGAAGATGTGGATTTTCTTTATGTCGAAAATTACGTCAACCTCCTGGTTTTCCTTAACAAAACTCTCAGCGGGGAATTTTCCAACGAAGGAAACACCACCAGCCCTTAAATGGACGATCTTTTCACCACCAAGGTTTTCTACAATGTCCACCTTGGCATGAATTATGTTCTCCTGGGTTTTAACTTGGGTAGATGTGGCCTCGTAAATATCCTCTGGTCTAATGCCTAAAAGTACATCCTTATCAATCAAACCAACGTCCCTCAACAATTCGAATTGATCTGGAAGGAGTTTAAGTTTGAATTCTCCAAAGTCCACGAATCCATCCTCTGTAATTGTGACATTAAAGAAGTTCATTGGAGGACTACCAATGAAGCCTGCAACGAAGACGTTGGCAGGCTTGTTATAAACCTCATCCGGCGAACCAACCTGCTGAAGAACACCAGCATTAATCACTGCAATCCTATCCCCCATCGTCATTGCCTCGACCTGATCATGAGTAACGTAAATTGTTGTCACACCAAGTTGCCTTTGCAATTTCTTAAGCTCAGCACGCATCTTAACCCTAAGTTTTGCATCAAGATTACTCAACGGCTCATCCATGAGGAAGACCTGAGGTCTTCTTATTATAGCCCTTCCCAAGGCCACACGTTGCCTCTGACCACCACTCAGCTCCCTAGGCTTCCTCTTAAGCAAATCTGTCAAACCAAGCAACTCCGCAACCTCTCTAACTCTTTGATCTATTTCTTGTTTCGGCACCTTCCTAATTTTCAACGGAAAGGCAATATTATCATAAACACTCATATGTGGATATAGTGCATAACTCTGAAAAACCATCGCAACATCCCTGTCCTTCGGAGGAACAAAAACACCTCCTTCAGGATCCGCCACCAATCTATCACCAATATATATCCGACCCCTCGTTGGCTCTTCCAAACCAGCGATCATTCTCAAAGTCGTTGTCTTTCCACAACCCGAAGGACCAAGTAAGACCATGAATTCTCCATCCTTAATTTTAAGGTTGAGGTTTTTCACGACTTCAAAGTTCCCAAATATTTTCCAGACACCCTCTAGCCTGACACTAGCCATATAAGTCACCTCCAAACTTTATTCTTTTAAAGCTCCTGTTGTGTATCCTCTTATCAGGTATTTTCCCAGAGCTATCATTATGAAAAGTGTCGGGAGAGCCACAATGAGGGCTCCTGCCATTTGGATATTCCAATTTGCTACAAAACTCCCCTTGAGGTTTGCAAGTTTAACGGTTGCTGGCATCGCTTCTTCTCCTCTTGTAAGCACTACTCCAAAGAGATAATCGTTCCAGATGTTTACAAACTGGTAAATTGCTGTAACTACAAATGCGGGCTTTGAAATAGGTAGCACAACGCTTGTGTATATCTTGAGGGGGTTTGCACCATCCACTTTTGCAGCTTCTACAAGTTCATCCGGAATTTCGTAGTAATAGTTAGTGAACAGCAGTGTCGTTATTGGAATTCCATATGCTGTGTGAGTCAGAATTAACCCTGGGATTGTGTTATACAGCCCGAGACTTGATATTATCCTGACTAAAGGAATTAAAATTGCTTGATATGGAATGAATATTCCAAATGTTATCAGTACTAATAGCTTCTTTGATGTTGTGCTCCTTATGAGCTTTGCTAGTGCAAATCCTGCCAGTGAACCAAGAACTGTCGAGAATATCGTTGCAAAGACAGTAAATGCCAAGCTATTTATTATGGGACGTTTCAGCTCAGAGAAAGCTATTCTATAAGCCTCAAAATGCGGAGGAAATACTGGAGTTACAGGAGTTGTTAATGCAACCTGCTCTGTACTCTTTGTTGAAGTAGTTATGGCACTCCATATTGGGAGGAGATATACAAAGGCCAGGAATATGAGGAGCAGATACATAATTAACCTTGAGAATGAAACTTTTTTCTTCATTTTTTCTCACCTCTGTAACTCCAGTAGAGATATGGCAACACAACGGCTAAAGCCATTAGGAGCAGAATTGTGGCTATTGCAGCTCCATAGGAGAACTTTGTCTTTGCAAATGTTTCAACGTACATCTGAACTGCCAAGATATATGTTGACGTTCCTGGCCCCCCTCTGCTGAGGATCCAGATAAAGTCGAACGCTTTGAGTGAAAATACCATTAGAACGACAAAGGCACTGAGGGTTGGTTTAACAAGCTGTGGGATTACAACACATCTGTAAAGTTGCCATGCATTAGCTCCATCAACCATTGCAGCTTCATAATGATCGGTTGGTATCGATCTAATCCCAGCAAGATAAATTATCCATTGTATATCCCGAAAACTGCCAGATTAACGCGATTATAACACAGTACATTGCAATTTTTGGATCAGTTATCCAGTCACTTTTAAGAAAACCAAGATGAAGTTTTTCAAACAATGTGTTTAAAACACCATCTGAAGGGGAATACATCCAAGCCCAGAGTGTAGCAGTAACTAAAAACGAGAGGGCAAATGGAAGGGCATAAATAGTCCTAAATGCTCCTTCAAACCTAATTTTTCTATCTTAGGAGTATTGCGAGGAACAAACCTATTAAAATCGCGCCAGGAACGAACAGGAGGATCAGAAGTAAGTTATTTTTAAGTGAAATCCAGAAAACAGGATCTTGAAGTAATTGTTTGTATTGGTACAATCCAACAAACTTGTAAGAAGGAGTTAGGCCCCTCCAATTAGTAAATGAGATGTATATGTTCCATCCAATTGCAACATAAACAAAAATTCCCACCAAGATCAGTGCAGGAGCTAAAAATAAAAGAATATAAGGAAGATCCGGAGACCTTCTCACCTTTGTCTCCCCCCATTTTAACCAAGATCCCACTCTTTGATCTTGTTCGGAATGAGATCCTTCTTCATAGCACTTATTATCTTACTCGCTGCCGCATTAATATCTTTGGTTGTTGCAAGCTCAGAGATAATGTCGTTGAGGTCAGCTGCAAACGCCTCTGGTACTGCACTTCCGTGGGCGATGCTTGGGAACAGCTTTGTTGACTTAGACCTTAGTTCTTTCATAAATGCCTTCTGGATTGGATCGTATGGGTCAGATGGCGCATCCATCCTTGGGGGTATTGAACCTTTTATCGGGTTGAAGGTGTTCTGAGCTTCGACTGTTCCGATGAAGCTTAACCACTTTTTGGCAGCATCTGGATGGGCAGCCTGAGCTGGAAGCACGAAAGTGTCTATAACTAGGTCGTAGGTATTCGCGGGGATAATTATAGCTCCATAGTCAACGTTTGGTTGCCATCCATTTGCCTTGAAGTAACCATTTGCCCAATCCCCCATAAGGGTCATTGCAGCTTCTCCCTTGTAAACCATGGCACACGCCTCGTCCCAAGTCTTCGCGGCGTGATCAGGGTTGGAGTACTCCACATACTTCACGAAGTACTCAAGGACTTTTCTAAGTGTTGGATCATTGTCACTTATCTCTCCATTGATAAATTTCTCATAGTAGTCAATTCCCCCAACTGCAACAAGAAGAACCTCAAACACTTGAGTTGCCGGCCACTTATTTCTATCGCCAAGAGCGAAAGGAGTCACACCCTCCTGCTTAAGCTTCTCGGCAACAGCAAAGAGGTCATCAATAGTTTTAATGCTCGATGGGTCAATCCCATATTGGTCAAAAATTTTCTTATTGTACCATATGACGTTCGCTCTGTGGACATTTATAGGAACAGCATAGTAGTGTCCATTAAAGATTACCATTTGCTCTATAACATCAGGATAGTTCTTCTTCATGTCCTCTGTCCAGATATCATCAATTGGGGAAAGCTGGTTGGCTTGAATATAGGGGGCCATCTCATACCCCGCGTGGGCTTGGAATGTGTCAGGAGGCTTTCCTGCAAGCATTAGTGATTGGAGAATCATCTTCAGATTTACTCCACCACCACTTACGGGATTTGCTTTTACTTCAATGTTAGGATATTTCTCTTGGAATTTCTTAGCCACTGCATCAAAGGCCTCTTTTTCACCTCTTCTTCGGCCGGTGTCAGGGCTTTTTCTCCATCATACACCAGCCACACGATCTTTCAATTTAATGGCGGAATTCAACGGAAATAGTTCTCACTAATAAAGGTTTGAGACTGAAATATAAAGGTTAAGGTTTTTATGGATGATTAATATTACCAAGGTGAGGGGAGATGGCGTATAAGAGTCTTAGAGTGCAGGTGCTAATGCAGGCCTTCTAAAATTATCTGATGCTCCTCTGAATAACATTGACGACCCTTGCACTGTAACTCTTTGCGAGAGCCCAGATTTCTTCGTGAATATCTTTAGTCTAAACTTACTTCTTTTGCTTTCTTCCTCTGCAATTAGCCTGAGAAATTCTTCGAGCTCTATAATTGTCGTTAGGTTTTATTAAGGTTAGACCTAACGAAAGCTCACTTTCGTTAAACTCCCACGAGTCCATGAAAGTTAAGGAGACTCTTGGGGGTGATTGACACTGACTTAGTTTAAGACGACTGAACTGCCACCATATTTTATTATTTGACGCAATTCATTTTCGAGTGGGAATAGTGAAAACTAAGGAGCTTGATTCCCTCCCTGCCCTAAAGGGTGAGGCCTTCATGTTACCTTTGCCTTCATAAACTTCAATCCCCAAACCATCAGCGCGCCTTGAATCGCCAGAGCGACGAGAAAGCCAATGATATGTGCACCCAGCGACAACGGATGACTGGTGGCAAAGTAGTAAACTGTGTAAGCGCCAACGGGTATGTTAAGCAGTGCACTCGCCACGAGGCCCGGGTTGTAGCCATGCTTGAAGAACATGCCCACATGCGAGAGGGCATTCAGGATCGAGAAATAGGCCGTCCATATTCCGATTGAAATATCAACGAGACTTGCGAGGACAGCCGAGAGCGGGAATCCAATGAAGATTATTGGAACGTTAATCCAAAGGGCGTGTGTTTTTGTAAGTGGCCAGTCCCCCTGCTTTGAGCCCAGAACCTTTTTGTTGAAGAACTCCACGAAGCCACCAGGGTAAATGTACTCCTCGAACTGGTGCACCCAGTAGACCGGTGTCTGCAGCCAGATTAGGAAGAGGGGGAAGTTCTCCTTGAAGACGAACAAAACCAGCAGAACAGTTACATACACGGCAAGAAAGGGCGTTGAAACTGGCCAGTACTCCTCAAGCCACGATATTATCGAACATTTTTTCATGAACTTCACGACAACCACCTGCTTGAGCAATGTTATTCGTAGAGCGTGACCCCCCCATTTTTATTAGGAGGGCTTTCAGGGAAATGGCAACCTCACACCCTCAAACACGCTTAAACATCATATTCCAGGATCACTACACCACCAAAACTACCTCACAGAGCTATATAAAAATTACGGGAACCAAAAGATGCCAAATGCTCCGATTTATCCCAATCAAGAAATTTCCCAGAAGGATAACATTGAGAGATAACACCAAACCCTAAATCTACCTACCACCAATTGTCACCACCTTTGTGGGCTGGGAGCCTCACCCTTTAGGGGGAGGAAAGCCCGCTATATTCAATTTTTATTCCTCCTGAGGGCCTCTAACCGTGCCCGATGACGCCAACCTGCCCGACGACCACGGGCGACCCTGCGGAGCTATGGGAACCCCCGCAAAGGGGAGGAGGTCAGTGGAATCTCTATAGTCGCATAAGCATCTCCTGTTCCACCAATGTCAAACTTTTCTCCAACACTTGCATATGTTATTGCATACCCATATCCTATTGCCTCAATTCAGGTGGAAACTTTTTGAGAACTACCTAAATATGCCTCGTTTCTATTTGTATGAAATAAACCATTATGATTTAACTCTCGACTCACCATATTCTGCTCTATTCCAAGATATACAACAGTTCCTCCACCGCTCCCTGGGTCAATATTAAACCGAAATTATTTATTAAGACTCCCCGGTTTACTTTAAGACTATCCTAAGTAATATCTTACTTATATTCTACACAAAAATCTCTTACAAGCCCAAAAATAAAAAGAAGCAAAGACTAGGATATAGTGTTAGTTGTGCTCTAACGTAGCATCCCCTCAAGCTTCTCCACGAAGGCTATACTCCTCTTGACATCAGCAAAGTACTCCTTGGCCTTCTCAACGTGCTCTCTCTCCACTCTCTTGCCTCCTGCTATGATGCTTGCCGGGGCCAGTAGCTGAACTGCGTATCTTAGGCTAGTCTTCTCACCGAGCTCCGCAAGGTACTCTAGGGCTTCCTCGCTAAGCTCTATCCCCTCCTCCTTGGCCCTTATCTTCACGATTTCCCTTATCTCCTCCCTCTTGTAGGGTTCAGTGTTTATTATTAACAGCCTGTCAAGCATGTCCAGCGGAATTCCGTGAGGGGCCTCGATATCAGTTCCCCTTATCTTCGTCATTCCCCTGTTGGTTGCTAGGATTAAAATTGGAGCAAGCTCGTTCTCCATTGCTCTAGCCAAGAATGAGAATGCTTCGATGTCGAGCATGTGACACTCATCTATGAAGAGCACCCCAGGGACTAAAGTCGCTTTGCCCTCTTCTATCCACTGCTTAACGGTTTGATCAACCCTCTCCCTGATCTCATCGTTTATCTCCATTCCTCCACCAAAGAGAAGGCTGAATATACCTCCAGCCCTCGCATTCACGACGTCAAGGTCATGAAGGGTTACCGTGTACGTGAACTCCTTTACTTTGAGAACTGGACCTGATGGAAGCTCCACCTTCTTCCTGAAGAATAGTCCCTCCTCTTCTTTTGTTGTTCCAACTCTTGAAACCCTTCCCGTCTCGGCATCTATCTGTATTACATCACCCTCTTCAATTCCAAGCTCGAGCAACTGATAGGCAATTTCCCTGCCAGCTCTTAGTGTTTTCTCATCGTCCTTTGTCTTTAAAGTTATCTTAACGCTCTCTGGAACCTCTATGTAGGGATTGAAGGGGTGCCTCGTTCTCTTAATCTCTATCCTCTCGACCATTCCCTCGTAAACCTTCCTCTCCTCACTAATTCTAACACCAATGGCCCTCCTTAGGGCCTGCTTCAGGAATTCAGTCTTCTTGACTTCGGCAGAATAAATTTCGCTACCACTTATTTGAACGAAGGGAACGTCTTCACCAAGTTCCTTGGCTATACCCATTGCTATCGCAGTCTTACCGCTCCCCGTTGGTCCAACAAGCAGAATACCCTTGCCAGCAAGTTTGCCCTGTTTTATCAACTTAACAGCAATTCCAGCAGCTTCCCTAGCTTTAACTTGACCGACCATCCCGTCTCCAATGAATTTTGCCTTGCCGTTCTCATCCAATCCCAGGCCTTTTATGTGGGAGTGCATTCCAACTCTCTCAAACTTGACTGTTGGGAGCTCCTCTATAACTGGCATTTCACCACCTCCAGCAGTTTTTCTTCCAATAGGTAATTAAAATAGTGTTTTAAAAACTTAGCCCCTGAAAAGCGGCCATCATCCCTAGTGTGAAGGAACTTGTGAACGTTCTTTTCAGGCCATCCTATCCTTTCACCTTTCTAATATCGAATTCAAGAACATATGATTTTTATATCAAGGAGAGGAGTTCCATCAACTATATCAATGTCTTTAACGTGCAGGACATTTTCCTCTATACTCAGGAGCCTCACTATGGAAATGCCTATGGGATTAGGTCTGCTTGGGGCCCTAGTAGCAAAAACTCCATGATACTCATCGTGCATGTACGGCTTTACAATACAAGTAGGGAGTCCAGTTTTGCCAAGTGAAAGTGATAAATCAAGATTATGTGAGAAAAGCCGTTAATATTTTTCAGGCCCTCAGCGTACTCAGGGAATACTATAACCTCACCTCTAGTCCTTTTAGCCGCAGAAGGCTGAATAGAAATGCCTTTCGATTCCTTAAAGGGCGTTCTAATTATCCCAATTGATTTATAATACCTAATCTTCATCATCTCCCCAACATCTTGTGAGCCCTTGCAAGGTGTTTGGCTGCTATAGCCGCAAGTAGAGATAGCTCCCCTGCAAGAACTGCACCCGCAACTATTTCAGCAAACTTCTTAGCATTTACCCCAGGAGGATCCCCTCCACCAGCGACACCCATTATCTCAAGGGCTTCTCTCTGAGTAGGAACCCTAGTTCCCCCTCCAACGGTTCCTATTTCAAGGCTCGGCATCGTTATGCTTATGTATAGATCACCTTCTGGAGTTACTTCCGCTATGGTTATCCCGTGAGAGCCCTCGGTGATCTGAGCCTCATCCTGCCCAGTGGCTAGGAATATCGCCCCAACTATGTTGCCGAAGTGGGCGTTGAAGCCATAGCTACCAGCTTGAGCAGAGCCAACAAGGTTCTTCAGGTAGTTTACCTCCGCGATTAGTTCTGGAGTAGTCTTCAGCTTCCTCTTAACTATCTCCCTGGGGACTACAGCTTCGACAACGACTGTTTTCCCCCTGCCGAGGATGAAGTTCACGGCGTTAGGCTTTTTGTCCACGCAGAGGTTTCCCGATAGTGCCAAGTACCTTACATCGGGGAAGTGCTCCTCGATAACCTTCATTATCTCCTCGCTCGCTATTGTGACCATGTTCATTCCCATTGCATCTCCAGTCTCAAATTCAAACCTAAGATAGAGGTTCCTGCCCACTATGAAGGGCTTAACACCCCTAAGCTTTCCGTGTCTCGTGACTTTACTTACCGCCTTCTCCTGCAGGTACTCAAGGTTCTCCTGAACCCACTGTGCAACTTCCCTCGCCCTTCTAGCATTAGGACACTTTATTAGTGGTGCTCTCGTCATCTTGTCATCCAACAGAGTAGTAACGACTCCACCTGCCTCGGTTAAGGCTGAGCAGCCCCTGTTCACCGAAGCGACTAAGGCTCCTTCCGTGGTGGCCAGAGGAATGTAGAACTCTCCCTTAGCGTACTCTCCATTTATCTTTAAGGGCCCAGCGACTCCCATTGGTATCTGAACCACGCCGATCATGTTCTCTATATTCCTCCCGATGAGCTGGTTAGGATCTATGCTGTAGTGGCCTATGTGCTCGAGCTTTATTCCAAGCTTCCTCTCCAAAGCCTTCCTCCTTATCTCGGTTGCAAGCCTCTTATCCCCATTAACATAGTTCTCTACTTGATGAAACTTAATCTCACCCTTCGCAACTTTCTCTATAATCTCCTCAACGTTCATATCATCACCCCTGCGCAGAAGAGCCAAAAATCCACTCTTCGGTTAGCTGGCCCGCCTCTTTAAAAGCTACCGCGGCATCGCTGTGGGGTCTATATACTAGAACGGGTATTCCAGCATTCACAGATTCAGGAACGGCATCATCAAAAGGGATAACTCCAATGACAGGAACACCTATATCACTCTCTATAACCTCAACTATCTTATCGATGACATCCGCTGCCTCCCTAACCTTGTTTATAACAACTCCCACTTCAAGCCTAAATCTATCACCCAATGCCTTGAGCTTCAAAACCTCATTTTCAACCATCGTCTCAAAGGAGTATATTGGAGACCTTTCAATCTCAACAACTATTATCTGATAATCGAAAACCTCAAACGCAGGAAGGGTATCGAAAGGAACTCCAGTTGGCGAATCCACAAATATGAGGGGGTACTTGTACTTAAGATTCTCAATTATATCCTTCAATCTCTGACCGGAGATCCCCAGAACATCTTCAAGCCTTGAACTCCCGGGCATCACATAAACTCCAGTTTCCTTATGTCGATATATAGCCCATTCAGGATCCATATTGGGGTCTTTAACGACCGAATGAAGCGTGTACTTCACATTATCTAGGGCAAAGTGAAGACCAAGATTTGGGAGGTAAAGATCCCCATCTATAGCAAGAACTCTATAATCGGCTTGGGCAAAGTATGTACTTAAGTTTGCAGTCGTTGTAGTTTTTCCAGCTCCACCCCTTCCCGTAACAACGATCACTGCCATATTTGTCCGCCCCTGGGGGTTTAACAAGAGACAAATTAGTCTTCAAACGAAGAAGATATAAGGTTTTTGCTAAGGGGTTGAATTTCCTTCAATACACTGCTCCACTCCCTTGTGGGGATGTAATAAGGTTTTTAAATTCAATGTAACTTTAACCGTTTAGACAAAAATGATAATGGGATTGAAATGAGCGAGATAAGAAGGAGACTATGGAGGCTAGCATGGCCCGCAATAACTGGGAATATCAGCCAAACCCTTCTCAACCTAGTTGATACAATGATAGTCGGCCACGTTAGTGCAATTGCTCTCGGTGCCGTTGGCCTGGGGGGAACGGTTAGTTGGTTTATGTTTCCAATAATGATGGCCGTATCCACAGGAACCCTAGCGGTAGTTGCGAGGAGGGTTGGAGAAGGAAATTATGAAGAGGCATCGAAGGTCGCGGAACAGAGCATGTACATAGCGTTCATCCTAGGAATTCCCGTAATGCTTTTTGGGATATTCTTCGGGGATGACATACTCAGGATAATGGGTGCCAAAGGAGAAGTCCTCGAAATAGCATATGCCTACCTTAAAGTGCTCTTTCTGTTTTATCCAATTAGATTCGTTGGCTTTGCATTCTTTTCCTCTCTGAGGGGGGCCGGGGATACGAAAACGCCAATGCTACTAAATATATTGATGAATGTCATAAACGCCATCCTTGATTATCTCCTGGTGTTTGGAAAGCTAGGCTTCCCCAGGATGGGCCCAGTGGGAGCCGCCTGGGCATCAGGAATAGGAATCACGATCGCATTTCTCGTTGGCCTGTATCTATTTATAGCTCATAAGCTCGTTTTAAAGCCTGTACTGGAGTTGAGGATAAGGTGGGACATAGTAGAGAAGATCCTCAGAATAGGAACACCGACAATGCTGGAAAGAGGCCTTTTTAGCTTTTATAACTTCCTATATATGAGCATAGTTACTAGGTTCGGAAAGATAGCCCTTTCAGCTCACCAAATAGGATTAAGAGTGGAGAGCATAGCGTACATGCCAGCTTTTGGTTTCAGCATAGCAACATCTGCCCTAGTAGGACAGAGCTTGGGTGCGAAAAAACCCGAACAGGCTGAGAGGGTTGTTAAAGAAGCATTGGTTATGACAACAACCTTCATGAGCGTCATGGCCCTTATACTCACTGTATTCCCAAGGTACCTTGTCGTGCCATTCCTTTCAAGCTCAGATCCAAATTATGAAGTCGTTAAGAATCTCGCTTCGATATACCTGATAATAGTTGGGATAAGCGAAATTCCACTCGGGGTAACGTTCGTTCTAAGCGGTGCCCTAAGGGGAGCAGGAGACACTAAAAGCCCCCTCTATGTCACTGCAATCAGCAAGTTACTCTTCAGGATAATTCCATCCTACCTGCTAGGATTTGGATTCGAGATTCCAAGCTTTACTATTTGGAAGTTAACTTTCCCTGGATTTACCTTCAAGGGGTTAGGTGTAATAGCGGCATGGGTAGGGATGAGCCTTGAGACGTTTATAACCGCAGGGCTCTTCTGGCTAGTGTTCAGAAAAGGCAAGTGGAAGCACATTAAGATTTAGACTTCAGCTCCTTTATTATTTCGAAGAGCTCGTCAACATCCCTAACATCTTCTAACACCCTCTTAGGTATGACAGGAATCCTGCTTATGACTTCAGCCCGAGCATTCTCAAGAACGAACATGCCCTCGCTCTCTATGAACTCGGTTATCTGACTCACCAGCTTAGCTCTCTTCAGCGTCGCACTTGTCTTCTTCTCATCTATGCCAGTAAGCAACTTTATCTCCTCATCTTCCTCCTCTCCCACTGCATTAAATGGAGCTCTCTTGATCTTAATGACATCCATTCCAAGCTTGTGTAGCTCCTCAAATACTTCTTTCTCGAGCTTGCTCTCAGGTTTCGAGCCTAAGGATACATCCTCAAGCTTTGCCCTTAAGATATCTACTGGCTTAACCAAAGGCTCGTCAAAAATCTCCTCCAGCCTAAGGGCCACTTCAAGGCTTACGACAGCTTCACCTTTTTCGTACCTCTGCAAGCTCTTCCTTGAGACGCCAACATAAGTAGCGAGCTCCGCAAGGGTATATCCATGCTCCTCCCTAAGCTTTCTCAACTTTTCCCCATCAATCTTGACGTAAAAACCTCCTCTCTCGGCCATTATAAGAGGGGGCTCTCCCTCCGCGAACAGAGAGTAGAGGGTTCCTGGGGTTATCGCATAGATGCCGAACCTCTCGTATACAACTCCATCTTCAAGCTCTATATTCTTCGTCTTCAGGCCAACCAAGAGAGGAGACGCCCTGAAAAGCTTCGCAAGCTTTTTTAAATCCTCGGCCTGCTCCTCCGTGAATTTATCAATATTGGTGAGAGTTTTTATGAAAAGCAGGAGAAGACGCCTAGTAGCAACTAGATCAAAGCATCCTCCCCTAAATGTGAGCCTCGCGGTCTCAAATCCAATGCTCTTCAATATCTTCTCAACAACGTTCGCTAGCTCCATCAATTGAATGTTTGACAAAAAAGTTTATAAAGTTAGCATTTGCCGTTCCCTCACACTGCATCATTTTAGTGTGGGTCATCACGGCGATTCTAAGCATTCATGGCAGTAGCTCAATCCCGTTGCCGGGGGCTTCATTGTCCCACGTTGACGGAAACCCGAGCCCACCAATGCAATGACACACAACGAAACTAATAGAGGTTTCTGCCCCCAATAACCTCCCCCTATCAGCCCACCGGCTAGGAGTAGCCTCCCAGGCCCATGGGTAATCAGCCACTCCTCTATCCCTTCGGCGACTCTCTTGTCCTCTCAAGTAATGGTTGCTCTTATATTCCTGGACCCGAGCCAAAGAATACTCCAGGCTCTTGAGTATCTCCTCATCCACACATGTTATCTCCTAATTGGATTTGTTGGAATTTGAACTAATAGCGAATGTCAAGTAGTCCGTTGGAACTGTAATTTGATCCTCGGTCTTAATTACACTCCCTTCAACGATCCTTGTCTTGGCAAAATTCTACTTCTCTAACACTTTCGTCTCCAATTATCCTCTCAGGGCGGTTACATGTTCAACAAATTTAATAATTCCTTATTAGTCAGCCTTCTAATTCCACCCTTTGCATAGCTATGCTCCAGTGATCTCCTGCGGGTTACTATAACTTCCCTTGCACCAAAAAGCTGAGCCTGTTTAGTCATACCAACTGCCGCATACCCAGCTCCAACTACTATTTGTTCTCAAAGTCCGGAAGCTCGCTCTTGGGTAGGTATCCTATTCTTGCCATCTTTATCTTAGCAAGGGCGCCTAAGACATCCATAAGTCCTGAAAAATCATGCCCAGGAGTCTTAAGGATTCTTGACCTCCATGCACCAGTAGCTATCAGGATCACCTCGAACTCGTTCATGAGCTTCTCCAAGGAGATGAACTTTTCGGCCCATTCATCACCCAGCTCTTTTCTCGATTTCCTTAGCGCTTCCTTATGAATCTTATTGGAACCCCCACTCCAGAATTCCAAAGGCAACTGTTCCTCCCGGCTCTGCATATACGTGAACTTCAAAAGCCTTACGCGCTAAATTACAAGCCTCTAAAAGTCCAGCAGATCCTGCACCGATGATCGTGATCTTAAAAGGTTTAGTTTTCTCTCATCCCTAGGTACAGAACCTCACATTTGCTACCCTTGTCATCTCACATTGATACATCACCAACTTTAAAAACATCCAAAGTCGGTTTTTGAAAATATTTTAGACAAAGGAGCACTTTTGCCCAGCCAAAACGGAACACTTTAATAGGAGAAAGCATTAATGAATACGTATGAACGTCTTAATCACAGCATCATCAAGGGGAATAGGGTTTAACGTTGCAAGGGAGTTACTCAAAAGGGGACATTCCATCGTGATATCCTCCAGCAACATAGATAACCTGAAAAAAGCTTATGAAAAACTTAGAGATTTTGGAAATGTTGAATACTTTAAGGCGGACCTCCTCGTTAAAGAGGATCTGAAAAGACTCGTAAAAAATGCCTGGGAGGCCCTTGGGAGTATTGATGCCTTAATATGGAATGCCCCAAACGTTAGGTGCGAGCCCTGCATGGTTCATGAAGCTAGGTACATGGACTGGGCAGAAGCTTCCCTGCTTCATCTTGCCTCCCCAGGATATCTAACAACGCTTTTAGTTCAGGCATGGCTCGAGAAGAAAATGAAAGGGGTAATAATTTATCTAAGCTCGGCTTCAGTCTTAGAACCAATGCCGCCCCTCTTGCTGGCGGATTCTGCGAGAGCAGGACTGATACAGCTAGCCAAAGGAATATCAAGATCATATGGTGGGAGGGGGATAAGGGCGTACACGGTGTTGCTGGGAAGCTTTGACACCCCTGGGGCAAGGGAAAACTTAGCAAAACTTGCCGAAGAGAGGGGCATTGATCCAGAAGAATTCTGGAGAAGAGAGGTCGTTGAAAGAACACCCCTTAAGAGAACTGGAAGGTGGGAAGAGTTGGGTGCCCTAATTGACTTCCTTCTGAGCGAAAATGCCGAGTACATGCTCGGCTCAACGATAGTTTTTGACGGAGCAATGACGAGGGCGGTGAACCTGTGATGTGGGAGAAAATTTTAAGGCCAAAGTTCCTAGCTAAGAAAGTCAAGGAAGACCCAAACAAGTTCAAATCGATGGGATTTCACGTTATTGAAGTTGTTGGAGAGGGTTATGAGCTTGAAAGTCTCGTTGAATATTTCATATACTCCACGTTTGGGAAGTACGTGTATATAGTGGAGCACGAAGGCAGGAAATTCCTAGCTAGAGGGGACAAGAAGATAGGAGAAATTGAGTACCTCGTCAAAGACGAGAAAGGTCTTATGAGGCTCATCCTCAAGGAGGTTAAGAAGAGCACAAAGGCCGCACTGGTCGGGATAACACTAGGGTTTGCCATGGCGGTTGGAGGGTTAGTTGGCATGTGGAAGCCCGAATTCTCCTTTATTGGAGTTATGTTGGGTGGAGTTCTTGGCTCAGCAATAATGAAGATCTTCGAATACTACATCATTGGCTACTGTAAGACTTGACCTTTTCAACAACCCTTACATCCTCAATCCTCGTGTAGGGGTATTGGCCCCTCTCATCCTTCTCTACAGCCTTCACCATGTCCCATATCGTTAGTAGTGCCACTGTAGCACCGGTCAAAGCCTCCATCTCAACGCCAGTCTTGTAGTAAGCCCTAACCTCGCATGTTACCTCAATGTAATCTTCGCCGAACTCGAAGGTTATGTCAACCCCGGTGAGGGGGATTGGATGGCAGAGGGGGATTAGCTCTGGAGTCCTCTTTACGGCTAAAATTCCAGCTATCTGGGCTGCGGCGAGGACGTTCCCCTTTTCTATTTTCCCTTCCCTGATTAGCTTTACGGTTTCAGGCCTCAACCTTATCCTGCCCTTTGCTACTGCCCTTCTATAGACGACATCCTTGTGGCCTATCTCGACCATCTTTACACCTTTTTCATCGACGTGTGTTAGCCCCTTCATGTGCTGAAGATGGAAAAGGGGATAAATAAGTTTGATGACGAATTGAAGGGAAAGGAAAATGTACCTTAGCAAGCTCATAAGCGTTAACGAATTCAGGGGAATAAAAAGGCTTGCGAGAGAAATAGAGTTTCCAAAGATAACCGTTCTCATAGGGAGGAATAACTCAGGAAAAACAGCCCTACTCGAGGCCCTCTTTATATTGACATCCCATGATAAAAGGGATTTTCTTAAGCCCCGTCAATCTGCACTTTCCGAATTTTTCCCTGTCGGATATTCCAAGTTGATTTACTTCTACAGTGGAAAAGCCGAAATTTTAGGAATCATCAAGGATAAGGAAGTAAAAGTTAGTATATTCGAAGATAACCGAATAGAGCCACTATCCTTAGATAACCCACCCGAAACCCTTTATATAGATGCCCAGGGAATCCTACTCTCAGAATTGGGAAGATACCTTAGGGAAAAAGAGAATACCATAGTCAAGGAAGGGCTTCATGTCAAAGTAGCCAAAACGATAAGCAAGTGTGTTGACGAGGATTATACCGAGCTAGTTCTAAAGCAGGACGGTTGGTACGTGAGAAGAGAAGACGCTCGCTACGTTAGGGTTGAAGACCTTGGAAGTGGAGCAAAGAAAGCAATAAAAATAATGCTTGCCGCAGAGTTGCTAAAACCCAAACTCATCCTATGGGATGATTTCGAAGTTGGTATGCATCCCTCCCTAATCAGAAAAACATTAGAATGGCTTACCCAAGGAGACTGGCAGGCCGTTATCTCAACTCATAGTATAGATGTTCTCTATCATCTCGCGGATCTCAGTGAGGAGATTGAAGTTGACGGAAAGGTGCTCCTCTTGAGAAGAGAAAACGACGTTCTGTTACACAAAGAGATAACATTCGATGACCTAGAGACTCTAATTGATTCGAATGTGGATCCGAGATTGCTTGTAGCTCAACTAAAACTCTGAGCAGGGAGAAGCAATGAAAGTTATTACAACGGAAACAGGCAAAGAGAAAATAGTTGCGATTGCATTAACTGGAGACGGCAGGACTGAGCTAAAAGTTCTTGAGGCAATAGCGCAAAGATATAACGGAAAAGAAAGAGCAATGCTCTTCCCAAAATCGCCCCTGGGAGGTACCTCAAAGGGAACTAGCATTATTAAGACCGCTGAGTTAGTTGCTAAAATAACAGGGATTACCACAGTGCTCATCATGATAGACAGGGAACACGTCCAAGATATCGAAGGTCCTCTTAGAGAAACACTAAAAGACGCTGAAATAGGCCCAGGAAATCCCATTATTGCAAGATCGAAAAACATGACAATATTGGTTGTTATCCTGGGGAAGAAAAAAGCTATCGAAGAAAACTTAGCAGAGTTAATAAACCTTGAAGCTGGAAAGCAAGTTGTAGATCCAAAGCTCCCAGTTAAAGAACTGAAATCTCAAATAAAGTATATTCTAAAAACGGAATTCGGAAAGCCCAAAAGCATAAAGAAGTTTCTTGAAAGGTGCAAAATGGAGAACATAGAGAGGGCATTCGATGGATTAGCTAGAGCACTAAAGCTCCTCGAAGATTTTTAAACCCTTTCTTCTCACACATCACGTGCTCCTGCATATAGGTATTGACGATACAGATTCACCGAACGGGATGTGCACAACCTATCTTGGAGCGCTCCTCTATAGGGAGCTCTCGAGGTTAGGAGAGCCCTTAGATCTCCCCAGGCTTATCAGACTAAACCCTAACATTCCTTACAAGACGAGGGGAAATGGTGCCGTTGCCCTAACCTTCGAGATTGAAGAGGAGTACATTGAAGAAGCAAAAACTCTCGTAATAGCGAAGGTTAAAGAGCTCGCCGATTTTTCTCATGAAAACACAAATCCTGGGATAGCCTTCCTTAAAGGTAAAGTGCCCCAGGAACTAACAGAATTCTCGTTAAGAGCATTGAGGGAGCACGTTACAATAGAGGAAGCAGAAAAAGTAGCAAAAAAAATTGGAGCTGAAATAGTGAAGTTCAAGCTCGGCAGGGGAATAATTGGGGCCCTCGCAGCAATTGGCTACCCCCTTGAGAGATATACATATGAGCTCCTCGCATACAGGGACCCCAGAAACAGGGAGAAGGAAAGAAAAGTTGATAGGGATTCAGTATTCGAGATGGACAGAAGATTTTACCCGTTCACTTATGACAACGTCGATCCCTACAAGGGAACCGTGCTGATAACTCCCCACGGGAAGGATCCAGTTCTCGTTGGAATAAGGGGCATTGACGAAGGAAAGGTTCTGCAGGCCTTTGAAGAAGTGAAAATAGAGGAGAAAGTTGTGATGTTTCAGCTCTACAAGACAAACCAGAGTACCGACAACCACCTAGTCCCAAAGAAGATCAAAGATGTAAAGCTCTACGACAGCGTGATAATCCGAGGAAAAGTGGCAAGCAGGCACTGGGAAAAAGGAAGGCACGTGTTCTTCGAACTCGAGGATGAAACCGGGAAAATTAGAGTGGCAGCATTTGAGCCAACGAAGAAGTTCAGGAACTATGTAAGGAAGCTCCTCCCTGGGGACGAGATAATAGTTGCCGGGGGCGTTAAGGAGCATGAAGGAGTTTTAACTGTAAACCTCGAGAAGTTCTATCCCATAAGGCTTGTCCCGAGGATAGAGCTGAAGAAGCCCAAATGCCCCAAATGTGGAGGAACTATGAAAAGCAAAGGTAACTACCTTAAGTGCAAGCATTGTGGCTTTAAGATGCCCAAGATATTAATTCCCGTGGAAAAGCCGAGAGATTTAAAGAGAAAGATATATGAAGTTCCTCCAGATGCAAGGAAGCATCTCTCAAGACCTCTCGTGTTGCCCGGCGGGGAGGATAGCATTTTAACTGTTCTCTGATCAAAAACCTTTTATCGAATTCTCCCCACTTCTGGCCGATGGCTAAATTAAGGAGATTCATCAACATCTCAGATGACATATTCGTAATAAGGAACCTAATAGGAGCGATCCTTCAAGGTGTTGGATTAGCGTATTTAGTGCCTGTCCTTATCGTGTGGTTTTATCCAGATGAGATAAAGCTCTCGGTGTACTTTGCAATCCCTGGGGTTGCGTGTATACTCCTGGGATACTACCTCTCCCGCCACATAGAGCAAGTTGAAGACGTAAACTTGAGGCAGGCCATGATGGCTTCAGCCTTCATCTGGCTATTTGCTTCATTTGTAAGTGTCGTTCCTTTTATGGCCATAGCGAAGATGAGTTTCATAGATTCCTACTTCGAAACCATGAGCGCTTGGACGGGTACGGGGCTAACAATGATGAGCCACCTTGAAAGTTACCCAAAGATCTTACTCTTCTGGAGAGCGTGGATGCAGTGGTTAGGAGGAATAGGAATAGTCTTGGTTGCCCTGACGGTTCTAATAAGACCCGGAGTCGCTGCCGCAAGGCTTTATAGGGCAGAGGCAAGGAGTGAGAGGATTTTGCCGAACTTCGTCAACACTGCTAAGATAATCGTGCAGATTTACATGTTGCTAACTATTCTGGGGATCTACCTGTATTATATAAATGGGATGAGCCTATTCGATGCCGTAATACACTCAATGACGGGCCTTGGAACAGGTGGTATGAGTAGCCACGACCTAAGCATAGGATACTTCCACTCCCTAGCCATAGAAACAATCACAGTTTTCCTAATGATCTTGGGCGCTACGAATTTTACTGTCCACTACAGGATGTTCGTTAACAGATCCCTGAAAGAGTTCTTTAGGGACATTCAGGTTAAGACGATGATAATATTCCTCGCACTAATAATTCCCCTGATGACACTCTCACTGGTCAGGTTTGGCCATGCTGGACCTATAAGGGCTTTAAGGGAGTCAATATTTCATGCTGTCTCAGCAATTACTTGTACGGGATTTAGTATTTCAGATCTATCCAAGTACCCGGAGACCGACAAAGTCCTGCTGTCACTTTTAATGGTCATGGGGGGAAGCGCCGGAAGTACGTCGGGAGGAATAAAGCTGATAAGGATAGCCCTAACATTTGAGAGCCTTAAGTGGACAATAGAACAAGCGATATTGCCAAAAGGTGCCATAATAAGAAAGAAAGTTGCAAACTATGAATTTTCAGAGGAGGAAATTCAGGAGGTTCTTGGCTTTACAATGACATATTTTGCGTTCTTACTTACAGGGGCCATGTACATGATGCTCAGACTTGGTGCTAAGTTTGCCGATGCTTTGTTCGAGAGCGCCTCAGCGATAGGAAACGTTGGATTGAGTGTTGGGATAACATCACCAGGACTCCCCCCTGATGTGAAAATCGTGCTAACACTTTTAATGTGGATAGGAAGGCTTGAGATATTCCCAACCTTAGTGTTCCTGGTAGGTGTTGCGATGATGCTTCCCAGGAGGGCGGAGAAGTGAACATCATTGAAGTGGAAAATGTGAGCTTTAGATATCGAGGCTCTCCAAAATATTCCCTACGGGATATAACACTCTCGATAAAAGATGGAGAATTCATTGGAATCATTGGGAGTAGTGGGAGTGGAAAATCAACGTTTTGTTTAACTTTAAATGGTATAATTCCTCATTCAATCCAGGGAGAATTCGAGGGAAATGTTATTGTCGACGGAATGAATACTCGGGAGCATTCAGTTGCAGAATTATCGACAAAGGTAGGCTTGGTTTTCCAGAATCCTGATTCCCAGATATTCAACATGACAGTTCTTGAAGAGGTGGCTTTCGCCTTGGAAAATCTTGGAATTGAGAGGGAAGAAATGTGGAGAAGAATAAGGTGGGCTCTTAAGCTCGTTGGGTTATGGAACAAAAGGGAAGAGTTTCCCCCAAATCTAAGTGGTGGGGAAAAGCAGAGACTTGCGATTGCAAGTGTTTTGGTGATGAAACCTAGGGTTCTAGTTCTTGATGAACCTACTTCGCAACTCGACCCAGGGGGAAAAAGAAGTGTGTTAAGCCTAGTTAATTTACTCAATAAAGAAGAGAAAATGACGATAGTGCTCGTTGAGCACAATCCAGAGTTCTTACTAGAGAATGCGGACAGAATATTCGTGTTTGAGAAAGGTATGGTGGTAATGGAAGGTAAACCCGAAGAGATCTTTGAGGACGTTGAGGCTCTTGAGAGGATTGGCGTTAGAGTGCCCAGTCGGGTTAAAATAGGGTATGAACTTAAGAAGAGAGGGCTTAGCGATAAGGCTGTACTTAAAATAAACGAAATCAGGAGGATCCTGTATGAAAGTCCCCTGGAGAGGACTGAGTAAAATCATGGGAATATATCTCGTGGCAGTGCTAGTGACAATAATAATCGCCGGAGCTGCCGGAGCAAAGTTAGCAAAAAATTACGCTAGCGAGGCCCTCGGCTATATCAAGGCAACAAATCCAGAATTCTACAATACCCTCAAAGAAAACGCTACCAAAATGGGGATCTCTGTTGAAGAGTATTATTATAGGCTTGTCCTTTCCAGAGTCTCAAAAAGCGATAACGTGCTGTCAATTGGAATAGGAATGTTAAAGAAGAGCAGAGAGTACCTCCATAACACTCCAAACCTGAACATAGGAGAAGCAGTCAAGGTCACGATCATTATAATCAGCATTTCCCTAATTCTAATTGTCCTCTCAGGCGTTTATATTGGGCTTAAATTTAGGGGGAGTAAGAGCATTGATATTATTTCGAGATTTTTCGTTGGCATTCCTTCCTGGTGGCTTGGAACGATTTTTATAATAATCCTGGCAGTGAAATTGGATTTAATTCCACTCGGAAATGCGAAAATATCTCCTTCATACTATATTTTTGCAACTCTAGTCCTAGTATTTATCCACACTTGGGAAATTGCCAGCTACGTATCCCACGAATCTATAAAGGAATTAAAGCAGCCCTACATAAATGCCGAAAAGGCTAAGGGGGTACCAGAGAATATCATCTTATGGAGGCACATCCTTAAGAATATATCAATAGCACTCTCCTCTATTACCTTCCAGAAATTTTCAGATATCTTTATCGATTTCATAGCAGTAGACGTTCTTTTTGGGTTGGGAGGTTTAGGTTCTCTTTTAAAGCGGAGTTTTATCCGAGAGATAGATCCTCCCTATGGGATTGTCGTCCAGTTTAATTACCATCTATTTTTCGTAGTCACGTTTATCATGATCCTCCTCTTCATGGCGTTCTCCATGGGGATAGAGGTGATAAAAGGAATCCTGGACCCCAGGGTGAGCACCAATGAAAGGTAAAATTGGCATGATCCTAATACTGTGCTTTGTTATCTTCGCACTCTTAGCTAACTTTACTGTAAGCAGAGAAGACTTAGACAATTGGAATAATGCGAATTATTGGGTTAATAATCCAAAATTAGCTTATCCAACATGGCTATGCCCTCTCTACAAGAAGACGCCCACTATCGAAGCTGAAGTTTTCAATGGAACATTCGTTTACGAGCACAAGTTTAGGGATCGGCCGAATGATATCCTGTTTTACATTCACGATGGAACAAAGATCGTCGAGATAAAGGTAATAAGGCCCGACGGAAGGATTGTGATATTCAAAGGAAAAGCTAGGAACAACGTTATTTCTCTAAATTCGGACATGAGGGAAGCAATAATCTCCCAACTCCATATACCTATGGAGAAGGCCATGCTAAAGACATCAACTTTCTTACTATTCTCTAAGATCCCAGACCTGGACGTGCTGAATGGGAGGTACATCTTCATAGTGAGCGGTGCTGAAAAAGTTAAAGTTCTGGGAAATTGTTACGGATTCCTAGGGACGGATAGATTTGGCAGAGATATGTGGGTGGGGTTCATCCTCGGGATGAATAACACGTGGATCCTTACGGCTTTAGTTGTTGGGTTGACCCTCCTCCTGGGGATTACCGTTGGAATAGCCTCAATGTACTCAGAAATAATAAACTGGATGTTAGAGGTGTTGACGGCCTTACCTGTCTTTCCTTTTCTCCTTATCCTCACGTGGCTGATTGCAACCCAAGGAGTCGGATATAATGTTCGTGTATCCCCTCTAGAGTTTTCCATGATATTTTCGTTGCTCACATTTGGAAAATTCGCCAAGACAGTCAGGATGATCTCTCTGAAAGAGAGAGCAATGGAGTACGTGAGGGTCAGCATAGCAATTGGCGGGGGAGAGACGTGGGTACTTAAAAAGCATATTATGCCCAAGATTTTAGAATTTTCTATAAGACACGTGACGTTTCTAGTTCCTCGAACGATAGCCCTGATCTCAATATTTGGGTTCTTTGGTCTTTCTCCTGGGATAAACTGGGGAACCTATATAATTGAGGCCATGAACGAGGGAGCCCTTTATGGGGGCTACTGGTGGTGGATAATAGCCCCAATAATTGCAATGGGAGTAATTAGTCTAGGATTCGCAATGCTATCGGAAGAATTGCCGAAATCATAGGGCCTAATCCCCAGAGTTACGTACACCGCTTAGTGATAACATGAACGTGTTTTTTCAAGCACGAGGGAGCTATATGAAAAGTACAGACCAACCCCCTCGTTAAGCTAAGCTTGATTAGGTGTCTTTCGTCAAGCTAAAGTCCTTTTAACTTTAGCAGGAGCATAAAGGACAGAGCAGTTTATAGCATGATAATGGAGGCCTTTAAGGAGGAGAACTTCAACGGTACGAGGAAGCACTATGAGGCTACCTCTGGAAATGTTGGCATAGCAATGACCGATTTGTCTTTGGTATTTGGCCTTGAATTCGGATCGTACATACAAAAAAGTGAGCTGGGCGGAACCTCGAGACATATAGCGGGAATAGCAAAGTACCTGAAGGAAAAGTATGGAACCATAATCATTGGTGTTGTCCCAGCCCAAGGGAGCACTATTCCTGGGACAAAAAGACTTGAAACGAAACCAAAGTGGTTCTTCAAGGTTAAAGTCGATGAAGTAGTTGAAATTACAGAAGAGGAAGCATTTAAAGGAGTTGTCAAGATCGCACGGAGTGATGGCCTACTAATAGGCAATGAGCTAAGGAGCAGTTGTTGCGACTTATGAAAAAGTAAAGCCTAAAGGAACAACGATTCTAATATTCACGGTTCTAATATTCCCCGACGACGGCTTCAAGTACGTTGAGATATTTGAGAGGCTTCCAGCAAAAGCTCAAGGTAAGATCTCCTCTCGAACCTCTCAACCCCAAGCTCCTTAAGTATATTCTCCAACCTTTCAACGGCTCCCGGAATCTCATCTTTTTCCTTTACTAAGGTTTCAATCTCAATGAACTTACCGAGCCCTTCAACCTCGTCTAAGGTTATTGTAACGCCCTTATCAACGTAGTACTTCTCCCTGGTTTTTACTACTGTAAGAATTTCCTTAAAGCCGAGGGCCTCTAAAAGCTGAGAGTACTTATCAACGTCCTCAATTTCAACTTCAATTTCAAGCCTTGTCTTGGATCTTGGATCTATCTTCGGCCCCTTGTAAGTTAAAAATGCCTCAAAATGTCCATTA
Source organism: Pyrococcus kukulkanii (assembly GCF_041647995.1). NCBI lineage: Archaea > Methanobacteriati > Methanobacteriota > Thermococci > Thermococcales > Thermococcaceae > Pyrococcus > Pyrococcus kukulkanii. Next base: position 447,727 of record NZ_JARRIB010000001.1, read on the forward strand.
AACCTTTTTATCCTAATCCTCAAGGCTTCATCAGTCTTTGAAAAGTCCCTGCAGGGGTGCTGATAGTAGATATCCTCGTGGATTTCCTTGCGCATGAACTCAAACTTTTCCCTTACCCTCTCAAATATCTCGTCGGTTGCATACCCCTTAAGTTCCACTTCGTACATGGCCCCTCCCTATCCTCTCTTCCAACTTCCTTAAACAGCTTTCGCAGTACATCCATGATTTCATATCGGTATCTATAATTGAGTTTGAGAAGTGCATAACGCACTTCGGATTTGGACAGTGCTCTAAGCCAAAGACATGACCAAGTTCATGCATAGCCTCTTTCAAAGACCTCTCCTTGAGGAGCTTTCTGTCCGGAGGCTCACCATAAAACTCCGGATACAGCCTGTACAGTGATATCAGGGCAGCCCCAAACCCAGGATGGGCTATTCCAAATATAAAGTTCAAACCAGGCTCATACAGATCAACATTAACAACTCCAAGAACCGCTAAAGCTCTAAAATCCCTCTTCACAAGGGAGAGAGCGGGGAGAAAAGCCCTACCTAAGAACTGACCCCTGTACATATCAAAAGCATGGGAGAATGCATCTAGAGATAGGCCACCAATAACCCTAACTTCTATACCGTACCTTGCATAGAATGCCGAAAGATTTGTTTGAAGAAAGGAAAGAACGTCCCCAGGAACTTCCCCAATGGGGACTATGACTATCATTCCCATCACGGCGTGAAGTCCATTGGTTTGAGCTCTTCAAGTAGGGCCTTTGCGAGCTTTATCGTGTTATCAACGTCCCTTGCATCGGCGAGCTCAACCTGGGAGTGCATGTACCTTATTGGAATGCTTAAAACTGCTGTGGCCACGCCCTCCCTGTTTATCTGCATTACGTTTGCATCCGTTCCAGTTGGCCTCGGAGATGGCTCAACTTGGAGTGGGATATTATACTTCTTAGCAACTTCATCGGCAAATGCCCTTAGCTTCGGGTTTATGTTAGGACCAACGTCCATAACTGGCCCCTTGCCGAGCTCTGGGACTATCTTACCCTTGTCATGAGGTTGCTTTGCAAATGTAACGTCCATTGCTATTCCCACATCGGGATCAATTGCAAAGCTTGCAACCCTTGCTCCCCTAAGGCCAACTTCCTCTTGGACTGAGGCAACTATGTATATGTCTGCCTCGTGATCGCTAAGTTGCCTAGCAGCTTCTATCATCGCGTAGAGGCATATCCTGTCGTCAAGGTATGGAGTTGCGAACCTGTGCTCGCTGAGCCTCGTGAAGTTTGGAGCGAATTCTCCAACCGTCCCAATCCTAAAGCCCATCTCCTCTGCTTCTTCCTTGCTCGACGCTCCAACATCAACGACTATCTGATCCCAATCAATCTTTCCACCTTTGTCCTGCTGGCCTCTTCTCAAGTGGGGTGGGAGAACTCCAACGACTCCATATCTCTCTCCCTTGTCAGTGAAGAACCTGATCCTCTGAGCAATTAAGGTTTCTGGAAGGACGCCACCTATCGGAACGACGTGCAGGTAACCGTCTTTATCAATATGATTAACCATCAATCCGATCTTGTCCATGTGCGCGGCTACCATAATCCTGGGCGAAGAACCTTTGAAGTGGGCTATAACGTTTCCCAATTTATCTACTCTGACTTCATCAGCCACTTCCTTGAGGAGATCAAGGACAAGATCCCTTATTCCAAGGTGTTCATATCCAGAAACTCCAGGAGCTTCGATTACCTGTTGCATGAGTTCCCAATCAACCATCTCCTTCACCTCCTTAAAATCTGTATCTAAGTGTGCTCAAGGATATTTAAACAATTCGGGATAGCGGACAAAAGTATTAAAACTCTTCATTCATAGATTTCTGGGGGGTTGAGTATGGATTACTACCGTAGGCATCCTTATCATCAGAGCATTCGCAAAAAGAAGAACGTTGAATATGAAGAATATGCGTACGTATTAGATTACCTCCCGAACGGTTATCCCGATCTAAGAACAGGCCACTACCTTGGGAAGCCCGTTGCTCAGGTAATAGGAGAGAAAGCCTTCACCTTGCTCGAGGTGACTCCGAAGGAGGATCTAATGCTGTACGAGAGAGTCTTTATTGGAAAGGGGAACAGAGACAAGATAGCTATGATAAATAAGAAGTTAAGCTATGAAGAGTTAACGGATACAGCAAAGGCCGAGTTATCATATGTAATTGAGGAGATCGTCAAGAACAATGAGGAGAGGTTCATAAAATTCTTTAACGTTGCTCCCCCAATAACAAACAGATTACACAGTCTCGAGCTACTCCCAGGAATTGGAAAAAAGCATATGTGGGACATCATTGAGGAGAGAGAGAAGAAACCCTTTGAGAGCTTTGAAGACTTGAAGAAGAGGGTCAAAGGTTTACCCGATCCTGTAAAGATGATAGCAAAGAGAATACTTGAAGAACTACAAGGGAAAGATAAATACAGGATATTCGTTGGCCAGCACAGAATATTTAGGGATTAAAATGCTTAAGGACAGGCTCTTTTTCCTTCTTTCAAAATACAATTTGAGAGCAAGAGATTCCTTGGGACAGAACTTCCTAATTGTCCCAGATGTCATAGAGAAAGCTATTGAAGTCGGAGAGGTAAGTGCGAATGATGTTGTTTTAGAAGTTGGTCCTGGGTTAGGGTTTTTAACAGAAGAACTGGCCAAGAGAGCCAAGAAAGTTTACGCTATTGAGATAGACAGGAGAATAATTGAGATACTGAAAAGGGAATACAGCTGGAAAAACGTCGAGATAATTCATGGAGACGCAGTGAAAGTTAAGTGGCCCGAATTCAATAAGGCGATATCGAATCTGCCGTATCAAATCTCCTCTCCATTTACATTCAAACTTCTTAAGAGGGATTTCGAGAAAGCAGTCTTAATGTACCAGCTTGAGTTCGCTCAGAGAATGATAGCAAAACCTGGAAGCAGAAACTATTCTAGACTCTCGTTAATGGTTCAAGCCCTAGCGGATGTGGAGATAGTAATGAAGATTGGGAAAGGGGCTTTTTATCCCCGACCTGAGGTTGATTCCGCCTTAGTTCTCTTGACTCCCAAGCCCAAGGAAGAAAGGATATATTTAAATGAAAAACTCGTAAACGCCCTTTTCCAACATCGAAGAAAGCTTGTGAGTAAAGCTCTGAAGGAGTCTGCACACGTTTTTGGAGTAGATAGGAAAAAACTGAAAAACATCATCATTCCGCACTCAAACAAGAGAGTTTACCAGCTAACTCCCCAAGACATCAAAGATATTGAAGAGTTCCTGAAGGCGGAAGGTATTATAAGTGAAAATTCCAATAATATTTCAGGAGTGTGATATAATGCTTAATACTTTGTTAGAATAAATACCTTTTCTAGAAAATGGCTTTGAGAGTGTAATGAAGCTCCTCTCAAGTGCAAAGGACTATTATGCTAGTGAAGAGATCAATTTTGATAGTGCTTATAGGCAATAGGACGCTGAACGAGCACCAACTCGCATTATTGAAAAGGGAATTAAAAGAACTCGAGATCGTTTAGAATACGTTAACCTTGTCTTCCAGTATCATTTTCTGGATCTTAGTTATGTTTGCAAGCCACTCATCGGCTATTGCGTAGGCATCCTTTTCGAATTCCTTGACACTGTGACCCTGCTTCGGAATAACCTGAATGCTGGCAACGAGAGGCTGGTCAATTGGCTTACCTATCTGGCTGAGTATCCTCACATAAACCTCCTCAACTGGTAGGGCCTTTGCTATATCGTTCGCTATGAGCATTGCAAGAATGTTGTATATCTTCCCAACGTGCGAAACAGGATTTTTACCGGCAGCGGCCTCCATGCTCATGTGCCTGTTGGGCGTTATTAAGCCGTTAACCCTGTTCCCCCTTCCAACAGATCCATCATCACCCGCTTCAGCCGACGTTCCGGTAACGGTGATATAGTAAATGTCCTTCTCAGGATCATCAGCCGTGTTAACGTATATGTTGACCTTCCTTGATGTTATGTCTTTGGCCAGTTCCTCAACGGCTTCTCTGATCTTGTCCTTTACCTCCATGTACTCCTTAGGATCTGCAACCTCGCTGTCAACTATTGCAGCGGCAATCGTTAGGTCAATCTCATCTCCCTTCCTGAGCCCCATAACCTTTATATCCTCTCCAACCGCCGGATTCTCTCTCTTGAACTTCTCCCCATTCAGGAGCCTCTCAGTCTCAAGAACTAGCTTCTCGGTCTCTGTCAGTGGTGCAAAACCAACTCCAAATGACGTGTCGTTTGCAAGCGGTATTGGGTTCTCCTTAGCCTTGTTAAACACGCTTACAAGATCAACACTCCCCTGACCAATCCTCGAATCTATTACAACATGGTTCTCGACGTCAAGATGCCTTATATTCTTCTTTAGATAATCTTTTGCAGCCCTTATAGCAACCTCATGGACAGGAAAGAGTTCTTGGTCAACAAGTTCGACCGCCCTTCCAGAGAGTAGAATGTAAATGGGTTTAACAACTTCACCGCCACCGAACTTTGGATAGGCCCTTCCTCCAACGACCTCTACCTGATCAGTGTTATGGTGGAGAATAACCCCATACCTCTTCATGTACTCTCTGCAAAGAGCCCTGCTTACGGCTTCAGCAATTCCGTCAGCTATGCTATCTGGATGGCCGATTCCCTTCCTCTCCACTAGCTCAACCTTCTGCATTTCAACTGGTGTCCTTACAATCTCTTCTACAACGATGTTCCTGGCCATGATCGTCACCTCACCAACCCAACGCCCAACTAAACTTATATAATTTTCGGCATATAAAATAGCTTCGAATTATTCCCAATAGTTATTAAAGGACAATGTTTAATTAACAGGTCACCGAGATTAGAGCGACCGGGAAAGCCGGAGGTGAAAGGAATGACAATAGTTGATGTTAGAATTCTCGTTGAAGGAGCAAGTGATGTGGAAGTTGTTAGTAAGGCACTTCAAGGCCTTGCATTGGGAAGCGAGTACAACATAACTATCTCATCAATTATACCCACGACTAACATAGAGATAGCAAAGAGCGCCGCTGCCGGTGCCGATCTTTTAATTATAGCAACTGATGCTGATAGAGTGGGCAGGGAATTGGCAGAGAGACTTTTCAATGAGCTAAGCGAGATGGTTGGACATATAGAGAGGATGAAACTCCCCCTTGGACACGACTTAGAACACATAGACGTGGAACTTGTAAGAAAGGAATTAAAGAACGCCCTCGTTAGAGCAGGACTTAAGACCCTGCAGAGGCTTCCCGAATACATGGAGCTTAGGAGAGACTATCTCGACCTAAAGGGGAAGTTTGAAGAGTTGGAAAAAGAAAATGAAGAGTTAAAGAGGAAGGTAGAGGAACTCGAGAAAAAGTACCAGGAAGTTCAGGAAGAATTAAAGAGAGCTGAAGCAGAAAATTCAAGACTTATGGAAATCGTCAAGAAGAGAGCAAAAGTTTACAAGCTAGAAGAGAAGTGGAAGGAATTATTCCCAGGAATTGAACTACCAAGTGAGGAAGTCTTTGATAAAGCAGTGAAAACTCTTGGGTTCTCAGGTAAAGTAATAGTAGGCCAAGGATTCGTTTACGCAGAAGACGAAAAGGCATTAGAAGAGCTCTTGAGAACGGTATACTTAACCCTTAAGTTAACTAAAAAGGAAGAGAAGGAAGAAAAGGAAATTGAGGTAGTTGAAGGTGGAGAAAAAGTTGAAGAAGAAATTGAAGTCATAGAGACTGAGGGAGAGAAAGTTGAGTGATATTGAGGAATTTGCAACATACTTAGAGCTTGAAGGAAAAAGTCTAAACACCATAAGGATGTACACTTACTTTGTTTCAAAATTTTTAGAGGAAGGATATTCTCCGACGGCTCGAGACGCTTTAAAATTCCTGACCAAGCTTAGAAGAAAGGGGTACTCTATGAGGAGTTTAAACTTAGTGGTACAAGCATTAAAGGCGTATTTCCGATTTGAAGGGCTCGACTATGAAGCTGAAAGGCTAAAAAACCCCAAGGTTCCAAAAACACTACCAAAAAGTTTGAGTAGAGAAGAAGTTAGGAGAGTAATAAGCGTTATTGAAAGCCCAAGGGACAGGTTAATAATTCTCCTGATGTACGGGGCTGGCTTAAGAATATCGGAGCTTTGTAACCTAAGAAAAGAAGACGTTGATTTTGAGAATGGACTTCTTAGAGTAAAGGGAGGAAAAGGAGGAAAAGACAGGGTAATACCCTTGCCTAAAGACTTACTTGGAGAAATTAGAAAGTACCTCAAGGCTAGAAAAGATGATAGTCCCTATCTCTTCGTGGAGAAAAGAAGAAAAAAGAAAGATAAATTATCTCCAAAAACAGTCTGGCGGATAGTTAAGACATACGGAGAGAAAGCAGGGATAAAACTGACTCCCCACCAATTAAGGCATAGTTTCGCGACCCATATGCTTGAGAGCGGTGTTGATATAAGGATAATCCAAGAACTTCTTGGCCATGCAAATCTATCTACAACTCAAATTTACACCAAAGTAACAGCAAAACATCTTAGGGAAGCCGTCGAAAGGGCAAAGCTTATTGAAAACCTTAAGAAGGAGGTATGATCATGCTGATCAGAGCCTTCATTCCGGCCCATATAACTGCTTTTTTTGTTCCAATTCTCAAAGAAGAACCACAACTTTCAGGCTCACTAGGAGCTGGAATAAACTTAGATAAAGGAACTAACGTGTTCCTTAATATCGAGGAAACAAGCCTTGAAAGACATGTTCATGTAACTTTCAATGGAGAACCCGTTAAGAGGGAGAATGCAAAGATAACTTATCATGTTGCTGAAAAACTTATTCCTGAAGACTTTATTGGAGAAGTTGAGGTGTGGCAGTACTTCGATTTTCCAAACGGATATGGCTTCGGTAATAGCGCGGGGGGTGCATTAGGAACCGCACTAACCTTGGCATATAAATTTGGAGTGACATTGCTTCAAGCCGCAAAAGTTGCACATGAAGCTGAGGTTCTTTACAAGGGCGGATTAGGAGACGTTGTTGCCCAACTGGCAGGCGGGATTGAGATTAGGCTAAAGGAAGGAGGCCCCGGAAAAGCAGTTGTTGATAACATTTTATGCGATGGATATAAGGTTCTTGTAATTCCCCTTGGGAGACTAGCGACAAAAGATGTGCTCTCTAGTGACATTATAAAGGAAATAAGGAATAGAGGAAAAGACGCAATCAATAAATTACTTAGGGATCCAAGACCAGAAACGCTGATGCATGAAGCCCGAAGATTTGCCGAGAGTACCGGCTTAATGGATGACGAGCTAATAGAGATAGCCAAGGATATAGACAAGGTTCTAAATCTTCCTTCATCAATGATAATGTTGGGAAGAGGGCTCTTTGCCCTTATAAGGGAAGAAGACGTTGGAAAGGTTAGAAAAGCTGTTCTAGATTTAAACCTGCCATTTGACATAGTTAATATATACTGGGGCAAACCTAGGGTAGGGAGGTGGATCGGAAGTGAATAAAGATAGCTTTTTCTGGATCGCTCTCATATTTATCTTTTTATCTGGGTATCTTGGATATAAGAAAAGAAAAATTGAAGCGATATTTACTGCAGGGATAGCTGGAGGGTCGGCGCTAGCATTTGGGTTATATGAAAGGATTCCTTGGGTAATATCATTTTTATTCGGGTTCATTGCAACAGCTACTTTTGAATGGTATAGAAAGCGCTAAACTTTCCTCATAACATCAACGAATACCTCATATGGAGCATCGGTCTTAATCCCAGTTGGCGAGAAATGGGTTCTAGTGGCTCTATATCCTTTTTCTCGTAGAGTTTTTATTATCTCCCCAAGTTTCTTAGTCTCTACCTTTATTCTTTTTCCAATTGCATGGGTATCGTAAAATAGAGGGATATCAAGCTCCTCATGGAGCATATGCAACAACTTTAAAGCCTCCCTGGGTCTGGCTAATTCAATGCCAGATTTGGCGAGTTTAAACATTTCTTCGACGATATCTTTATTTTTCAGAGGACCAAGCCAAATTGGCCCATAAGCGTTTGGTTTGGTCGGCAAAAACCCCCTTTCTATTTCGAACCTTCCAGTTTTTTCGTCAAAGTACACGTATCCAAGATTCTCCAAGCTTTCATCTCCTTTTTTTGCACCATTTCTAAGCCTTACAAATGCTCTAAAGTAGTGGTCTTTATAGTAAGCAAGCAAGACCTCTATACCAAGGTCATATTTCGCCGCATACCTAGCTATTACCCCAACAAGGATCCTAGTGCCAACTTCATGACAGAGTTCTCCTCTAAGGGGAACCGCCAAATACTTCCTCAAGCAAGCTTTAGGATGAGCTCCACAAAGGGGAGCACCATCAGTTGCCGTAACTCCCAAAATGCCCTTTCTCTTTACGCTCCTTAGCGCGGTATCAAGGAACTCCATCGGAGAACCAAAAGGATCAAGATCTATAAAATGGAAATACCTATGCCTCTCTGCCATTAACCTATTAGCATCATCGTGATTTACTACTATCTCCTTCTCTCCTTCAAGAAAAGCCCTATTTCCCCTCTCCTTAAGTTCCCCAGGGAAATTCAAAAGAACATTTCTTTTCATTAACTCGTAAGCCTCCATACTTATGTCGTTAAGCCATATCTCTTCTGCAGGGGTTTCTAAGGCAAATCTTATTCCCCTTATACCAGTTGCTGAAAGTGCATCGAGAACTATCCTAGGTTTTAATACCTTCAAGAGAAGAACTACAACGTCTCTATTCAGAGCCATCCTGGGATTATAGAAGACCGGAGAATCGTAAATACTCTCAGCTTTCGGAACTAAAATCCTAGCTTTGCCTTCAATAACTTCAAAAAGTTCCATTTTCTCACCAAAAACAAAGGTTAATCAGAGAATCTCAACGTAGTCACCAAGGGCCTGACCAGGAAGCCCCTTCTCGAACCTTGCCCTAACTGCTCCCCTAGTACCATGAACCCTAACTATCTTACCTTTAAGGATCTTGCCACTTGGGCTCCTCCAGATAACAAGCCTACCAATAAGTTCTGAAGCTTCCTCCCTGCTATTGACGTTCAGAGGCTTAATAATCATGACGTTAGTATGCTGGTTCTCCTTACTCCTCCTGTAACTTAAAACAACTCCCTTGATCCTCATCCGCACCACCGGCCATACATAACCTACGTAGCTTTTAAATATTATTCCCAGTCAAACTCACCGCGAGTGACTAAACAACGCTTATAGATGGCCCCAAGAAAGTGAAAACTGGGTGAGAAAAATGAAGGTTAAGGTGGGAATTAACGGTTACGGAACGATAGGAAAGAGAGTCGCCTATGCCGTTATGAAGCAAGATGACATGAAACTCATTGGAGTCACAAAGACAAAACCAGACTTTGAAGCTTATAGAGCTAAGGAACTTGGGATTCCCGTATATGCAGCAAGCGAGGAATTCTTACCAAGGTTCGAAAAGGCTGGATTTGAAGTTGAGGGGACTCTCAATGATCTCCTGGAAAAAGTAGATGTTATAGTAGACGCAACCCCAGGAGGAATGGGAGCCAAAAACAAGCCTCTGTACGAGAAAGCAGGAGTTAAGGCCGTGTTTCAAGGAGGAGAAAAAGCAGAGGTTGCGGAGGTTTCATTCGTAGCCCAGGCAAATTATGAAAAGGCCCTGGGAAAGGACTACGTCAGAGTTGTCTCATGCAACACAACTGGCCTTGTTAGGACGTTAAGCGCGATTCAGGAGTACATAGACTACGTCTACGCCGTAATGATTAGAAGAGCGGCGGATCCCAATGATATAAAGAGGGGACCAATAAATGCCATAAAGCCCACCGTAACGGTTCCCTCTCACCACGGGCCCGATGTCCAAACTGTAATACCAATAAATATAGAGACCTCAGCCTTTGTCGTTCCAACGACGATAATGCACGTTCACTCGATAATGGTTGAGCTCAAGAAGCCCCTCAAGCCCGAGGATGTTATTAATATATTCGAGAGCACTACAAGAGTCCTGCTATTCGAAAAGGAGAAGGGCTTTGAGAGCACTGCTCAGATAATAGAGTTTGCAAGGGATCTTCACAGGGAGTGGAACAACCTGTACGAGATAGCGGTGTGGAAGGAAAGCATAAGCGTTAAGGGTAACAGATTGTTCTACATCCAAGCAGTTCACCAAGAGAGTGATGTGATTCCCGAAAACATTGACGCGATAAGGGCGATGTTTGAATTGGCCGAAAAGTGGGAGAGCATAAGGAAAACCAACAAGAGCTTAGGGATACTGAAGTAACCTCCTTGCCCTAAAAATTATTTTAAAGGTGTAGGTAGATATTTCATAATGCGAGTGATTAACATGGGAAAAGGAAGTTCAGACATAGCAACCCAACTGATAGACCTAATAACGACGGCAATTAATGAGCTAAGGGAGGAAGGGCTAGAGCCAGATATAATGCTCGTAGGCCCCGACTTTCAAAAGCACTTAACTGAAGACTTGTCAAGACTTGTCAACCTAAGGATTTATGTAATTAAAGAACTTGGAGCAGATGCCATAATTGCAGATTCAAAGTATATGGGACAACTAAAAAAGGCTTCAAAAAGAATCTCAATAGAGCCTCTCCTAGAAGGGGAGGAATGGGAAGAGATAATAAAACAACTTCCAGAAATAAGTGAAGATTGAAAATCATATTATATTCCCAAGCCTTTTCTTTAGCACATAGCCAAGTCCACCACCTATTATTATCCCTGAAACGGCTTGTACTATATCATTGTAAAACTCCGCAACTGCACCTGCGGGACCATAGAGCAGGTAAGCAACACTCACATAACCTATCACCATTACAGCGCCACCAAGGGTAGTAGCAACTAAAATTCTAGCATAGCTTGCATCTCCCTTAGTCAAGTACCCTACGACGATTCCCTCAGAACCCTTGATTATAAGCGTGAACAGAGCCCAGGAAGGGTATCCCAGGAGATCAGCAAGTGCTGAACCAACGCCTCCAGCAAATCCCCCAATCAATGGGCCAAACAGAACTGCCGTGAGCATTATCATGATATCTCCAAAGTTAAGGTAACCCCGGGATGCAGGTATTGGAACTCTAACTACCATCGTCATTACAGTTACTAAGCCCGCCATTACAGCCGATAACGCTGCTACATTTGCAATTTTAAACTTCTTCCGGTTTATAAATATATATCCAAAGTAGCCTATAGCGACTAAGGCAACGATAGCCTTAAAGTATGGAACGTAAGCCTGAAGTGTTTCCTCGTTCATGGCATCACCCAATGTTAAGCTAAAACTTGATCTAAATATAAAGGTTAAGTTTAACATGGTGAGAGCATGAAGGAGAGCGAGATAATTAAGATATTCACGTCCGAAATAAAGGATAAAGTACTTGGAGATGATGCAGGATATATTAAGTTCAATGAAGACTGGATACTAATAACAACGGATATGCTAGTTTGGAGAACAGATGTTCCAAACTTTATGAACCCCGAAGACGCTGGAAGAAAAGTAGTTACAATGAACGTCAGTGACATCGCAGCAATGGGAGGGGAACCCAAGGCCTTCTTCTTTTCATTAGGTGTTCCCAAGGATATTGATGAAAATTTACTAAGGAGAATCGCTAAAGGAATCAAAGAAGGTAGTAGAAGATACAAAATTAGAGTCACTAGCGGGGACACTAACGATGTTAGCGAGATAGTAATAGATGGAGGAGCACTAGGAATAGGTAAAAGGCTATTGTTGAGGAGCAACGCAAAGCCAGGAGATGTTGTATGTGTAACTGGTGAATTAGGGAGACCACTCTTGGCACTTATCCTTTGGTCAAAAGGTGAAGATATTCCAAGAGAAGTTCTTGAAAAAGCAAGAGATCCTCAAGCGAGAGTTGAAGAAGGAAAGATCCTCTCAGAGATAGCAAATGCTGCCATCGATATTAGTGATGGATTGTCCAAAGAGTTATGGGAAATTTCAAGGGCAAGTAACGTGAAAATCGTTATTGAAGACGGCTCCTTACCAATTCATCCAACGGTTAAAGAACTCTCACCAAATCCCACGGAAATAGCCCTTTCAAGCGGTGAAGAATTTGAGCTTATATTCACAATTCCTCCAGAGAAAATTCCAGATGTGCCCTTCGATTTTACAGTAATAGGGAAAGTAGAAAAAGGAAGAGGAGTCTACATTAAGGGAAAAGGGGAAATGCCAATCCTTGGCTGGGAGCACTTCGCGGGGTTCGGAAATGTTAAGCATTGAAAAATTCAAAATCAAGGAGAAGGAAGTGACAATCGCAGTACTCTGGGATAATAAGAAGATAGACGGAATAGCGTACTCCTTAGAGGGAAACATAGAATTAAGCATAAAGAGGCTATCCAAGTTTCTTGCCAGGAGAGGGGTAAAAGTCAACTTAAAGCTAGTTGATTCAAAGTATCCAAGCATCGTGTATGAAGTCCTAATAGGAAAAATTAGCAATGCCCAGGGATTTGCACAACTTTCGCTTAGAGGTTTAACGGAGTTCGAGAAAAAAGTCTACGAGTGGTTAGTGAAAAACGTTAAAAGGGGGCAGGTTATAACGTATAGCGAGCTTGCCAAAGCACTGGAAACATCCCCCCGAGCTATAGGAGGAGCAATGAAGAGAAATCCCTATCCAATAATAGTCCCCTGTCATCGGGTCATAGGCAAAACTAACCAATGGCTGTACACTCCAAAGCCTGAATATAAAAGATTTCTCTTGGAGGTGGAAGGATGGATAAGTTAAAGTTATACATAGGATTGCTTGCGGTGGTCGTCCTTGGTATTGCGGGATTTATAATCTGGAAATGGGGCTTTTGGATGCTAATAAGAATAATTCTAAGCCTCGGATTTCTAGGGTTGACACTGATGCTCGGCTTCTTTTTGGGATTAACTATCTACGCTGAAAGCTGGAAGTACGCACTAATGCTACTGCCCCTCACAGCAATATCAGCGTACGGAACTTACCTCTCAATTACTTGGCAGAAGCTTAAGATAGTTGGCGGAATTATAGCATTCTTCATAGTTGCAGTGGCATTTGGAATATGGTACATCAGCGAACCGGACCTAAGCTTAGCAGATAGGTTTAGGAGTGCAGAGAAATTAGAGGAGATTGGGAGGTACAAGCAAGCGGCGAGGAAGTATGAGAAAGCCGGAAACTACAAGAAGGCCGCAGAAATGTACCTTAAGCTAGGCTGGCTCGAGAGCGCAGCGTGGGCATATGAGAAAGCCGGAGAGTATGCAAAGGCTGCCGAGCTCTACGAACAGCTGTACGAGAAGGAGAAGGATACCTACTACTTAAAGGAAGCCCACGAGTACTGGAAGAAGGCCGGAGATATGGAGAGAGCAGCAAAAGCTCTAGAGAGATACGCAGAAGAGGAACCATGGTTCTGGGAGGACGTAGCGAAGCTTTATGAGGAGCTAGGTAACGAAGAAAAGGCGAGAGAAGCATGGCAGAAGGCCCTGGAGTACTACAAGAAGGAAGCTGAGGAGGAGGGAGTATTCTGGGAGGATGTAGGAAATATAGCGAGAAAGCTCGGCATGGAAGACCTTGCCAGAGAGGCCTACCAGAAGTTCTTGGAGTACTGCCTTAAAGAGGCTGAAGAGGATCCAATGTGGTGGAAGCACGTTGCTGAAGCTTACGAATACTTAGGGGACAAAGAAAAAGCTGAGGAAGCAAGGAAGAAGTACGAGGAATACAGGCAAAAGATTATGAAAGCCAATGAAGAGACTTCAAAATTTCCGAAGTGATATTCTTTTTCCTTTCTCCATCTTAACTAGTCTTCATGTTGTAAGTGCATGCCATAGGCAACGCTGTATCTTGAAAGGGTAGTCCTGGCATTGCATAAGTCTTATTTCCTACTGAGTATACAAGTTTTGGTTGAATAAATAGGCTTCTAACTTTACCATCTATCCTCAGGGTTATGACGAAGTATCTTGACTCTTTGGGCGGTATAGTTTTGCTTGATACCAATCTTGATTTGTCTATTTCATAAGGAGTCGAAGCATTATACACCTCTATTTTAATTATTCTTACTAAGTTAGAAGGTATCTTAAAGCTCACATTAACGAGCCTAATCGTGGTGTTAAGTGGGTTGTATAACCCAAAACTGTATTCTACCTCTCTCATTCCTCCGTTAAATTCTAGATTTTCTAGCGAGAACGCTGTTATATTAGGCCTAAGTTCTGGTTCTTCCTTTGCAGTTTCAAATGTCCAGTTTCCAAGATTTAACGGAATTCTCTGCATGTGGCCTTCCTGAATCCAATGTAGGGTACCTTGCACGTCAAGGAATTTATAACTACCAGGCACTGAAAGGTCAAGTTGTGAGAAGTTTATTGGCAGGATAATTCCGAGGTATCCATGATAGAACACGGGAATTCTTCTCCCATTGTACGAGGCTGACAGAATAGAGCTACCAAAGTTCATAGTTACAGTAACAGCTACCGATTGGTTTACGAGAGTCTTTGGATAGCACCAATAAAGCATTACGTGAGCTACTGTGTTATTTGGAATCCCATATACATAACTAACATATGGCAATACAAAATTGCTTGAATTTAGGGGTACAACCTCACGTTTTATCTCTGAGCCCTGAAAAGTGTTATTGCTGGCCTCGATGAAGTGCTGGGACGGACTATTTTCAACTTGAGAGACAATATGTTCAGGCATTCCCCCTTTGTTAAAAAATATAATAAATATGTAAGTTTTTTCTGATATTTGTACTATTGCCATGTTCATGCAGATATTCAATTTATACAACTTTAAGTAGTAAAAATAATAGTGATGGCTATAAACCCTCCTATCCATAATATAAATGCCCCCGCAAGCGAGGGCTTGGCCGATTCTTAATGAGGCCAGGTGCGATGCGGGGGTAACAGCCCGGCCTCAGCGAGGTCCCCTCGGGAGGTGCCTTCCGCGTCACGGAGTGCCGTGACCGGGGGTAACCCTGGCCGGGCACAGGCCCGTCTGGGTTAGCCCGCCTGAGAGTGGCTAAGCCTTCGATGAAGGCGGGTGTTACGGGCGGGCCACATACAATAGCAAAGGTGATAGCGATGATACGCTTCGTTCTCGACACCAGCATCTTCGTCAATCCCGATGTAAGGAAGAAGTTCGGTGAAACTCCTACGGAGGCTATGAAAACGTTCCTGAGTTACGCAGAGAAGCTCTTCGGAAAAGTAGAATTTTACATGCCCCCAGGAATTTACAGGGAGGTTATGCACTTCGTTGAGGAAGAAGAAGTTTCCCCAGAGCTTGAACTTTATATAATAAAGAAACCCCCAAACGTTCACGACATAAAGATACCAGCTTTCGTAGTGTACGAGCTAATAGAGGATATAAGAAGGAGGGTGGATAAAGGCCTAAGGGTGGCTGAGAAGGCCGTAAGGGAAAGCGTTCTTGACACGGAAAATGTTGACAAGGTAATACAAAAATTAAGGAGGAATTACAGGAAGGCCCTTAGAGAGGGAATTCTTGATAGTAAGGAAGACTTTGAGCTAATTCTCCTCGCAAAAGAGCTCGATGGGATAATAGTTTCTGCAGACGTGGGAATACTAACATGGGCCGAGAAGATGGGCATAAAGTGGGTTGACGCATTTAAATTCAAGGAAGTGCTAGAAGAGCTCGTCGAGAAGTTCAGAAGTGAAAGTGAAAAGGAAAGGAAGTGAGTTCAGATCTTCCTCTCGAGAACGATCTCGATGGTTGAGGTGTTTGTAGTCCTACCATCAGCGGTTGGGAGCTCCTCGGTACCGATCTTAATGTCCTTAACATCAACGGTGTCCTTGAGGAACCTGTTCCTGACGATCTCTGCAACGTCAACGGCCCTGCTAATAGCCCTACCACGGGCCTTTATAACGACCTCCTTTGCACCCTCGTTGAACTGGGTTATGACGGCTAGGACATAGTTCATAACAGGCTTCTTTCCGATGTAAACAACGTGCTCCTCAGCCATCTCTTGACACCTCCTGGCTTTTTGTCATCACCCAAATGCTTAAGTTAAGTTAAATACTTTTCGGTTATCAGCCCTCTCCCTCAATCTCTATGACCTTCACATTTATTGGGAGCTCCTTAAGCTCATTAACGGTTCTCTCTGCAACTTTCTGAGATTTGGCCAGTATCACAAAGGCAACATCACCCCTGTACCTAACTTTTGGTGAAGCTCATTGTATCTCCTCTACTTTGCAACGTGCTTCTCAGGAATGCTTAAAAATGCCAAAGTGAAGGAAATTATCCCCTAGCCTGTTTGAACTGCTCCTGAATCTTCCTATAGTACTCCATCGTCTCCTTGCTAACTGAAGGCCCTATCTTTTTGAGGGCCTCCTCGAAGTCCTTCATCGTAACCTTTGCTATCCTCTTGATCTCATCAGCCTTCATGCCCTCCTTGAGTATTCCCTGCTCAAGTGCCCTCCTCATGGCTATCATTGCAGCCTCCCTACACACGGCCGCTATGTCAGCTCCTGTGTAGCCTTCAGTTCTCTTGGCAAGCTCCTCAAGCTTGACGTCATCAGCTAGCGGCATGTTTCTGGTGTGAACCTTGAATATCTCAAGCCTGGCCTTCTCGTCGGGCGCTGGAACCAGGATTAGCCTGTCAAACCTTCCCGGCCTAAGTAACGCTGGGTCGATTATGTCGGGCCTGTTGGTTGCAGCTATTACCACTACTCCGCTGTTCTCAACGAGACCGTCCATCTCGGTGAGTAGCTGGTTGATTATCCTATCAGTTACCCTGTTAACATCTGTCCCTCTCCTTGGGGCAATGGCATCGATCTCATCAATGAATATTACCGTCGGAGCTGCTTGCCTTGCTTTCCTGAAGATCTCCCTGATGTTCTTCTCGCTCTCACCAACCCACTTGCTGAGTATCTCCGGACCTCTAACGGCTATGAAGTTAGCCTCGCTCTCAGTCGCCACAGCTTTAGCTAGTAAGGTCTTACCAGTTCCAGGCGGTCCGTAGAGGAGGATTCCCTTTGGTGGCGTGATTCCGTAAGCCCTGAACGCCTCCGGATACTTAAGCGGCCACTCCACCGCTTCTCTGAGCTCTTGCTTTACCTCTTCAAGGCCTCCTATGTCGTCCCAGTGAACGTTTGGAACTTCAATTAACACTTCTCTCAATGCTGAAGGCTCAACCATCTTGAGTGCCTCGTAGAAGTCCTTCCTTGTCACCTTGAGCTCGTCCAGGACTTCTCTTGGTATCGTCTCTGCCTCAAAGTCGATCTTACCCTCTCTGATTAGCCTCCTGAGTGCAGCCATTGCGGCCTCTCTAGCCAATGCCGCCAAGTCAGCACCAACGAATCCGTGAGTGACCTCAGCAAGTTCCTCAAGCAGATAGTCTATCAGCTTAGCCTTAACCTCATTGTACAAGTCTTCGTTAATCTCCTTGAGCACCTTTGGAATGTCCTCTTCCCTGCTAATCCTGACCCTCACTATCGCCTTGTCAATGACATTCTTGAACTTCTCCTCCTTCTTGATCTCTTCGAGTGCCTTGAGCACATCTCCCTTCCTGAAGTCTGGTTCTATTGGCATTCCTCTTGTGTGGATTTGTAGGATTTCTTTCCTGCCCTGTTTGTCTGGGACGCCAACCTCAATCTCCCTATCAAACCTACCCGGCCTCCTAAGAGCAGGATCCAAAGCATCAGGCCTATTCGTCGCACCAATGACGATGACCTTGCCTCTTGACTTAAGGCCATCCATTAATGCAAGTAACTGGGCGACAACTCTCTTCTCGACTTCTCCAGTAACTTCACTCCTCTTCGGTGCTATTGCGTCAATTTCGTCTATGAAGATTATTGCTGGAGCATTCTCCTCAGCCTCCTTGAACACCTCTCTAAGCCTCTCTTCGCTCTCTCCATAGTACTTGCTCATTATCTCTGGCCCATTGATTGCAATGAAGTAAGCGTTCGCCTCATTAGCCACAGCCTTAGCAAGTAAAGTCTTACCCGTCCCTGGGGGACCATAGAGAAGAACACCCTTTGGTGGTTCGATGCCGAGCTTCTCGAAGAGCTCTGGGTGCTTTAACGGGAGCTCTATCATCTCCCTAATCTTCTCTATAACGTCCTTGAGGCCACCGATGTCCTCGTAGGTAACTCCAGTAGTCATTCTTTTCTCAACTTCCTTAACGGGCTTCTCGCTCACGTTGAACTCCGTGAACTCCGTAATCTGAACAACACCACTTGGCTGGGTTGCGGTAACCACAAACGTTAGCTCCTGACCGAGAACTCCAATCCTAATGTAGTCTCCCCTAACTACCGGCCTACCAATGAGCCTCTCATGCAACCACTCGACGAAGTCCCTGCCAAACCTTATTGGCTCAGTTGGGGCCAAGGTAACCTTCTTAGCCTCCCTGACCTCAGCCTTCCTGACTATAACCTCGTCACCCAAGCCAACGCCAGCGTTCTTTCTGATAGTGCCATCCATCCTGATAATCCCAAGACCCTCGTCCTCCGGGTAAGCAGGCCATGCAACCGCTGCAGTATTCTTCGTACCAATGATCTCTACTATGTCACCCGGCGAAATCCCTAGTTCTCTCATAGCCTTCCTATCAATTCTAACAATGCCCCTACCAACATCCCTCTGATAAGCAGAAGCCACCTTGAGCTTAATCTCCTTCCTCTCAGGCATTTCGCATCACCTCGCTATTTTCTTTACCAATGGTTACTAAAATCATGTCTCTTTATAAATTTTTCGATCGAATACCTTGACCAAAAAAGAAACTTCTAAAGGAAGAAGATCACTCGATCTTAACCTCGAATCCTTCTCCTTCTTTCTTTGTTGGGTGCTTCTTCGGAATCCTGATCTCAAGGACACCGTTATTGTACCTTGCCTTAGCCTTCTCTGGGATTACCTCCTCTGGTAACCTAATGACCCTCCTGTATCCTGTGTAGTACCTCTCGATCCTCACTGCTCCCTCCTTCTCAAGCTCCTTCTCCCTCTTCACCGTGGCCTCAATGTATACTGCATCATCGGTTACCCTCACCTTTATGTCTTCCTTCTTAACTCCTGGGAGCTCAGCTGTAATCACGAACTCATCCCCCCTGTCGAATATGTCGACGAATGGCTCCCTCCAGACCTCGCCAATCCTCTCCTCGTAGTACTCTGGCTCGCTCCATCTCCTGTAAGTCCAGAACCTTGGCCTGCTGAAGAACTCGTCGAACATTGCGTCAATCTCCTCCTGAATCTCCCTTATCAAATCAAACGGATCCCATATGTCCCACCTTCTCCTCCTTACAACCATCTTCCTCACCCCCTCTCACCTTTTTTGTTACCAATAGTTATTAAAATGTCATGGCTTTTAAACCTTTCGGCAGGTACGTTAAATAGTCCTGATTACATAACTCGGTTAGCTGACCTCCTCCCCACCCTAAAGGACGGGGGTTCCCACAGGGAACACCCTCCGCACGGTCGCCCGTGGTCGTCGGGCAGGTTGGCGTCATCGGGCACGGCCAGAGTGCCCTCACTACTAGGTGAAAATGCATAAAAACCTAACGCAAAAACACGGTGAGTGCGTGAGATGAAGCTCACGCTAAAGATGAAAATGAGGTCACTAACGAGGAATAAGGAGTGGATGCTGGAACAGTCCATAGAAGCATTCAAGGCCTGCGTAAACGATTGGCTTAGTGCAATTGCCCAACTCGGAGAGAAGCCAAACAGAGGTAACCCACACCGCTTTGCCTACAGGAGGATTAGGGACAGATACCCCCAACTGCACAGTAACGTTGTCCGAGATGCTATGAACTTAGCAATTGAAATTTATCGTTCTTGGCTCAAGAACGGGGGAGAATTTCCAGAGTTCCACTCCGATGTTATTTACTTCAAGGGCGTTGATGTAAAGATAGAGAACAACGGGCTGGTCGTCCCGCTGATGGGTAAAAGAGTTTACTTACCCCTATACGTTCCAAAGAAATTCAGAAAGTATCTCCAATACAAGCATGGTAGGGTGGCAATAAAACGCATTGGTAGGGACTGGTATGCATTTGTCTCTGTCAACGTTCCAGAAAAGGAACCAATAAAGCCAATCGGTGCGATTGGCGTGGACTTGGGATACTACAACTTGTTAGTGGCAAGTGATGAGAAAGGGAGGGAAGTTATGAGAGTTCAGGGGGACGTGCTAATAGAGCATAAGGAACACTTGGAGAAGCTTACTGCGAGAAGGCAAAGGAGGCTTATGAAAAAGTTTGGCATCTATGCTAAGACTAACCATAGGGATAGGAGGTTCGTTAGTGACCTGAACCACAAAATCGCTAAGGAGCTCGTTCTAAGGGCAAGGCAATTGAACAGGGTAATTGTCTTGGAAAATCTAAAAGGTCTGAAGAGCCAGAGAAGGCCGAAACCGCTAAGGAAAATCTTGCACCGCTGGAGCTATGCAGACCTTATATCGAAGATTGTTTACAAGGCAAAGCTATATGGAGTGCCGGTAATTTTCGTGAGCCCAAGGGGCACCTCAAAAACGTGCTCGAACTGCGGTTATTATGTTAGAGCTTTCAAGGATGAGAGGGTGTTTAGGTGTCCAAAATGTGGTTTTATAGCTGATAGAGATTTGAATGCAGCAAGAAATATTGCCAAAAAAGGTTTAGAAGAATTGAGGAAGCAGGCTTTCCTCCCCGCCCTAAAGGGCGAGGCTTCCAGCCCACAAAGGAGGTGATTAGATGGAGCTCGATGTAATCTGCATGGGAAACCTCAATTACGACATAACATTCCTGATGGAGAAGTTTCCGAAGTTCCACGAGAAAGTTAATGCAAAATCAGTGTATACGGGGCTTGGAGGTTCCGCAGGGAATACGGCAAGCTGGCTGGCAAGCTTAGGACTTAGAGTGGGATTCATTGGGGCCGTGGGCAATGACGATTTTGGGAGGCTTCACTTGGAGTACTTCAAGAAGGTGGGTGTAGACGTCACGGGAATTAAGATCGTTGATGACGCGACGGGAGTTGCGGTTATGATGGTGAAGGGAGAGGACAAGAGGATAGTCAAGTACCCTGGGGCAAACAGGTTTAAAGAAGTGAATGAGGAGTACTTGAGTAAAGCGAGGCACCTTCACCTCTCCTCTAACCCCATAGAGCTCGTAAGGGATGCTGTTGAGAAGGCGAAAAGGTTGGGATTAACGGTTTCATTTGATCCTGGAGAAATGGAAGTTCCCCAGGATATCGAGGAGAAGCTCGACATTTTGATGATGAACGAGGACGAGTTCAAGAGGAAGTATGGCAACTTAGAAAGGATAAAGGATGTTAAGGCAAGGATAGCTATAGCAACTCTAAATGGCGGTGGAGCCCTCGTGAGGGATGAGAGTGGAGAGGTGCATGAAGTAAGGGGATTATCGGCTAAAGCCGTTGATACAACCGGAGGTGGAGACTCATTCAATGCGGGCTTCATATACGGCTTCCTCAACGGATGGGACGTTGTAAGCTCGGCCAAGCTTGGGATGCTCTTAGCTTATTTAACGGTTCAAGAAATAGGGGCAAGAACAGCTATCAGGCCCCTTGACGAAATAAGGAAAATCGCTAGAGAGCTTAAACTTGGAATCCCCCTTTAGTAGCTCTTTAGACCTACTTCCCTTGCCCTCTTCTCGCTCCACTTATACCCCAAATATCCCAGAATGACATACACAAGGGATATCACGGCCAAATAACCTATTTTATCCAAACTTTCAGCTAATCCATGGGCAACTACACTTCTCACGGCCTCTGTGGTTGGGGCATACGGAAGAACTAGTGCCAAAAGTCTGAGAGGTCTCGGCAGAATCTCCACGGGATACATGGCACCGCTGAGCGCAAAAACCAGCATTTCCATAACGTTTATGAAGGGCCCAGGATCCTTTAGGTAAAGCACTATTCCAGCTACAGCCATGCCGAGACCTATCATGCCAACAGAGCCGAGAAGGAGAACCAAAAGTCCCTTCAACAAGCCAGAAAAGCTTAAGGTTAAGTCAAAGATAAAATAAAAGAGTGGAACGTAAATAGCAAGGTACAGGAAGTTTAAAGCTAGCCTAACTAGGACGTTCCCCAGGAAGAAGGTTATCCTCATCATCGGGGCGGCAAATGAGTACTCAAGGGTTCCGGCGTAGAGTTCATCAACTATGCTCCACACGAAGCCACTCATAAATGTGAGGCCAAACGCCAGAACCATGAAGCCCAAGACCGCAAATGTTAGGTAGTCAGAGTAGCCTGTAAGCCTTGCTAAGGCCTCAGAGGTTCTCTTCCCAGTAAGACCTAACCCTATCAGCAAGGCGTTCGCTACGAAAAAGAGCCCCATCGCTATATCGCTGACAAACCATACTTTGTAGCTCACGAACACCTTCCAACTCTTCCTCGCAACGCCCATTAAAGCCCTAAGCTCAGTAGCCTCCATAACCCATCATCCTCGTCACTCTTTCTGCCCACTTAAATATGGCCAAGCTTATCATCCAATACAGCGGAATTAGGAACAGCATCCATGCTATATCTTGGGAAACGCTAGAGTATGGGTAGCCAAGGAAAAGCCTTCTGACAGCGTTTGTTGCATGAGTTAGGGGAATTAGAGAAGAGATAGCCCTTACACCCTGGGGCAGGGTAGAGAGAGGGAAGAAAACTCCAGAGAGGAAGAGGATAGCGAACTCGAGGATATTAGCTAGAGGTCCTATGTTCTTGAGCATCATAACTAGCCCAGAGAACATGAGACCAAAGCCAAGGAAAGCCAAAAAGGAGAGAAACAAAACCGGAGCAACCTTAACTACAGTAATCAGACTTATCGGTATGTGAAAGGTTAGAACACCGAATAAGAAGACGGCGAGCATTAGCATGGAGTCCATTAGCATCCAAGCTATGGCGAGGCCAAGAACCATCTTCAATATCCCAGTTGGAGATGCAACGTTACTCTCGAATGTTCCCCTCTGAAGCTCCCTCCTTATTCCCCACACCGACGCCTCCATCGGCGAAACGGAGACCCACCATAACGTGTAGCCTATGAGAACGTACGTCGGGTAATCACCCACACCTGTCGAGGCCTGAAGGAGGGAAGAAAATCTACCCCCAAGGATGGCTTGGCCAAAGTATATGAACTGAACTAGGAACACTATACCAACTAACAGAGAACTGATAACTCTCAGAGGATACCGGAAGAACATCCTGAACTCCTTGTCAATTATCGCAAGTAAGCTCAATCCCTCAGCCCCCTCCCTGTGAGCTTTATGAAAACGTCCTCAAGGGTCGGCTCCTCAACTTCGACCGAGAGAACTTTGGCGTTTCTCTTAACTAGGAACTCAACTAGCTTAGGGATATCTTCCTCATCGAGGCTACCCCTCAGAACCGTGATCCCGTTTCCCTCAGACACCTTGGCCAAGCCAAACGGATTGTCCTCAGGGTAGTTTCTCACCTTAACTTCAACTATCGTCTCATCTTTGACGAGCTTCTTCAGGCCCTCAGGAGTGTCCAGTGCTATTATCTTCCCGTGATCTATGATAGCTATCCTGTCGCAAAGCTCTTCAGCTTCGTGCATGTAGTGGGTTGTCAACAAAACGGTCTTCCCCTCTTCCTCGACGAGCCTTTTAACGAGCTCCCTAACGAATATCGCGCTCTGAACATCCAGACCTAAAGTCGGTTCATCCAGAAAGAGAACCTCCGGGTCATTTATTAAGGCCTTAGCTATAGCTAAGCGCTGTTTCATACCTCTCGAGTAGTTCATAACAAGGTCATTCCTCCTCTCCCACAAACCTACCATCTTGAGGAGTTCCTCAATTCTCCTCTCGGCCTCGCGCTTCGGGACGTAATATATGCTGGCAAAGTACCTCAAGTTTTCGTAGGCTGTAAGCCTCCAGTAGAGGGTTCTCTCGCCCTCAGCAACAAGGTTTATCCTCCTCCTTACTTCCCTTGCCTCCTTAACCACATCGTAACCTAAAACCTTGGCCTCGCCAGAAGTTGGCTCAAGTAGAGTGGTTAGGATCTTTATTGTCGTTGTTTTACCTGCACCGTTAGGACCCAGTAGGCCAAATAACTCTCCCCTTCTAACGGTGAAGCTTATCCCCTTCAACGCTTCAAACCACTCAACATTTCTGAAGGGAAGGGGGATCTTCTTTGGGTAGAGCTTCCTGAGATTTTTCACTTCGATTGCTTTCATAACGCTAAGAAAATTGAATAAGAGATTAAAAGAATTACGCACTATTTTCCGTCCTTCTAAAGGATAAGGTGTGAGCCCCCTTGTCAGCTGATATTTTAAACTCATAGGTGCTAGGCTCGAAGTCTGGATTTGGCGATTTAAGAATGCTCATGGTCTCAATCAACTCACCATCCCCAACTCTTGAGTGAAAAACTATAACGACATCACTTAAACCGGAGACCCAAGCGACAAACTTCCTTGAAACTACATCAACGTTCAGGAGCAATATTGAGATTATATTCCTCTTCCTATACATCTTCGCTAAATATGCCACCTCAGAGTTCAGCAGTTTTAGCGTGGCATTCTCCCCAAACAACGTGACAATGCCATCAAGGGTGTGAATAAGTTTCACTATCCTCCTCTCGCCTGCAATTGGATAAATCTTGTCCTCATACACCCATTCTATCTTGGGATTCAACGTCTCCTCTGTCGGATTAGGTACCGTAAGGATGTACTCATCATCATATGGAGGAATTTCGTACTTCGACCCAAATACATCTATTATTCTCAACTTTTTCTCATGCTTAGCCAGCCTCTGCAGATTAAGACCAACGAAAGATGCCCTAGAAATTAACTTTATTACTGGGAGGCTGTAATTATGAATCACGCCAAAAGAGTCCCTAAATAGCATGTTCTTAAATATTTCAAAACCAAGCGCCCATCCCAGGGAAAATGCATCGTACATTATAGAGATTGTTGCCCCTCTAATTACGCCTCCTCCAATCGCCCTATCAATTTCTTCAATATCAATAGGGAGAGGAGAGAAAAACTCAACATCCAATATAATTCACCCCTCAACCTTTATAAACTCAATGGCCCCCCTGAGCTCCTTAACTATGTTCCTGAGATCGAGTATATTCCTCTTCACTTCCTCTAGGGATGAGGCCTGCTCCTCTGCACTTGCACTAACTTCCTGGGCACTTGCAGTCATTTCCTCGGCACTTGCTGCCAAGTTCTCAAGGGCTTTCTTGGCGTTCTCAACATGCTCCTGGGTGTTGGCGATTTCTGACTTAACGGCACTAAGCCTCTCCTCCACATCATCGAGCAGTTCCCCAATATTCATTAAGTAGCTGACAGTCTCCCTCAGGAAGTCAACTGAGTTATCCACAATCTTAGCTCCCCTTTCTGTCTCCTCAACGGCCCTCTCAACTTTCTCCTGTATTTCCCTTAGAATGGATCTTATCCTATCAGCTGCTCCCTTGCTTTCTTCAGCTAAGTTCCTAACCTCCTGGGCTACAACGGCAAACCCTCTTCCATACTCACCAGCCCTAGCTGCTTCTATGGCTGCATTCAATGCTAAGAGGTTTGTTTGCTCGGCTATATCAGCTATCGTGTTTATTATCTCACCAACGTTCTTACTCATCTCAGCTACTTCTTGGACCGCGTCCCTAATGACTTTCATAGCCTCCTGAATGTCCCCCACTTGGGTAATCGCTTTCTCGCCCTTCTCCTTCCCCTCTCTCGCTATCGAAATTACCTCATTGACTACTCCGCTGAACTCCTCCATGGCATCAACGGTCTTCTGAGTTACATCAGCGGTTATGTTCATTCCATCCATTATCATGCTGATGTTCTCCTGTTGCCTCTGAGCTTCAGTGCTAACCTGCTGAATTGCCTCGGCCACCTGATTTACTGCCTCCGTGATTTCTGAGGCAATCCTAGTTAGCTCATCAGCCCTCTTCTCAAGCGTTAGGGCAAGGTCCTTTACGGTCTTCATTAGACTTCTTAGTTGTGTTATCGTTTTCCTCATTGAATTAAGTATACTCTCAAAGTCACCCTTAGCATGCAAAGTTATATCGTCTCTCACATCTCCTTCAGCTATCTTCTCCATTCTCTCCGTTATTACTTCAAGCGTCCTAAGGACATCCTGAGATATAGACTTGAATGCCTCAAGTAGCTTTCCTATCTCGTCCCTTTCCTCATACCTAATTTCCCCTATCATTTGCCTGGCCCTACTCAATCTTCCCTGGGCTATATTCTCCGCCACCCTGGCCATCTTACTCACAGGGTCAAGCGCAGATTTCATTAACCAATAAGCTACTACTCCGGAGCCAGCCGCAACTGCAACCATGGCCCCTATGCTAACCCACAATGTCTTCTTCAGTTGGGACAAAGCAGAACTCATGCTTGATTGTACAGCCTCTACTGAGCCCCCTGACCTTACTATCTGCATTGTCTTCGCTAAGTTATCGTAGAGGTCAGAGATAGCAATGTTTTCAATTATTATTGCCGTAACAACGACCAAAATTAGGGGAAGAAATATTGAAAGCGTGAGTCTCCTTTTGAACTCCATTTATTCCTCCACCTCCCATATTGTACCGCTATTTCCTTTAAGGCTTGGAAAGACGCTCTTACTTACAACAAACGACTTTCCGTCATTAGTTAGCTTCAAAACTATTGGAAAGATCATCTTTAGCATTGAAATTACTTGAAGAGAAACATTCCTCATAGAATCAAGGTTAATGAAAACGATGTCCCTAATGTCCTTGCTCTTCGTGACAACGTACTCCCCAATATCATGAACCTGTTCAATGAGCTCTTTCTTTTCAAATATGTTCATTATGTTCTCTATCCCAAGCTGCACGTTTACAAAGAAGCCATTATGATGCCCTACATTATCTAGCACCTTCCCCAGGGCTTCCTCGTACAGGGTCTTATATACTGGGTACGCCGAGATTGGGATCTTATAGACCACGTTGCCGACGCTTATCTTTCCTCCAACCTTTATCACTGGAACATTATCTATTAGATCTGTGTTCATGCCCAAAAGTTCTGCTTGATACTTATATATCGGAAGGGTGTCGAGGAAATCTGTAATTATAATGAGAGCCTTCTCCTTGTATTTTTCCGTGATCCTCTGCAGTATTGTAAACACCGTCGGGCCGAGTACGTCCTCAGATGTATACTCAACCAATATGCTTATCTTTTCCTTTCCAAGCATATCTGATACCTGCATAGCTCCCTCACCACCCGTCACATAATATAACAATTACATCGAGAATTTTAAGTTTTGTGTGCATTTTTGTTCAAAACTTATACGACAAAATGTTACATCTCTCGTTATTATTCTAACAAATATTCAGCACTAACAAAATCTGTTGATAATGAGGATATGGCCATTAGATTAATACTTTATTTCAGAAAAATACACAAAATAATCCAATATTAACGCATTATGAAGTGCGATTTTCGAACTACCCCATAAAATAAACAGAATTTAAAAGTTAGGTAGATCTATTGGTCATTTAGTAATAATTCTAATAGTTTATTGAAATATTCCTTATTCTCGATAACCTTTCTGTACAATCTAACGACAGTTGGATACTTCAAGTCAACTACCGCCATAATAGTTGATGGAGTAAATTTCAAGTACAATGCAAGGTACGCTATGAGTACTATTCGCCTCAATGAATGAACACCGCTCAGAGGAGTCCCATCAAGCTCGTTAAATGTCTTCCCACAATTTTTGCATTTAAACCTCCTGACCTCAAACCCATTCCGCCTCTTTATGAATCCTATCTTGACTATCTCCGATGATCCACAATAGGGACACCTAACCTCATCCCTTAGTTTCCTAACTGCCTCCATTACCTCTCTATCTGTAAGTGAGAGCAACCTTTGAACATCAAGAATTACTTCTTCCCTCATTTTTCCTTGTAAATTTTTTAAAGATCCGTTTTTTTTTTTTGGTTGGAAATTTATAAACATTTGGTTGCGCACCTTGGCAAATATCCTAACACCTCGGTCTACATTGCGACTATCCTGATCAGCCTTATTATGTCCTTAACTTCCAGTATACCATGTACCTTTCTCTCTTCATCAATGACGGGCAAATGGTGTTTTCCAGTTTCAATCATGAGCTTTATGGCATGGCCAAGGGTATCATTGACGCTAATCGTTATGGGTCTTTTTACCATCACATCTGCAACCCTAGATGCCCTCGTAAAGGCATACCTCTTAAGCAACCCAAAACCCACAACGGAGTACTTCCTGGGGGGAACAAAATAGCTCAACAAATCTTTCATTGTTATAAAGCCAATTAATCTATCCCTTTCATCAACAACCACTGCGGACGTCTCTTCGCTTGTGAACATTCCTATGAGCTCAAAAATTGGGATTTCGGGACGAACCTTTAGGAACTCCTTATCCATAACTATCCTTACGGGAACTTTTGATATGTACTTTATGTTATGGCTCAGTTCTTTCTTCCTAGCTAATAGGATAAGTTTCCTCTTACCCATTATCCTTGCAACCTTCCTTTCCATCCCTAAACCCCCAGAAAATCCTCAATACTTCTCTGTCTTAATTGCCTAATCAACCAACTCCTGTCTAAGTACTTACCTAAAGGATGTTGTAGTATTCTCCTAATCTCATTTAAAGCTTCCGTAAGTGTTTCAAAAGTTTGAGGAATATTTTCTAATGCCTTTCTTACCCCAACCCGAACCTGCCATACGCCAAGCGGGGCGTAATAGGCCGGTGTAACCTCCCTAAATACTATCGCACTTGCCTGCCTTTTTCTTCTCCTCAAATACTCCAAGACGCTTAACCTTGCAGCGTAATAAGCCCCACTTGTCTCTTCAGCGTACCCCTTTATTCCCCTGAAGTCCTCATAGTCATGAATCACGGAAGGCTCATCACTACCAAAAAGGGAACCTTTCAGCCAGACCTCAAGGAGCTCAAAGGCATACATCCTGGGGATTAAAAGGACTATGTACCTATTGCCCAGGAATTCGTGAAAGTACAACTCATACTCCTTTATAGGTTCATAATCAAGGATGATCTTTCTAAGGTAACTACCTATTGTGTCCTGGACTGCAGTAATGCTCCACCTTGTAGGCACTAACTTTTTCCTAACCCCAAGTAATCCAGCGGACAATAGCCTTATTATGTAATACTCATCAAAACCCGCCTCATATAAAGTTATTATCGCATCCTTGACCTTAAGTTCGTCGCTAACCACATAATCAACTTTCCTAGGTACCTTTGGGTTATCAACAATCTCAAATTTCCTTAGTATTCCCCTAGGCCCCAGTGGAGGTGCGAATTCACTCGGAAGAACCTTAATGACTGGTTTTCCTTTTAAGAGGACTTCACTATCCACGGGCTTAGAAGACAATGCCAACTCCTGAATACTTTCAATTAGCCTCCCAGATTTCCTTACATCAACATCAGCCTTTACTTGACCCATAACCAGGAGAGACCTATACCTTAGTACGTCCCCTATCGTGACGTTCTCCCAGGAGTTCGGATTATCTAGGTGAGATGTCTCACCCTCTATTGGGGGAACC
The DNA here is from genome assembly GCF_041647995.1 of Pyrococcus kukulkanii. Lineage (NCBI taxonomy): Archaea > Methanobacteriati > Methanobacteriota > Thermococci > Thermococcales > Thermococcaceae > Pyrococcus > Pyrococcus kukulkanii. The sequence goes on from NZ_JARRIB010000001.1 coordinate 477,091, forward strand.
AGTGGGCCAAGTCTTACCTTCGGATATCCATATTCTCCAACAAAAATGCTTGGTGGGGATGAACCGAAAATGTCCTCCCTATTTATTAAGGGAGTGACCTCTCGAACTGCCCTAAATCTTTCCAGAATGGGACAGACAGGCCTACCACAAAGGAGTTTCCTACCTTTACATACCGCACAAAGCTGAGAGTTAACCCTTATCATACGATTAATACTTCCCCCTCTGGAGAATTTAACCTTTCGGTGTCCAATGGAAAACGATATAAGCTGAGTAAACTAATCTTTCATTGAGAAAACTCCCAAGGGTGTGGAAAATGGTTAGGGCGTACGTTTTGTTGACAATTGAGATAGGAAAAGTCCAGAAGGTTATTGAGGAGATTAAGAAGATACCAGGAGTTACAAAGGCAGATGCCGTTACTGGCCCCTACGACGCTATAGTTCACATAGAGGCCTCAGACTTGGGAGAGTTAACAAGGAAGATACTCCACGATATCCATAACATTGATGGAGTTATAGACACAACCACAGCAATTGTCGTCGAAATTGAAGAAGAGTAGCTATTTCTTTCTCTTCCTAAGCTCTCTGATTTTCTGAGCAACAAGTTTGAGTGTTTTTGCCTTTCCATAGGGGCTATCTACGATGAGCATTCCATAGGTCCTCAAATCTTCATCTACCCCAGATAACCTCGGGTTTAGTTTATCTCGCTCAATCTCAATTACTTTAACCCCAATCATCTCTAAGGCATCAATTATTTCATCTAAAGAGGGATTATCAACCGCAATGTTCCTAGGGACTATCCTTCCATATTTTTTGGTGAGCCTAGCATCAAGCTCAGAGGGCCAAACAACAAATTTTCCCATTTTAAAATCCCCCAAACTTTAAAAATTTCATGGGTTTAAAATCTTTGGGGAGCAAGTATGGAACGTGGCATCATAGCTAAAATGATCATAGATGAAATAAAGAATGGAGATATAGCGATAATAGAATATCCTAGTACATTTCCCGCTCACGAACTTCTTTGGGACAACTTAGTCATGAGTTTTATTGAAGACTTTGAGGTAGTCATAGACGATTTTTTTGGTGTGGGGGATATACTTTTCAGAACGTACATAAGGAGAGTCTCCCCTGAAAAGTACAAGAGGGTAATGGAGAGGATAATGGGGAATGTTAAGGCAGTTAAAATCGGGCCTGGGAAGATTAGCTATAGTGAAATAGTTGAAGAAATTCCTCTCACGTATGAGCTCTCAGAATTTATTAAGTTGTACTACCCAGGAATAAGGGAAATCCTTGCTAAGTCATCAAAGAGGGTAGTATTCATCACGGTAGGACTTGCCGAGTACTTATATTTTGGAGGGGAGAGGGCTCTAGAGACAATTCTGCTAAGTAGAAGTGTTCTACCAATAGAAGACTGGACCTCAATATACCTCCTGAACTTGGATCTGGCCCCTGAAAAGAGCGTTGCAGCCTTAGAAGAGATAAGCCCATTGGTAATATATGCCTCAAATAAGGGAGTTCTGGTGAAGAAGGGATGATTAAGGAAGGAGAGAAAGTAGTTCTCGTTGATCCAAGGGGAAAAAGGTATTTAGTCACCGTTCAAAGCAGGGATTTCCACACCGATCTGGGAATATTAAAGCTGAAGGAGATAATTGGCAAGGAGTACGGAGAATCAATAAAGAGTCACAAAGGACATGAGTTCAAAATTCTAAAGCCCAGGATAGTGGATTATATAGATAAAATGAAACGGGGCCCTCAGATAGTCCATCCAAAGGATGCGGCATTAATAGTTGCATATGCAGGAATTTCTCCAGGGGATTTCATAGTAGAGGCTGGAGTGGGAAGTGGTGCTCTAACGCTATTCTTGGCTAATATAGTCGGTCCCCAAGGGAGGATAGTCAGCTACGAAATAAGGGAGGATTTTGCAAAGCTTGCCAGGGAGAACATAAAGTGGGCAGGTTTTGACGATCGAGTAACGATAAAGCTGAAAGACATATACGAGGGTATAGATGAGGAGAACGTTGATCACGTAATTTTAGACCTGCCCCAACCGGAAAGGGTCGTGGAGCATGCAGCAAAAGCATTAAAGCCAGGAGGATTCTTCGTTGCCTACACTCCCTGCGCTAATCAGGTGATAAGGCTTAGAGAGAAGCTGAGAGAGTTTAGAGATGTGTTCATGAGGCCAAGAACCATTGATGTAGTAATTTTTGAGCAAGAGGTAAAGAAGGAGTGCATGAGACCTACAACCACAATTCTTGCCCACACGGGCTACATAACGTTCGCCCGAAAGGTATGATCAGACGAGAGGGGGCTCATCATCGAGATTGTAACCGCTCTCAGGGTACCGTGAAGATCATCATCCAAGAGAAAGGTTTATAATTTGGATTTAAAGGTAATCCATGGGCATGGGCCCGTGGTCTAGTTGGTCATGACGCCGCCCTTACGAGGCGGAGGTCCGGGGTTCGAATCCCCGCGGGCCCACCAAATTCTGTTCTATGGTGAAATGTATGAAAGTTAGGTACGATCTAAAGAACAAATACATCCTAATTAGGGAGGGAGAAGTTACCGATACTGACGAAGTAGCGGAAGATGTTTGGGTAGAATACAATGAGAAAGGGGATATAATGGGAATAGAGATTTGGAACGCTGAAATATCAAACAAGCTTCTTTTTGAGAACCAGAAAAACTACAAAACTCAATATACCCAAAGACACTAGAAGCATTGCAAAAATTTTAGGATTTCTCTCAGATATCGTTGGTCGGGAAGTTGTAGTTATCGGAGTATTCGGCTCTATTACAGAAAGATACAAGTCTTTCCTCATGGTTTCATTTCCCTTCTTGGCGACTATGTAAAGGTTAATGCTCTCGTTTAACGTCAAAATTATTTCCCCTTCGTTGGACTTAGCGAAGTTAGAGTCAATTATCTCTCCATTCGTGTACCAGTATATCGTCACTTTCTCTCCTTTATCAAACACCTGCCCGAGGTGTTCTTCTTCAAGATTATGAAGAGTGGCTCATTAAAGTTAGACCTAGCTGCTTTTATTATCCTGTAGATAACTCTCATTTTCTCCCAATTCACTGTTTTCCAGTCATCAAGGAATATTCCGCCAGTATCGCCACTTTCGGGATTTAGACACCAGTAAAAGAAGTTGTAAATTCCCTTTTTGATTAATCAGTCGGAGAAAGCATCCTGCCAGACTTTGTCCTTACCAGTGTATTTCCCACCCCACTCCCCAATAACGAGGGTATAGTTGAGGCTCGTCAAGTAACCGAAGTGCGTCTCCCATATCTGAGGCATGTTCTTGGGGAAGTCTGGGGAATCGAAGTAGGGCATGTTGTAAACGCTGGGCCCATAAACGTGAGGAGAATAGACTACCTTGTCCCTGGGTAACCTAATGGGATAGTACTTGACTCCCATTAAGTTCTCTCCCCAAAATGTCCACCAGCCTTTCTCCTTCATCACCCTATCAATCTCAGGAACGTGAGTATACTGGATCCCCTCAACGAAAATCAGCCAGTGAGGAGCAACTTTGAGTATAGCCTTGCCAGCCCTCTCAGTAAACAACCTAAAATCTGTATTATCTCCAGTTCCCCAAAATGCCTCATCGTGAGGTTCATTCTTTATGTCGGCCCCAATAACGTTTGGATACCTCCCGAACTTCTTCGCTAAAAACACCCAATCTTGGATGTACTGCTCTTCGCTGTAGTTATCGGTGTACCACAAGGGCTCAATTTCAGTGTAGCCAATCCTATGATAGTCAAGGAGCACGTAAATGCCAAGTCTATTGGCCTCTTGAATTATCTTTTCCATTATCTCCAAGCCAGTTAGGTTTCTTAAATCAGGGTTTAACTCATAGTTTATCATGTTAGGATTGGGCATCGCACCGTGAATGGTTTCACTACAGAAGGGAAGCCTAATAGCATTAAAACCAAGCCTCTTAACGTCTTTGAGGATATTTTTCCAGTTTCTGACGTTTAAGCCATAAACGATGTGATCCTTAAGCTCAAAACCAAACCAACTAACCCCAAACAGGTAGATTCTCTCCCTTTCTCCGGTTGTCATGTTAACTTTGTATATGTTACCATTAACTGCCTCATAGTAAATAGGAGATGCAAAAACTGGGGTCGACACAATGTAATATAATAATTCATGATTCCTTTTCACTAATAAAATGTCGATGCCAGATCAGAAAAAACTTTAAAGGTGATACTCCAACCCATGGAGGGGTTTCGCCATGAGGAGGGATCGACTTTGCTAAACTCCCAAGGTCTGCCATTCTAGTACTTCAAGCGTTAGAGAGACCAATGTCTTCTAAAGAGCTGGCAAAAGCAACGAACCTTTCTGAAAGAACCGTTCGCCACGCATTGAAGGTTTTAAAGGATTCTGGTATGATCAGAGAAATCTACCTCTTAGAAGATGCTAGGAAAAGATTATATGCACTAAATCCTGGGCTTAAATTAGAGCACATTCATGACGGAATCAAGATTAGTGCGCTCTAGCTCTTCTTCAAATTTTATGCCCAGTTCGAGGATCTCTTCAGGTGTTATAGTTACTCCATCTTCGGCATTTATTCCTGGGCAACTCTCATCGTAATAGAGCCAATATTTTACTCCATTAACCTCTACAGGCTCTTCACCTTCAACTCCAAGGGACTTCCTTGACACCATAAATGGGTAGATCCTACAGATAAGGGGCCTGTGTGGGTGAACTTTACACTTCCCCGTCTCGGGATCGTGGAAGATGCAACCAAGATCCCACTCCCTAACCGATAGGACGAACCTTATCTTCCCATTCTCTATTGAAAAAGTTAAGAATCCCTGGGGATCGTAGCCAGCTTTAATTAGCCTCTCAATGTCCTTGTAGGTTAGATAAACATGCCTACCCCTGCAACAGTCTAGGCAAAAGAGGCACTTGAACTTAACAGGCTTAAGGAATGGCTTAGGCCTGAACCTCAAGCCCTATCCTCCCTAACCTTTTCTTGAGCGACTATCATCAACCCCTGCCCCAGGAGGAACATTGCATAGCCAAATTCATTTCTCTCCTTGTACTTCGAATCTATCATCTCCATTATCCTACTAACGCTGTCAAGCTTCCCCTCCAAGAGAAGGAGGATCTGCTTTGTTACGAACATCTTTATCTCTTTAGCCTTCCATTCTGAAATTCCAATGGCCTCATTAACCGTTTCACTATCATGCTTGAACTCCATACCGAGCACCACTTAGGATTCGTTCCTGGGTTTATCACCTTTTCTAGGTATATCAAGTGTTAAGGTGGGCATCAAACTTATCGCTCTTTCCGTAGTCCGCGTAAGCCCTGTCGAGCCTCTTGCTCACGTAGGGCCCGTCCTTCCTGTAGCCGAACCTACGGTAGTACTCCCTAACTCCAACCCCGCTTATCACGAGAATCTTCTTCGCATCGAACTCTTCCCTCGCTATCCTCTCAGCCTCAGCCAACAGCTCCCTGCCGTAGCCCCTGTGTTGCCACTCGTACTTGGGCTTCTCCCCTATTGGAACCAGAGGACCATAAACGTGGAGCTCCCTGACTATGGCTGAAGGACAGCAGTTTATCTCCTTTCTGTGAGCCTTTTCGCTCGGGATCCTCAGGCGGAGGAAGCCTATGAGGATGTCGTTCTTTACATCCTCAAAGCTGAGGAATATCTCCGTTCCGCCTGCAGCCTCGTAATCTTCCCTCAGCAGCTTGATGTGCTCTACCTCGGGAATCTTCCCGAACTTCTGCATCTGATGTCCAACTTCCCTGAACCTTATCTCCCTCGGCCTTATTCCCCTCCTAACTAGTTCCTCAAAGACGAGCTGCCCGAGGTTGGAGTGCTTAACCCCAGCAACTATCAGGTGAGCGGGAATGTCCCTTTGGATCCTCATGACCCTGACCCACTTTGGGAAGATCTTATAGGCCTCGACTAAGAGCTCAAGGGCTTCCTGGGTTGTGTAGGGCCTGTAAAGACCGGCCTTGTACCAAGCGTACAGGGGAGCATCCCTAGTAACAAGCGTTGGATAAATTTTCAACATGTCAGGCCTGAACTTTGGATCCTCAAAGATCGTTTTAAAGGTGTATAGATCCCTCTCAAAGTTGCTCCCAGGAAGGCCTGGCATTATGTGGTAGTTAATCTTCAACCCAGCATCCCTCAACAGCTGCGTGGCCTTAACTATCTCTTCAACTCCGTGACCCCTCCTCGTCCTCTCATGGATGAAGTTGAATATAGTCTGCACTCCAAGCTCAACCCTCGTCGTTCCAAAGGCGAGCATTCTGTCTATCTGCTTCTCAAAGGCCCAATCTGGCCTAGTTTCGATAGTTAAGCCAACCATCCTAACTTTGGCCTTCTCGTTCTTCCTCTGCTCATCCTCAAGATAGTAGTAGGGCTTCCTATGAGTCCTCTCCCAGGCCTTCTTAAACTTAGGGTCCTCTTCAAATACGGACTTGTCTTTCTGAAGGATAAGCCTTACAAGCTTCTCCTCAAGGTTCTCTATATCCTTGAAGTAGGGGAAGTCGTTCATCGCCTTAAAGGCGCACTTGATGAACCACTCCTGATAGTCCAAGTCAACGGCAGGGAAAGTTCCTCCCTGGATTATCACCTCGACCTTATCAATTGGATGACCGATGTCGTAAAGCTGCTTGAGCCTCGCCATCATGATTATGTACGGATGATAGCCGTACTGGGCAGCCCTCAAGGCCGATGGCTCCTTCCCGGTGTAGCTTTGGGGAGAGCCCACGGCAGGGCCTCCAGGACAGTAGATACAGCGTCCATGGGGACATGGGAAGGGCTTTGTCATCATGGCAACTACAGCAACTCCGCTGATGGTTCTAGTGGGCTTCTTCTTTAGGAGATCCCTGAACTCCTCCCTTCTATCTTTAGGAAGTGCCCTCCAGATTTCAGAGTTCCTGGGTAAGCGTGGAAGGTGATACTTCCTAGAGACCTCTATCTTGAGCTTGTTTAGCTCCTCTCTATCCTTAATCTCGCCACGTAAAAGGATCCTCACGATCTCCTCCACGGCTTTCTCAAACTCACCCATTGGAACACCTCTCAGCCCAAGTTAAGCATTAGCTTTAAAGTGTTTGCTTTACAACAATTTACAACGAAAAGTTTAAATTAAAGTAACTTATCATGATCTGAGGGGCATCAATGAAAATAGAGGTACTTGTTATATTATTTATGTTAGTTGTAGGGTTTAGCGGGTGCATCTCAACTGAAACTCCAACTATGACTCACACCACCCCGGAAAATACTACTACACAGCAACTAACGACTACTAAGCTCGATAAAATCTGGGTGTATGTGAATAACTCCGAATATAATGTAACTATCCTGGTTCCAGTAAATATTGCAAAAGAAGTCGAAGAACTTTTAGCCAATATAATAATTGAACAGATAGATATCGCCGCAAAGGAAGGATATAGTGGAGCTGGATTTAGAGTGTACGTATTGAAATTCCCCAAGGTTCCCGAGTCTATAAAGTTACGAGTGGATTTCAGTCCAGTACTCAATGGTACAATTGTCACATCAAACACTATCCCTTCGATTGGCATTGTTTACGATGGGAAGGTTTACTCCGGAAATATTACGATAAAAAAGCCATTAAGGAAAACTAAAGCAGATTATCAACTCAAATTTAGCGAAATAAAGAACAGGACAAGGCTAGGAACTATTTTCACGCTAGGGGTTGAGGTTGAAGTCTTCGTGGAGAAAACAGGAGATAATGAGTGGAAGATATTCGCAGTATGGAACAACGAAACCGTCGGAGGAATATACTATTCACGTGGATAGAAACCCACCATCGACCAGAATTATTGCCCCGTTGACATAGCTCGCCAGATCGCTTGCGAGGAACAGGATAACTCTAGCTACTTCATCGGGATCTCCAAACCTTCCCATTGGAAGCCTTGCGTTGAAGTTGAAGGAGATCGCAATCTTCTCCATGTCAAACTTCATTATCGCCTCTTTCTTCAGCCTTTTTACTCCTTCAGTCTCTATTCCTCCCGGAACAACGACGTTCGCCCTTATCTTCTTCCCGTACTCTCTGGCTATTGCCCTGGTTAGTGCCACAACGCCAAGCTTTGAGGCATCATAGTGAACCAAGCCCTTGGCAAATGGGAGGAAGGCCTCTATTGAGCTGACATTTACTATCACTCCCCCACGCTCCTTCCTCCTTCTCACGAAGTGCTGGCACATCTAGAAGACGGAGTCAAGGTTTATCGCCATGACCTTCCTGTAAAAGGCTTCATCAACCTCAAGGAAGTCCTTAAACCAGTAAACTCCCGCATTGTTCACGAGGACATCTGGCTCCCTACCTTTAAGCTGCTCCCAGAGGAGGTCTATCTCTTGTTTCTTTGACAGGTCAATCCTGAATGTTTCAACATTGACACTGAATTTCTCCTGAATTCTCTCCCTGACGAGGTTAAGACCCTCTTCGTTTATGTCCGAAAGGTATAAGTCAGCTCCAGCCTCGGCAAACCTGAAGGCTGTTGCTTTACCTATTCCCGAGGCCGCACCTGTTATTAGGGCAGTCTTCCCGGAGAGCGAGATGAGCTCATGGAGTGGGTTCATGGGATCACCTAAAGTATATAATAAGGTTAGGGTTATCTAAACATTATGGACTTTTGACACTGGGCTTTCCTCAGCTACTCCTGGGAATACCTAACGAGCAGATCCTCCACTATGTACCTCTTTCAATAAAGCCCTCCCAATGGCCTCCATAAAATCCCTTGGCTCATCTTCAAAGATCTTCGACAAAGGAAGATAGCACACCTTTCCTAGTTCATTTAGCTGGCTTAGCTTTGGGGTTCTCTTCCTCGGCTCTGCTATTCTCAATACGAAACGTAGGTATTAGCTTTCTTTTTCCTCCGAATATTTCGGCTAGCTCACGGCCCCAGGAATAGGCCTCCTTAATTGTCCTGGAGTTTTCCTTCCTTATCCATCCCCTAAAGATCCTCTCATCAATGATATCACCTTTAATCCCCCTCTTAACGAGGTTGAGGTACCTAAACTCCGCATACCTCTTCCCCAGCACTCCAAAGATATCAGCCATGCAAACCACAAACACTGCAACTACCTTCCCTTTTAGGCCATCATTCCTCCGAATGAACTCCAAGACTTCAGGCAGGGGCTTTTCGTAATATATCGGGGTTCCGAGGACTATGAAATCCTCCAACTCCTCCGGCCACTCTTTTCTGAGATCTACTACAATATCCCCCAGACCTTCAGCAATAGCCTCAGCTATTCTTTTTGTTGATCCCCTTCTAGTTGAAACTACTATCATTGATCATGCATGGGTGTGGGAAGTCTTAAAGGTTCCTGAGGATATTTATTGTGGTGGTGGTCATGAAGTTCTACATAGCCAGCGAAGAGGATATAAAGGCCGGAAAGACAACGGATATATACTTCATAAGGACAAAGAAGATCCTTGAGGCGAAGAACATTCACAAGAAAGTTTTTGCAGATGTAACAACCACGTCACTCCCAAAGAACTGGAAGTGGGGAGTTCTCGTTGGAGTTGAAGAAGTTGCGAAACTCCTCGAAGGATTGCCCGTGAACGTTTACGCGATGCCAGAAGGAACAATATTCCATCCATATGAACCCGTTCTTCAAATTGAGGGCTACTATGAGGATTTCGGGATTTACGAGACGGCCTTATTGGGAATGTTGAGTCAAGCAAGTGGAATTGCAACTGCGGCATTAAGAATTAAGATTGCTGCAAAGTTCAAGCCCGTATACTCCTTCGGGATTAGACACATGCATCCAGCAATAGCCCCGATGATAGATAGAGCAGCGTTCATAGGTGGTTGCGATGGTGTTTCTGGCGTTTTAGGGGCAGAGATGATGGGAGAGAAAGCAGTAGGAACTATGCCTCACGCACTGATAATCACCGTTGGAGACCAAGTAAAGGCATGGAAGTACTTCGATGAGGTAATAGAAGAGGAAGTTCCCAGGATAGCCCTAGTCGATACTTTTTATGATGAAAAGGTTGAGGCTGTAATGGCCGCGGAAACCCTTGGAAAGAAGCTGTTTGCAGTAAGGCTCGACACCCCAAGCTCAAGAAGAGGTAATTTCCGAAAAATCATTGAAGAAGTTAAATGGGAGTTAAAAGTTAGGGGCTACGACTGGGTCAAGATATTTATCTCGGGCGGATTGGACGAAGAGAAGATAAAGGAGATCGCTGATGTCGCGGATGCATTTGGAGTTGGAGGGGCAATTGCAAGCGCAAAGCCCATTGACTTCGCCTTAGATATAGTCGAAGTCGAAGGGAAGCCAATGGCAAAGAGAGGCAAGCTTAGCGGAAGAAAGCAGGTTTATCGCTGTGAGAATGGTCACTACCATGTTATTCCAGCAAATAAGAAGCTTGAGAGATGCCCGGTATGTGGAGCAAAGGTCGAGCCCCTGCTTAAACCGATAGTAGAAAACGGTGAGATTGTAGCGGAGTTTCCAAAGGCTAGGGAGATCAGGGAGTACGTACTAGAACAGGCCAAGAAGTTCAACCTAATAATAGAATAGAAATAAAGAAAGGAGGTCAGACCTCCTCAATGCTGATAGCACTAACTGGACAGGATTCCATTGCCTCCTTGGCACAGTTGTAGAGGTTCTCGTCCTCGATGACCTCAACCTTGGGCTGAGCCTTACCCTCGTCATTCATCTCGAAAACGTCTGGGCAGAGGCTTGCACAGATTGCATCTCCGATACAGGTGTCCTGGTCAACGGTTACCTTCCACGCCATCGAACCATCACCGAACTAACGTAAGCCTAGGTAAATATAAACCTTTCGTAATCTTTTCGAATTTTTCTGCCAATTTTTATCTAAAACAAAAAGTTAAAATCCGCAAGTTGGAAATTAGGGAAACCTAAGATGGTTAAATAATAGAAGGGGATCAAGAAGACTTTGAAGATAGATACTCGTGTATTGCTTTTGCTGCTTTTCTTCCATCACCCATGGCCAAGATTACAGTAGCTTCACCTCTAATTGCATCACCACCGGCAAAAACCCCAGGAATGGAAGTCATAAGGTTCTCGTTAACAACAATTGTTCCCTTCTCTGTGACCTTGAGTCCTGGGGTGGTCTTCCAGAGGATCTTGTTAGGCACTTGTCCAATTGCAATAATAACTGTGTCTGCTTCCACTGTTATGTACTCCCCGGTCCCTATGATCTTCCTCTTACCCCTGGCGTCCTTCTCCTCCAACGGCTTCATCTTCTCAAACTTCACCGCCTTGACTCTACCTTCCTCGTCTCCTATGAACTCCACGGGGTTAACGAAGAACATGAACTTAACTCCCTCCTCCTTGGCATGCTCAACTTCCTCAATTCTAGCCGTCATGTCCTCCTCTCCACGCCTATAGGCAATCGTAACCTCTGCACCCAATCTAAGGGCAGATCTCGCGGCATCCATGGCGGTGTTACCTGCTCCAATAACGACGACTTTCTTCCCAACTATTATTGGAGTATCATATTCAGGGAACTTGTAAGCCTTCATCAAGTTTATCCTAGTTAAGAATTCGTTGGCCGAGTAAATGCCGTTGAGGTTTATCCCTGGGATATTCAGGAGCTTTGGGGTTCCAGCTCCCGTTCCAATGAATACAGCATCATACTCCTCCAGTAATTCGGGAATAGTGATTGTCCTTCCAACTATATGGTCAGTCTTTATCTCAACACCTAGGATTTGAAGCTTCTTTAACTCTTTCCTGAGTATCTCCTTTGGTAGTCTAAACTCTGGAATTCCATATGCCAAAACCCCTCCAGGCTCGTGAAGTGCCTCGAATATCGTTACCTCATAACCCATCTTCGCTAATTCAGCAGCACAGGTCAAACCGGCAGGCCCAGCACCAATAACGGCAACCCTCTTCCCATTCTTCTGAATCTTCGGAACCTCTTCCATTAGCAATTCATCATCAATTCCGTGTTCTCTTGCGTAATCTGCAACGAATCTTTCGAGTTTTCCTATGTTGATTGGGTCTCCAACTTTTCCAACAACACAGACCCCCTCACACTGCTCCTCCTGAGGACAAACCCTACCAGTAATCGCAGGAAGAGAATTACAAGCCCAGATAACTCTCAAAGCTTCCTTAACCGCCTTGTGTGGATTATCTTTGTGTTCTCTTAGTTTGGCTATAAACCCTGGGATGTCTATGTGGACGGGGCATCCCTTGATGCAAGGAGCATAATCCTTAGGACACTGTAAACACCTTTCTGCTTCCTTTAAAGCTAACTCCCAAGTATAGCCAAGATTAACCTCATAAAAGTCCTTAACCCTCTCCCCAGGAGGCCTCTCAGGAGTAGGAACCCTCTCCTTGATGAGCTTAGGCAATTACATCACCCCCTAGCTTTAAGCTCTTCTAGATACTTCTCTAATGCAATTCTCTCCATTTTAGAATAGAACCCAACCCTCTGAATTAACTCGTCCCAATCAACCTGGTAAGCATCGAACTCAGGCCCATCAACACAGGCAAACTTCACTTCTCCTCCAACTCTTACTCTACAAGCTCCACACATTCCAGTCCCATCAACCATTATAGGATGGAGGTCAACTCTCATTGGAATGTCAAACTCCTTAACTACTTCAAATACGGCCTTTTGATCTCCTGGAGGGCCTACCATAAACACAAGATCCCAGTTTTCATGCTCCAGAAGCTCCCTAACTTTCTCCACGAGTCTCTTAGTCACATATCTCATGTTGGTCCTGAGATCAAGATTCTGATTCAGTTTCACTGGCTCAACTATATGCCTTGAAACGGCCTTTTCGAGATAGTCTTTGAGAATTACCATAGGTTCAAAGGTTACGTGTAATGTCGTTACGTCATTTCCAATCTCCTGCCACGCCTTAGCTATAGGATAAACCTCAACTATACCTACATAAGCACCGATTGCAAGTACCTTGCCAAACTTCTCCATTGGAGCGGGATTGCCCAACGGACCGGCAACATTTAGTAGGGAATCTCCTTCGCTGAGTTCAAGGGCCATTCTCATCGTAGTCTTTCCCCGTGTGAATACTACTAGTACTATCCATCCTTCATTCCTGTCCCACATCACAGGAGTTAGAGGGATTCTCTCACCATTTTGGAATGCCCTAACGATAACAAACTGACCCGGTTGGACTTTTCTGGCAACATGGGGAGCATAGATTTTATACCAGGTATTTCTCATCGCAATTTCTCTCTTCTCAAGGATCTTGTACACTATGAACACCTCCGTTCGAATGAACATTTTTGAACATTACATTAGATTGTGAACGTTTTGTGCTTATAAAATTATTGTAAACAAAAGGTGAAAGATATGAAGCCCCTAAAAGGAAACGCCAGAAGGATTTTTGATAGGTATCCAAAACTGTGTATAATTTTCTTTCAAACGAAAATCTATTAAGTGAACTTCCAAGGCTGAAATGATGGTGAAAGTCCATATTGAAAATTACGGTTGCGCGAGAAACAGGGCAGATGGAGAGATGATGGCTGCTCTCCTCTACTTAGCAGGATACAAGCTAGTTGATGCAGCCGATGAAGCAGAAATAGTTATTGTGAATAGCTGTGCTGTCAAAGATCCAACGGAGAGAAAGATAGCAAGAAGGATTAGGGAACTCCTAGATAGAGGAAAGAAAGTTATAGTTACCGGATGCCTCCCTCACGTTAACCCCGAAATCATAGATGAAAGAGTTTCTGCGATATTGGGAGTTAAGAGCATAGATAGAATTACCCAAGCAGTTGAGTACGCTTTAAGGGGAGAGAAGCTAATAAGTGTTCCCGATTGGAGGAAGAGAAATTTGGATAAGCTTGACCTCCCCAGGTTGTCCCCAAGAGGTGTTCACTTTATAGTGCCGATAGCTGAAGGTTGCCTGAATGCATGCACGTACTGTGCAACGAGACTTGCCAGAGGAGTCTTAAAGAGTTATGCCCCAGAAAAAGTTGTTGAATGGGTGAAATGGGCAATTAGACAAGGATACAAGGAGATATGGCTTTCAGCAGAAGATACCGGATGTTATGGTTTTGACATAGGAACCAACCTAGCTAAGCTTTTAGAGGAGATAACTGCAATAGACGGAGAATTCAGGGTAAGGGTTGGAATGATGAACCCAAATCACGTCATAAAGTTTCTTGACGAACTTATAGATGCTTACAAGGATGAGAAAGTCTATAAATTTTTACACTTACCCGTTCAGAGCGGGGATAATGATATCCTGAGGAGAATGGGAAGAAATTATACCGTGGAAGAGTTCGAAGAAATAGTCAGGACCTTTAAAAGGGAATTTCCAGACCTAAACTTACACACCGATATAATCGTAGGCTTTCCTGGAGAGACAGAGGAAGCATTTCAAAGAAGCGTTGAACTAATAAAGAGAATTAAGCCAGATAAGGTTAACGTTTCAAGGTACTCCCCAAGGCCAGGAACTGTAGCAGCTAAATGGAAACAGCTTCCTGGATGGCTCATAAAGGAAAGGTCAAGAATAATGCACAGAATAAGGTTACAGATTAGTTATGAGATTAACAAAAAGTACATTGGGAGAAGGCTAAGGGTTCTTATTCATGGGAAAGGGAAGAAAGGAAACGTGGATGCCGTTACGATGAATTACAAGCATATAATTTTACCCCAAGGAGAAAAAGGCAAATTCGCAGAAGTAAAAGTTAAAGGAGCAACTTCAACGTATCTTTTAGGCGAGATAGTAAGCTAAGGTTTTTAATAATTTATTCCAATTTATTCTGGTGGTGAGAATGGCTAAGGGGCTTCAGGCTCACAACATCAGGATAAGAACGTTCATCCATGCAACTGAGGATCCTGAAAAGGTACTTGAAGCCCTTGAAACGTTATTCCCCGAGGACATCTCCGCCAAGGATGTGGACTTTGAAGTCATCGAAACTGAAGGATACTTCGGTAATCCCATCCTAGTCGTTGATGCAGAACTAAGACACTCAAGAAACGTAAGGAAGTTTCTCGAAAATTTAAGGAACATGCTCAGCGAAGAAGATAGGAGGTACCTTTGGGAGCACGCGGAGGAAAAGGTTGACGAGACTGGAACGTTTTACATAAGGTTTGATAAACAGAAAGCCTACTTAGGGGAGGTAAAAGTTAGCGAAGGAGAAGATGTAATCCATGTGAGGATTAAGGTAAAGGCGTTTCCCATGAAAAAAGAGAGTGTTGTCAAAGCAGTGAAGGAATGGCTGGAGGGTGGGGAGTGAAATGGATTGAAATGGACATAAGGAATGAGGAGGCGTTCAAATTAGCCAAAGAATGGTTTGATGAAGTTATTTTTTCCTATGAAGTTCCCCCAGGAAGCCTCGACAAATTAACTTTAAGGGAACTTAAAGAAAGATATGGAAAAGTTGCAATAACATTAATCAATCCAAAACCAAGCTTAGTCAAAGAAGTTATTCAGAAGTTTAAGCAGGACTATTTAATTTACGTCGAATCAAAAGACCTTAGGATTGTTAGATATTCAATTGAAAGGGGTGTCGATGCAATTATAAGTCCCTGGGCAGGAAGAAAGGATGCAGGGATAGACCATGTCCTAGCAAGATTAATGGCAAGAAAAAACGTGGCCCTAGGGTTCTCCCTAAGACCACTACTTTATGCAAGCCAATACGAGAGGGCAAACATGCTAAGGTTTATGAGAAAGGCATGGGAACTTGCCAACAAATACAAGCTCAGAAGATTCTTAACATCCTCATCCAAGAGCAAGTGGGAAGTCAGAGAACCAAGGGATCTTGCAAGTTTGGGGATAATCTTAGGCATGGACATGCCACAAGCAAAGGCATCTCTCTCTATGTATCCAGAACTCACTCTAAAAAGGCTTAAATAAGATTAAGGTAATACAATTCAAGCTAAAGCAAGGGAGGGTGGAGGGTTGGACATAGATCTTCTCATGTCAACTCCAGAGGAGCTTGAGAGGGAAGGGTACAGGTACATCAAGGAAGGTAAAATTAAGGACGGCGTTAAAATGCTTGTGAGGGCAGCTAAGGGGTATGAAGAAAAAAAGGACATCCAAAAAGCAGCAGGTTTATACAAAGAAGCTGGAATACTATTGAGAAATAAGCTGGGATTGTATGAACAGGCAAAGCCCATAACATTAAGGGCAGCATACCTTTACTTACGGATAATAGAGAGGGAAATTGATAAATCAGAAGTCAATTTGGATAAGTTGACTAACTCATGCCTAAGTGTAATAGAGGCATTCACGTTTCTTGGAGATCAAGAACACGTTAGAAAATACGCTGAAGAATTTGCTAAAATGTACGAAGATTTAGGCTCAAGCTACGAGGAAGCAGGGGAAACCGAGTCAGCAATAGTAGCATATGAATCAGCTTATAGGTATTATGATCTCCTCTCAAATAAGGAAGGAATAGAAAGAATAGCCGGAAGATTGGTAGAAATCTATGGAAAGATTGCAGAGGACGCAATTTCGAATGAGATGTACGAAGAGAGCGCAGAAGCCTTCGAAAGGGTAGCCAATTATATAAAGGCCATATTCGGGTATGATGAAAGGTACAGGGAACTAATGGAGACAGCAGGAAAACACTACGAAAAAGCCAGCAAATTGGCATACGCTGAAGGTGACTTGGAAACCATGACAAGGCTTCTACTTAAAGCTCAGTATGCATATCTGCTCGCAAGAAATTTTAACAGAGCCAATCTTATTGGAGTGAACTTGATTAAGATGCTCAATCAAGTTATTGAAACATACAGGAGTTCAGGAAGATTTGACATAGTAGGGGATAAGCTCATTGAACTAGCAGAAGCGCTAGTGGGGTTAGGAAAGTTTGAGAACGCAATGAAAGTTTATAGAGAGGCATTGGAGGAAACCGGGGGCAGGATCGATATAAGGGCTAGGATAAGGACGAGTATTATAAAATATATCGCGGCAAAAGAAATGAAGTTAGAGATGCTAAAAATACTTGACGCTATTGCCTTCCTAATGAAGCATGCTAAGTTCCTTGATGCTATAGAATTAGCAGAAGAGGCAATAAGAAAATATGAAGAAGGAGAAAAAGTATTAAAGGCTATGTACCAAGCAGAGGGACTCAAGTAAACCATCTCTCAATAAGATAGCTCTTCTCCTTTAAGAATGTCCTAGCTCTTTCTCTGATAAGTCTTTCGGCCTCTATTGTAGTCATATCCACAGTCTTTATTACGAAATCAGCTGTCTTAGCAAAGTAGAGAGGTATCAAAGGTTCTGCATTTTTTATAACTCCATTCTTGTAGGCCACTGCACCATCAAAGAGAGCCCTTGCCCATAACTCATCTGGGAATTCGAAGCTTTCAAGAGCCTTCACTACGCCATTAAACGTTTCTCCACTAAGAATCTTTCTCAAAATATCCTTTTCTTTCTCAAATAGTTCTTTTGATTTCCGTTTTAATAATTCAAGGGTTACTTTAACTTCTTCAGGCTCCCCTCTAACTTCCTCTCCCCAAGTCTCAACAGCCCTTATCTCCTTAACATCTCTCCAAACTTTTTCATATCTCTTCATTAACATGAACAGGGTACCAACGACTTGGTTAAACATTGGACCCAGGGAAGCAGCAGGATCCTTTGGATTGTGTATCTTCATCCCCAGGCTTACCTGAACTACTTTCTTCTTGTTGGCGATGGCTGTCGTCGTGAGGAATATGTCAACTCCAAACCTAGCAACGTCAGTCTTCCACACTTCCTCGTCCTTGAGGTACAGGTCTATCATCTTGGCGCTTATGCCAAAATCTCCACCAATGGGTTGCCTTATGTCGTACCCATACAGGGAGGCTGTCATTGGATAGGCGATGTTGTTGGTTATGGTTCCATCCCACTTGTGTCTCAGGTAGAGGGGAGCAACGAAATCGTAGCCCTTTTCAATTGGCTCAGCAAACTTATATATCCACTCTGGGGTTATACTTCTCAAATCACTATCAACGAAGACTACTGCATCAGCATCCCTTTCTCTCGCAAATTCCATGATCTCCTTCATAGCACTGCCCTTTCCAGGAATTGGCCACTTGTAGACAAAGCTGTGAACCTCAACACCTTGAGGAACCTTTGTTGAAAGGACAACATCTCTCGTTCCATCCGTGCTACCACCATCTGCATTAACTATAATTCCTCCACCAAAGTACTTCTTAAGGCCTTCAGCAGCTTGCTTTACAACGTACCCTATGGTGTCAGCGTTGTTATAGCTCGGAATTCCAACGACCACCTTCATTTTCAACCACCTCCACTCTTATCTCCTCCTAAGAATTTTAAAACTTTTAGTAACTAAATTGAGCATTAAGGAAAGTCGGGATTAATTGAGCTTTTCATGCTAATACAGCCGTATTTATCATCTATATTTGACATTCAAAAATGACCGTCACTTTTTTTAACCTTAAGCCTCTCTAAATAGTTACAGGTGAGCGGTCATGCCAGAGAGACTCAAAGTCGGCGTGATAGGCTGTGGAAACATCTTTAACCTAGCCCACAAGCCAGCACTAAAGGCCATGAGGAAAACGATAAAGGTAGTAGCGGTAATGGATATAGACGAGGAAGCAGCAAAAAAAGCAGGGAAAGAGCTCAATGCTAAGGTCTTCACGAACTTAGATGAGTTCCTAGAGCAAGAAATGGATGTTGTTGAGATATTAACTCCAACGTACACACATGCAGAGCTCACAATAAAAGCGCTGAAGGCTGGCAAGAATGTAATAGTCGAGAAGCCAATAGCATTAACGGTAGAGGAAGCGGAAAAAATGATTAAGGAGGCAGAGCAACAGGGGCTTAAGCTTTTTGTTGGCCACGTAAGGAGGTTCGACAAGAGATGGAGACAAATAAAAGATGTGATAAAATCCAGGAACATTCTACCAATGCAGATTAGGAAGACCGAAGTGCAACACCTACCATTTCCCGCCGACTACTGGTACTGGGATGAGAGCAAGAGTGGCGGAGTTATCACAGATCTCGGCGTTCACGTGACAGACTTCCTGAGATGGTTTTTTGAGAGTGAGCCCGTTGAGGTGTTTGCAATAGGAAAAGCGATAAGAGGAGAGGCAAGAGTAAACAAGACTTACGATCATGTCGTCATGTTCATAAAGTTCGAGGGAGACAAAACCGGAATAGCTGAAGTGAGCTGGAGCTATCCGCTACCGGCTAAGTACGGCGTCTTCTACCACCACCTTGATATAATAGGGAAGAACGGGAGGATAAGGTACACCCCACTGGATACTCCAGTCGTGGGAGTTGTAAAGAGCACATTCGAGATGCCAAGGTTCTCACCAATGCTGTCAACGTTTCCCGAAGCATTTGAGGCTGAGCTTAGACACTTCTTTGAATGCATAAAGAGTGACTGTGAACCCGTTGTTACAGCAAAAGATGCTCTAATAGCTTTATACATAGCGGAAAAGGCGAGAGAGAGCATTAGAAAGGGCGAGCCCGTTAAGTTGGAGGTGATGTGATATGGTGAGGTTCGGAGTTATAAGCTACGCTCATCCTCACGCCCTAAGGTACGCATCAACGATAAGGGCTAGCAGAAGGGCAAAGCTTGTTGCAATTTCGGGGGATGGAGCTAACACAAACATCGCAAAGATCGAGGCTAGAAAGTACGGGGCAAAGTTCTATCCCAGTTATGAGGAGCTCCTCAAGGACAAGACCGTGGAAGCAGTGTATATAGCAATAGAAACGTACAGACACAAGGAGGTAGCAATAAGGGCGGCCGAGGAAGGGAAGCATATCCTCCTAGAGAAGCCAATAGCCCTTACAATAGAAGATGCGAAGGAGATAATAAAAGTGGCAAAGAAAGCCGGAGTAAAGCTGATGGTTCCCTTCAACCCGAGGTTCACACACCCATTAAGAAAGGCCAAAGAAATGGTTGAAAGTGGAGAGATAGGCAGATTGGAGTACATCTATGCTATCTCAGAGTACGTTAAGCCACCCATGTTCTTGGAGGGCCTAGATACAAGCTGGTTCTTTGACCCGAAGAAGAGTGGTGGAGGAGGGTTTATGGATACAGCCCCACACGGAATAGATTCATTATTCTGGCTGACCGAAAGCGAACCCGTTAGAGTTTACGCCGACATAGGTTCAAAGATCTGGGGATTCAAGGTTGATGATATTGGAACAGCCTTAATAGAGTTCAAAAACAACGTCATTGCACTATTAACGGCAGGATGGGCAAATCCAAGAGGATATCCCTATGGACTTGAGATGAAGTATTACATAGTCGGTGATGACGGTTTCCTTGACATCAGGACTGCTTATCCGGACTTCACGGTCTACCAGGAGAGAACTGAGAAGATATACTGGGAGAGGCCGGACGTTGAGGGGATAATAAACGCCTTCATAGATGCAATTCAGCAAGATAAAGAGCCACCAATTACGGGAGAAGATGCCCTTAAGAACCTTGCGGTGGTTTTAGCAGCATATGAATCTACAAAAACAGGAAAAGCGGTAAAAATAGAGCTCTAATCTTTTCCTATTATTCCTGATACCAAGTCTCTTATTGCCTTTTCTGGATCTTTTGCCTTTGTAACACCACTTGCCAAGAGAACTCCAACAGTTCCAAGCTCTATGGCCTTCTTCACATCTTCGCCAGTGCTTATTCCAGCACCACAGAGAACCTTAACGTCGGGGTTAACCTTCTTAACGAGCTCGACCGTATTGGTGATAACTTCAGGCTTAGCCTTGCTTACTGGAATCCCAGTCCCTATAAGCTCCGGAGGTTCAACTGCGACATAGTCAGGGTTTAAAGCCGCCACGGCAGCACTTACAGCAGGGTTGTTTGAGCAAACCATGGTAATTAGACCAACTTCTTCAGCCCTCCTTATAGCTGCCTCAAGATCAGCTAGGATCATCCTGTTTTCGGAGTGGTTGAGCAGGGTTCCGACGGCTCCAGCTTCCTTAACAGCCTCGGGAAGAACGTGACCGGTGTGACTTCCGGGTTTTATGGGATCAATATGCTGGGCAAAAACCGGAATTTCGACGGCCTCAGCAATCATCCTTAGATCAGCAAACTGGGGAGCAACCACTATCGTTACGCCAGTCTCCTTGTAAACCTTTTCAGCAGCCTTCGCTATCTCCAAAGCCCTCTTCCCAGTAGCCTCGATGTACGTCTTGAAGTTAATTGCGATAATAGGCTCCTTAAGCTTGGTCATGGTTATCACCAAGGGTGGATATAGATTGTGCCCATTAAACTTTTCGCATCACTAACATTGCTCGCGAAGAATTTTCTCAATTATACCCTTAACTTCCCTAAGATCCCTCGCCCTGTACATTGCCCCATCTCCCTTAAGGGAGATGCTAATATCAGCCTCCTTGAACATCGGTATGTCATTCTTCCAGTCGCCAACCGCTATCGTAAGCTCGGGTTTGAGCCTCTCTTTTAACGATCTGAGGATCTCACCCTTATTGTCGAATGTAACTCTAACTATGACGTCCCCTGTTATTCTACCCCTTTCATCAAACACGAGCTCGTTTGCAAACACGTAATCGATACCTAAGATTTCAGCAACCCTCTTAGCTAAGCACATCAGCCCACCACTGATTATTGCCGTTTTGAAGTCATTCCGCTTGAGCCAAGAAAGAAGTTCCTGGGCGTAGTCTTTAAGAGTGATTTCCCTAAAGACCTCTTCAACTTCTTTTCTGTTTTTACCCCTCCAGAGGGAGGCATCAAGCCTCGCCCACTCATAATAGTCTATCTTCCCAGAAAAAAACAGTTCCATGTGCTCTTTAGCCTTATCATGCGTTTTAAACTTCTTATGGAGGAGTTCCCAGCTTATCATGTCAGTTAAAGTCCCTTCGAGGTCGAAAGCTATTAGCTTCATTCTTTCCACCCATATTCACCTATTAGCGGAACGAAAGCCACTCCACCGTGGCTCTTTATTTCCACACTCCCATCCTTTTTCTTGATGACTTCAAGTAGTTCTTGCCACATGTGATAGCTCCCCACGGGGATTATGAGCCTGCCCCCAGGCTTTAGCTGCTCAATTAGTGGATCAGGAACTTTAGGAGCTCCAGCCGTGACTATTATCACATCGTAAGGAGCCCTCGGAGGGAACCCCCTAGTCCCATCTCCCAGGATAACATGAACGTTTTTAACGCCAGCCCTCTCGAGATTCCTCTTTGCGAATTCCACTAGCTCAGGAATTCTTTCGATAGTGTAGACGTCCTTCTTTACAAGGTGTGAGATTAGGGCAGCATTCCATCCACTCCCGGTTCCTATTTCAAGGACGTTCATACCCGGTTTCAGCTTGGCCAGCTCGAGCATAATCGCAACCATGTGAGGAGCACTAACAGTTTGGCCCGCAGGTATTGGAAGGGGCTCATCAAGGTGAGCGTACTTTTTGTACCTGTCTTCAACGAAAAGGTACCTGGGGTACCTGAGAAAGGCCTCCCTAACCTCCTTACTTTTTATAATCCCCTCCCACTCGAGCATTTCAACGGTTCTTTTCCACTTCTCATAAAGCTCGTCCATCGAGAAATTGTTCTGGTGAAGGGTTTATAGTATTATGCATCGGCTTGGTTAAAAGAAGTAATCATTCCACCATATGACAAGATGTTTAGCAATCTTGTTCAATGAAAGAAGACCTTTTGGGGCCGGGGCCGGGATTTGAACCCGGGCTAGGGGATCCACAGTCCCCTGTGCTAACCAGGCTACACCACCCCGGCCACTCAATCGAAGCTTTTAGAATAGATTTATAAAGTTTTCGCCAGAATTAATCAAAGAAGGGTGATTATTCTATGAAAGCTAAACGCGAGGCATTAATAAGCCTGTTTCAAGCAATGGAGAAAAAAGAAGTTGATGAAGACATCATCGACCTACTTCTCCTGATTAATTCAATAAAGGGAATTTACACGACATCCTCCTGTTCGGGGAGAATTGGGATATTAGAGGAGCCAGCACTCGGAGCGAAACCCCTTTCCAGATGGCTCATAAAAGTTCACAGGTCTTTGAAGTTTGAAGAGGCTAAAGAAGCTTTAAAGGAAGCTAAAAGCGGAATAATATTCCTGAAAAGCCAACCTCCAATATTCCACGTGGTGGCTGAGGATGAGGAGAAAGCCAAGCTTGTTCACGAAATTGGCCTTTCAAGTGGTTTTAAGTACACAACCTTTAAGGCAATATCCTCTAGGTATCTCGTTGAGATTAATGGAACCGAGTACCTTACCGTCCCCCTGGGGAAGGATGGAAAAGTTCTCGTCACTGACGAATACTTGAAGTTTGCAATAGAAATTGGAAATCAGATGTTAGAAAGGGGCAAATCAAGGCTCCCCAGGCTTTACAAGAACTTTGAAAGATTGAAGAAAGAATTAGGAGAGGATCCACTCTTTAAAAATCTGAATATTGCGAAGTCTTAGTCTTAACTAATTGCCAGTCCAATATTCCCTCATCCACTATATACATCCACTCCTCCAGGCAGTCAAAAGGAAGGCTCTCCAAATGTTTAATATCTTGAGTCGTCGAGAACTGCCTTATTGCCTTCTCAAAGGCCTTATCGTCGCCACAGTTGTGAGGCCCTCTAACTGATCCAGCACCCACAGGATCCGAGAGGAACCTCTTCCTGGGGAACCTCTTTTTTGCCCACTTGAGAACTTCAACAACGCTCCAGAGCCATGGCGGCCTGTATTCACCTTTTTCCCATATCATCTCGTAAAGTGTTCCCCGCTGAATGTTCGTTATATTAATTGAAAATGTATCAGTATATGGTTCGGCCCTTTCTATGCTGTACTTCACATCCTCAATTGCATCCCTCTCGGAAAGGAAGATGGGCTTTAAAAGGAGGTACGTTTTGACTCTAGCTCCAGCATCGTGAATAATCTCGCTAGCCCTCACGAACTGCTCAAATGTGTTTCCCTTATTTATTGATACATCCGCGATATCATTATTAGCAGTTTCGAGCCCCAGGGCTACTTCAAACCACTTTCCCTTGACTATCTCTGTGAGCTCTTCAACCCATTCCCTCTTTATTATCTCGCTCCTCGTCTCAACGACTATCTCGTAAACGTTGTCAAGCTTGGCTATCTCCTCAAATATCCTTAACCTAGTTTCTCTCCTAACTTCAGCCGAATCAAAGAATGATCCCGAAGTAAAAATCCTAACTGCGAATCTCCCCTCTCTGTCCTTTATTTTGGAGAGAGCCTCAAGAAAGTGTCTCAAAATTTTTTGTTGAGATGTATTCCTGGGGGCCTGGGCGGGATAAGAGCACATGTAGCATGCTTTTCCAACCCTATACCTGTAACACCCAATCGTAGGGAGTATCACGTAGAGCACCTTTCCAGGTTCCCCAGCAACGTTGTCTTCTCCAATCCAGTACATGAACCTGTCATAAACACCCGATCTTAAAAGCGTTATTGACACGCCGGGGATAAGCAAAGATTTTAAACAAAGACATTAAAGATCTTTTTTGATGATCGACGTACGAGTAAGAACTTTTACTGGAACAGTAAAAGCAACAGTGCCTTTACATTTTTTAACCCTAAGCAGGAAAAACCCAGGAAAAGAATCCGAGGTTAAAACACCTGGCCGAAAAATTTTAGGAGGTGGCATCGATGGGTGATTTTGGGGTCTTATCCCTGTTACCTCCATTGGTAGCTATAGTGCTAGCGATATGGACGAAGAGGGTTGTGTTTGCTCTGTTCGCAGGTGTTTGGGTAGGGGGTTGGATGGCCGCTGGATGGAACCCAGTAACTGGTACGATAAAAACCTTTGAATGGATAGTGGGGAATGTAACGGACAGCTGGAACGCCACAATCTTAATTTTCGACTTCCTAATTGGTGCAGGTGTTGGATTAATATACAAGTCCGGTGGAGTCCATGCAATAGCAAACGCCCTAACTAAGAGGATAAAGACAAGCAGAGATGCAACACTTCTTGGATGGCTCCTTGGAGTCCTCGTGTTCTTCGATGACTACACGAATACGATAATAGTTGGTAACACAATGAGGCCAATAACCGACAAGATGAGGGTTTCGAGAGAGATGCTTGCGTACATTGACGATTCAACCGCCGCACCGGTAGCTGGAATTGCCCTAGTCTCAACTTGGATAGGCTATGAGCTGGGTCTAATTAAGGAAGTATTTGGAAAACTTAACATATCGATGGGTGAATACTATGCATGGCTTCACAGCGTGCCTTACAGGTTCTATTCAATATTCGCAATAATCCTCGTTTTCATTATAGCCTACACGCAGAGACACTACGGTGCGATGCTTAAGGCAGAGATAAGGGCAAGAACAACTGGAAAAGTTGTGAGGGATGGGGCAAAGCCACTCATGGCAACTGAGAGCGACTTAGGACAGCCAAAAGTTGAGGAGGGTAGTATCCACTTCTTCATCTGGCCAATCCTATCATTGGTCTCCGTTACACTCTACGGTCTTTACTACACGGGTAAGAGTGCATGTGAAGGTGCATGTTCCTTCAGAGATATTCTTGGGAATGCAGATTCAGCAACCTCACTGCTCTGGGGTTCATTCGCAATGGTGCTAGTTGCCCTCGTCCTAATATTGGCAACTAAAACGATGACCGTCGAGGAAGTGGAGAATGCAATGATTCAGGGTATGAAGCAGATGATGATGGCTACCGTAATCTTAGTCCTAGCATGGAGCATCAAGAGTGCAACTGAGGCCGTTGGAACTGCAGAGTACGTTGTCGGCCTGGCAGAAAGCGCAAAGGTTCCTGCAGGATTAATCCCAATGATAATCTTCCTAACGGCAATGTTCATATCGTTCACAACTGGAACGAGCTGGGGAACCTTCGGAATACTAATGCCCATAGCAATTCCACTTGCTTATAAGCTCGCTCCGAATGATCCTCACGTTCTCTACGCGAGCATAGGTGCTGTCTTCGCAGGGGGTATCTTCGGAGACCACTGCTCACCAATAAGCGATACCACAATCATGAGCTCAATGTTCTCAGGCTCAGATCACATTGACCACGTTACGACACAGATACCATATGCAGTAACAGCGGCCTCGGTCGGTTTAGTCCTCTACATCCTCTTCGCTGCGGGCATTAGAAGTCCAGTAATACTCCTGCCAATAGGCACTGTCCTCCTTGTCCTAGCCTGGTACTTCCTCAGCGAGTGGTATGGCAAGAAGTACGGCATTCCTCATGGAAAGGTTCCGATATATCCAACTGAGATTTCAGAGTGAACTTTAAGTTCCCCTTTTCTATTTATCCTTAGGTGCAAATCATGGGATTGCTTGAGGATAAAGCGTTAGTTGAAGCTGCACTTTTTGTCGCTGGGAGACCGCTAAGCGTTAAGGAGCTATCTAAAGCCCTTGGCATTAAATCCCAAGATTACCTCGAGAAGCTGATCGAGCTTATAGCGAGTGAGTATGCAGAGAGGAAGAGCGCAATTGAAGTAGTTAAAGTTGCAGGAGACAAGTGGGTCATGCAGGTTAAGCAGGAATACTCGCAGAGAGTCATCCACCTAATGCCGAAGCCAGAGCTTAGATCTGGAGAGCTAAAGACACTCGCATTAATAGCCTACCTTCAACCCGTAGAGCAGAGCAAGATAATCAAGCTTAGGGGGAACCAAGCTTACGAGCATATAAGGAGGCTCCTCGAGATGGGTTTAATATACGCTGAACCCTACGAAAGAACAAAACTCCTCGGAACTACCGAGAAGTTTGCTGAGCTCTACGGATTTCCAGAAAATGATCCCAAGGTCATAAGAGAAGCCTTCAAGAAAGTTATTCACGCAGAATATGAAGATCTTGTTAAGAAGCTGGAAGAAACTGAGAGCCGGGAGAAGGATCCTACTACCAAGTCCAGTACCACAGACGAAAGTATTAAAAACCCCACTTAATTAAATTATTGGAAAGGTGGTAGGTATGGTCGTGCTGACAAAGGAGAAGATTATCGAGATAATCAAAAGGAAAACCGGAATGAGTAAAGAGGAAATTGAGGAAGAGATCAGGAAAATCATGGAAGAGGATCCACTACTAAGCGAACAGGGTGCTGCAGCACTGCTTGCGGAAAGATTAGGAATAGAATTGATAGAAGAAAAAGAAGAGAACCTCATGAAAATCTCAGATTTGTACCCAGGAGTGGATCCCAGGGAGGTAAACGTAGTAGGAAGAGTGCTTAAGAAGTATCCACCCAGGGAATACACCAAGAAGGATGGCTCAGCTGGGAGGGTTGCCAGCCTAATTATATACGATGATAGCGGGAGGGCAAGGGTAGTTCTATGGGATTCCAAAGTTCTCGAGTACTATAACAAGATTGAAGTTGGTGATGTAATCAAGGTTCTAGACGCGCAAGTGAGGGAGAGCCTCTCAGGACTCCCAGAGTTGCACATAAACTTTAGGGCAAGAATTATTCTTAACCCAGAAGATCCAAGGGTAAATTCAATTCCACCACTTGAGGAAGTCAGAATTGCCACGTACACGAGGAAAAAGATTAAGGACATCGAAGCGGGAGACAGGTTCATAGAGGTAAGGGGAACCATAGCTAAAGTTTACAGGGTTCTAGTTTATGATGCATGTCCCGAGTGCAAGAAAAAAGTTGACTATGACCCCGGAACAGAGACGTGGATATGTCCAGAGCACGGGGAAGTCGAACCAATAAAGATCACGATCCTAGATTTTGGACTAG
This sequence comes from Pyrococcus kukulkanii, assembly GCF_041647995.1. Taxonomy (NCBI): domain Archaea; kingdom Methanobacteriati; phylum Methanobacteriota; class Thermococci; order Thermococcales; family Thermococcaceae; genus Pyrococcus; species Pyrococcus kukulkanii. Next base: position 504,593 of record NZ_JARRIB010000001.1, read on the forward strand.
ATGATGGGACGGGCTACATAAGGGTTACCCTTTTCGGTGATGACGCAGAAGAACTCCTAGGCGTTAGCCCAGAAGAGATATCCGAGAAAATTAGAGAGATGGAGAGCATGGGAATGACGATGAAAGAAGCGGCAAGAAAGCTAGCTGAGGAGGAGTTTTACAAAATAATAGGGAAGGAAATAGTAGTCAGGGGAAACGTCATAGAAGATAGATTCCTAGGCTTAATTCTAAGAGCGTCCTCTTGGGAGGACGTTGATTATAGGAGGGAGATAGAGAGAGTTAAGAGAGAGCTCGAAGAGGGAGGGGTGATGTAAAATGGAACAACCAATAAGGAGGAGAAAACCTGCCGTAGAGAGAAGAATAAGTGAGATTCGAGAAGATGACACCAGAGTTTCGCTGATCGGTAGGGTGATCAAGGTCGATAAAATGGAATATATGTTCTGGCTCGATGATGGAACTGGAGTTGCCATAATCGAGAGTGAGGGCGAGCTACCAAAGGTTGGTCAGGTAGTGAGAGTGATAGGGAGGATAATACGGAACGAGGAAGGCATGCACATTTACGGTGAAATTATCCAAGACTTCAGCGATGCAGATCTAGAGGCGTTGGAGGAGATTATGGAGTTAGAGAGGAAAGTTTTGCCTAAATTAGAAAGAGAGCTGGTGTGGTGGTCAGAATGAAGAAGAGAATGCCTGCTACTCGGGTTTACATCAAGGATATCCTGGAGGGGTACTTCGTTAAGAGTGAGGGTGACTTTGAGCCAAACTACCTAATAACCAAGGATGCCAGGAAGATATACAGGGCAAAGGTAGTGGGAACGGTGGTTAGGGAGCCCCTTATAGCTGAAGACGAGACTTACGGTAAGTTTCAGATAGACGACGGCACTGGGGTAATTTGGGTTCTTGGATTCAGGGATGACACGAAGTTTGCCAAGCTCGTGAGGAAGGGTGATCTAGTTCAGGTGATAGGGAAGATAGCGGAGTGGAGAGATGACAAGCAGATACTGGTCGAGGGAGTTGCCAAAGTCCATCCAAACATGTGGATACTCCACCGCTATGAAACGCTTAAGGAAAAGGTCGAGCACATAAGGAAGGCCAAGATAGCCTTGGAGATTTACAACCAGTACGGAATTACCGCAAAGTCAAAGGTAATAGCCAAGAACAAGGGAATAGACGAGGATCTGCTTGAGACGATAGACGAGCTTTACGGCATAATGATGGAGCAGAGAGCCATAGAAGAGCCAGTAGAAGAGCTACTTGAGGAAGAGGTTACTGAAGAGGAGACCAAGGAGGAAAATGAGCTCTTAGAGGAAGTCAAGGAAGAGATACTCAAGATATTAAGGCAGAAAAAAATTGCAGTATCAAGGAAGTATTTGATGAAGAAGCTTGGGAGCAAGTACGACGAAGAGACCATAGAAGATGCAATAGCAGAATTGCTGATCGATGGAGAGATATATGAGCCAGAAACAGGTTACTATAAGTTGCTTTAGAAAACGTTAAGTAGAATTAGCTACGAAAAGTAGAGGGTGAAAACTAATGGAGGAGAGTCAAGGAATGCAACTTGTTAACAAGTTCGTAATTTCACTTCCAGAGGGACAAATCTTGGGTTACGTTACTGACATAAACGTTGAAGTGTCCGGCGATCAATATCTCTTTATATTCAAAATGAAAGCTCTTGAAAATGTCTCGAGAGGAGAATTTCATTCAGGAATGTTTTCATCAGAAAAAAAGATAAAGGTTAAGCCCTCAGATATAGTAAACGTTGGGCCCGATGTAGTAATCCTGGGAGATGGAAAAGTCCCTCCATTGAGAGAGATAGAAAGGCTTGCTCAGATAGCTGAAGAATATAATAACCTCGTTAAGGAACTAGAAAAGAAAGAAGAGGAAATAAGAAAGTTAAAATCTGAAAAAGAACAACTTGAGAGAGAATTAGAGGAACTTAAAAGGAAAGTTAGAAGGTTAGAAGTGCTTGAGGATGACTTCGATCACCTCAAAGAGCAGTTACTCAAGCAGGAGGGGCAACTTGAGATGGCAAGGGAGTACATCAAATTGCTTGAGGGAATAAGGCACGACATAGATAACATAAAGGCCAATGTCGAGACGCTTATCTCTGGCTACTTAGAAGATATAATGAGGAGGATAGTAAATGATGAGTTAAATGCTAGAGGACTAAAGAAGACACCAATTTAACCGAATATCCTTGGGCCAACGACATGAAGGAGAACCTCAAGCATTATAAATATCAATACAAGGGCTATGGCTCCTTTTGGACTTATTTTTACTGCCCTAGTGTCTTCATCAAAGAACCTCATCAACCCTGCACCAGTTGGAGGTAGCGTTGCCTTCTCCTTGGCCATTCTCTTCACCTACCTCCAGCTAGTCAAAGTTATATAAAAACCTTGCTAATTTTTAATGCCCGGGGCAACCGCGGGGGATGAGCTGAAGGAGAAGCCCGAGCGATGACTCCCCTTCGCTCCCCCCGGGCACATGGGATCACTTTTCTTTTCCTAAAAAACTTTCTTTTCAGATTAGTAAGAAATGACGTGTCAATTATTAACGTGATTACACCACTCTCTAGGGCATTTACTTAACTTTTTAACTTTATCCACTTTTTCTATTAAAATATTTTATCATATAAAATTACATATATGGAACAAAAAAATTATAAATAGTTAGATCAAATAGTATCGAGGTGATGAGAGATGAGTACTAAAACTAAATTGCTGTTTACAATAATACTTATTTTTGGAAATATAATCCCAACGAACTTCGTCATGGGGCATGAACCCGTATCAGCTGCCATTCTAGGGGAATGGGTTGATACGGCAGATGGTGTAACCTCCGCCAACATAGAGCTTACAGCCAGGTATGGGAGTGCGTACCTTACTTTCAAGGTAGTCATATCTGGAGAATATGGAGTTGCCGCTGGAGCAGCATCAGGGTACAGTATTGCTCACCTTTCCAATGGGAAGGTAGCAGTTAGTCCAAAGTATCTTCTCCAAGTAAAAGCCAAAGAACTTGACGGGCCTGAAAAGGATGTCAGGTACTACAAGACATACTACTGGAAGAAAAAGGTCATGGAAAGAACTGACTATGGGTACAGAGTTAATGCTGTGGCGTATGTAAAAGTCGTCAGAAAAATAATACACAGCCTCTGGAAAGACTACACAGAAGTGGTAATCTACAACCCCAATGTGGATGTTGGTGGCAGAATTTATATTCACGAATAGGGGGGATATTATTGAAAAAAGCTGTGCTCGTCTTATTATTCTTTCTTTCACTCCTGATCACAGATAGTGTAATCGCTACTGAGGACTGCAGAATAACGGGATCTGTTTCAATAATTCCATTACGTCAAGTTGACTCAGATACCTATGAGACTGTTCCATATATAACTCCGAAGGGAGCTGGAAACACGAGATATGTAGGGGATGTCAGAATATTAAGCTGTCAAGACCTAGGAAAGTCCGTAAACGTTTCTGTAGAGCTCTTCATAAGGGATTTTTCTGGATTTAACTTAACACAGAAGAAGTTTATAATTAATTTTATTGTCGACAAGGAGACTAATACCTTCAAGCTTAACAATACAAGGGTACTATTTCCATTCTACATATTTGGAGATGAGAAGGAGCTCAAGCCCTTCCACATTTTTGAATTCCTTAAGGTTGAAAAAATGGAAAGAGCAGATGTATACCTAACAAATAACACCAAGGTAACAATTCCTAAACCAATTGACATTATGTCAACTAGAGAGTTTATGTACGTTTTCTGTTACGGGACTCTCCTCCCCTCAAGTAACACAACCTGTGATAGTCCAGTCAAAATAAAATATGCAAACCTTCTAACAAAGCCGCCATATGTCGTGGGTAGTGAGTTGCTTTATCCTAAAGACCCGTTTGGGATATATGGAGGGCCAGTTTTACTTGGGTTCGAAATCCAGCCTTCAGACAAAATCTTAGAATTTCTGAAAAGCGATAATTCGGGGAATGAAAGTGTGTTGTTAGGTCTTATTGTGTTATTCGGGGCAGGGCTCTTTATAATAGCCAAGTCGAGGTGATAAAAATGAAGCATGTAAGTCTAGAAATTAGTTCAAGCACTGGAATAATTGCCCTAATAATTTTAGCTCCTTCCTTACTCCTGTACCTCTCTTGGACTGCGTTTATTGACCTTAATCTTTCAGGAATTGGTGGAGCTAAACTTTTGAAAACTGTCCCCCTAGCCGACGTTGAAGAAACCCTAGCTCAATTCGAAACTTCTCTAGCTCCATTTATTCAGGATGTCTCCACAGAGCAGATGAAAGCGTTTAACAGGGGGATTAGGACGTCTCTCATAGGAGCTTTTCTTGTAACATCTGTTTTGACCGCACTAACTTTCGGGAAAGCATTGTCAACGGGCACAATAATTTACGACATAGGACTAGTAAGAAACAAGAAGAAGGTGTTCTTTCATAGAATAGCTCCACTTATATTATACTCCCTCTTCCTAGCCTCTATACTGACCATAGGACTCGCAGCAATATTTCCCCTTACGGGAGTTAAAGCCCTAAAGTCCGATCTTGTGATCTTGCTTTTGGTAATGATTCTCTCCTCTCTTTGGGGAGTTTTCCTTTCTGCAACATTAAGTGCTATATCTAAGGAGTATGCGTATTCGATCCTAATGTCTTTTTTAGTAGCTGGTATCTTCCTTACATTAGAGAACGTTGGTGACCTTGTTTTCCCCTTCTTCAGACTACTCGTTTGGTTATCAACCTCAGGACAAATACCCCTCGGAAAATGGGGATTAATTGGAACGACTTTGTTTGCAGTGTCTCCAGCTTTGTCCTTAAAGGCATTTGAAAGGGGGGATTACTATTGAAAGTAAGCATTAAAAAAGCCTTTTTGATGTCAACTATACTCTTCGTACTGACGCTATCAGGTCTCTTTTACCATGCATCTAACAAAATCGTAGAAGTGCAATTTCTTACTTTTAACGACGAAAATCAAAATCTTTATTCCGTTTGCATGGAAGAAGTTGTTCTCCCTTTCGCCGGAAAGTATAAAATAGAGGGGACTAATGTCACAGTCTTTACCGCAGAAGGCAGATTTGACAAAAATTTCAGCACAAGTATTCGTGCCGTCGGAGTAGCAGCAGTCATAAAGAATAAGGGAAAAACTGCCATCATACTGAAACCTGAAATAGAGTTTCCGCTGTTCTACGTGGTATTAGTATTAATTGCAGGAGGGGGAACGACATATGCTCTTAGAGTGTTCAAACTTGAGTAAATCATATGGAAAAATCAAAGCCCTTGACAACGTCAGTTTTACTCTCGAGAAAGGCCTTTCATATATACTTGGCCCCAATGGGAGTGGAAAAACAACTTTTATCAAGATAGTCAGCAATATAATACCTCCTGACTCAGGAGAGATAAAGATCCTTAAAAAACACTATCTTAATCTTAAGCCCAACGATATATCTTTTTCTTATGAAAAAACTGTGTTCCCATCTTCAATCAGGATCATTGACTACCTCCACACGATTGGAGAATTTCGAGGAAATGATAACACAGATGAAATTCTCTCACTCTTTGACTTAGAAAGCGTCAAGACAAAGAAATTTGGAGAACTTTCTCAAGGATACAAAAGAAGATTTCTAGTAGCTAGTGCTTTTGTTGGCTTTCCGAAAGTGGTTTTTCTTGACGAGCCCTTCAGCAACGTAGATATAATTGCAAAGAAGAAAATGATGGAAACATTTCTCGAACTAAAGAAGAAAATTAACATAATCATTGTATCCCACGTTTTCATTAACATAGACAAAGTCGACAGCATTGTAGTTTTACACAATGGCAAAGTGATAAAAAACTTGATGAAAAACGAATTGAAAAACATAAGTGGGTTTAGAGCAGTATTTGAAGATGGAACAGTTATCATCAATAACGTAGGAGAGATAAACAGGCTTGTTTCCCAGGGTAAAAGAATAGTGTCAATTGAACCATTGTCACTTGAAAAATGGCTAGCTGAGCAGTTTTAAATAAAATGCTAGCCCTCCTCCCTGTATGGTGCCGTAATAACTTTTCTAATTTCTCTCGCTATCTTTTCCCCTATCCCCTCAACCTTCATCAATTCAGCTTCACTCGCTGTAAAAACCCTCTCAACCGTCCCAAAATGTCTGAGTAACCTCTTTGCTAATGTTGCTGAAACGTGGGGTAGTCCTTCAACTATGAGCCTCTGCCTCTCGGCCAACGTTACTGCCTTTTTCTCGCTCCTTATCCTCACTTCCCTCTCCTTTTCCTCCTGCTCCCTCTTCGCTATCAGGAATATGTACTGGGCAGTCTCTTCAGGGTTTGAAGAGAATATTACCGGGACGCCAAAATCAACTGTTACCGCGGCAATTGCACCCCTTATCGCGTTTGGATGAACGTTCCTTATCCCATAGAGCTGACCTTCGATGATCATTATGGGCCTGGGGTAGGCCTCTTTAAGCCTCTTAACTTGATCGAAAAGCCTTCCATCTATGATAGACTGAATAAAATCATTAGCTGATTTCCTCTCTATCGCAACGTCCTCGCTAACTATGTAATCCCCAACATCCAAAGTTTTAAACTCAAGCTTAATGCCCAGGGTTTTCAATCTCTTAACCACTTCACTCCTTAATTCTCTGCTGTCAACGACGACCTTAATCCCTTTCTTTTCTTCCCTACCCTTCTCTTCCTTAGGTTCTTCCCGAGAGAGCCACGCCTCAAGCCCCTTCTTCTCACTTTCAACCTTTTGAACAAAAGCTTCAAGAGATGTCTGCCTCTGTTTCTTTATCATCTGACTTACCTTTCTTATTGTCTCCTGCATTATCTTTTCTTTCTGCCTTGAGCTCCAGTAGTAGGCTTCATCCCTAGTCCCCTTAGCCATAAGAATTACAACCCTACCCGGCCTGTGCCTTCCAGTCCTTCCCCTCCTTTGTATACTCCTTATCGCGGAGGGAACAGGCTCGTAGAATACCACAAGGTCAACCTCTGGAACATCCAATCCTTCCTCCCCCACGCTCGTCGCAACTAAAACGTTGAACTCTCCCCTTGCAAAGGCGTCAAGAACGAGCTTTTGCTCCCTCTGGCTCATTCCCCTATCGTTTTCCTTACTTGCCTGACCGACGAATCTCTTCACCTTAAAGCCTTCTTTACTCAGCTCTTCCACAAGCTTCTTTGCTGTCTCCCTATAGTTCGTAAATACTATTATCTTTGAATTTGGCTTTTCCTTGATCTGTTCTTTTATTAGCTCCTTTAGCTTGTCCATTTTTGGATGGTCAAGCCCAAGCTCCCTAGCTTGGACAAGCAAACTTATTGCCTTCTTCATCCTCTTGTCTGAAAATAGTTCTTTGCTCGCTTTGGTTGATCCTGACCTTGCCTCCTCATAGAGCTTCTTTAGGTAAGCCCTCAGGGCCGATAAACCCTGAGTTTCCAACAGCTCTATAGCGTGGTGGAGCTTCAGGGCCATTGCGTGGAACAGGAGGTACTTCCTCAAATCGTGATTGCCTTTGGCCATCTCCTCGTTTATTATCTGCCCAGCCCGCAAAATTTCTTTCTTAGGTATATCGGGAGAAGAGGAATCTATGAGGGCGGCTTCGGCCAAGGGTTTTAAGGTGTCCCTAAGCATTTCCCTCAACAGCTTCCTAACTTCTTTGTACAGTTCGGGTAGATCGACTCTTATCCATTCAAACTTTATTCCCTGGACGTAGGGCCTAACATCGGGAGAGCTTTCCGAACGGTACTCAACATGCTCTATCCCCAGGTTATTCAGGACTTCTATAATTTTCTCAGGAGTGCTTCCAGGAGAGGCCGTTAGCCCTATAACAAGGGGATTCTTTGCCTGCTCTCTGTACTCCTTGGCTATGTACACATAGGCGTAGTTGCCCACTGCCCTGTGGGCTTCATCGAATATCAACAGAACTACATCCTCTAAACTTATCCTACCAACGAGGAGATCATTTTCAATAGTTTGAGGAGTTGCCACTATAACCTTAGCCCTAGCCCAAGCCCTCTGCCTATCACTTGGGCTTTTTTCACCCGTAAGAGCAACTATCTTATCCTGGGGAAGATTAAAGAACTTCCTAAACGTTTCAGCATGTTGGAGGACTAGGGGCTTAGTGGGGGCCAACATTAAGACTTTACCACCGTACTTACTTAACCTATAATCTGCGATCATCATGGCTATTATCGTCTTACCTAACCCGGTTGGGAGGACTATTAGGCAGTTTCTCTCCTTGCACTTAGCGTATATGACTTCCTGATACAACCTTGGTTGAAGTAACTCCTTTTTCAGGTACATCCTATCACTTCTTTAGTTCTGTGAGAATTGTATTTAAGAGCTCTTCACTGTTAACTGCTATTATGTCAAGCTTCTCGGTGGCACTAAACGAAACTTCTATGTCCCTACCATCTGAATCCTTGACTAATGCACCCGCTTCCCTAGCTATTATAACTCCAGCTGCTATGTCAGTTGGCCTTACGTACTTCCTTATGTCTATAACACCATCCAATGCCCCCATGGCCAAGTATGCAAGTTCAAGGGCTATAGCTCCTAAAGTTCTCGTTCTCTTCACCTTATTCACAAGTTCTATTCCCCTTCCTCTCGTGTAAAAGCTTATTGCTGGCTTTTCACTAGGCTTCCTAACTCTAATTTTTCTGCCGTTTAGATATGCACCTTTGCCAGGAATTCCTTCAAATAGCCTATCCATCACGGGCTCGTATATAAAGGCGTAAACAGGTTCTTTACCTTCAAATACCGCTACACTTACTGCAAAAAAGGGAATTCCAGCTATGAAATTATAGGATCCATCAAGAGGATCTACAAGAACCGTATACTTACTTCCCCGGTCTATAGTGCCAACTTCTTCACTAACTATGTTAACGCCCAATCCCCTAAGCTTTGCAAGTATGGAATCTTCGGCTACCTTGTCTATCAGCTTAGTCTCGTCCCCACTGGGACTTATTGCTATAGTTTCAGATGCCCTAGGATCCCCAAACAGCGCCATAACGTTAGTTTCAACTTCATGTATCACATCAAGGGCAACCTTTCTCCACCACTTCACATCCATGGCTAAGCCCCCAAGAGCATTCTTAACAAATTCCTCGTTCCTGGGGCGAACCCCAGGATAAATATCACCATCCTAATGAAGTCTAATAACTCTTTGTCCTCACCCTCCTCTTCAAGCTTCCTCATTATCCAGAGAGCCAGATAGAGAACAGTAAATTTGAGCACGTACATTACTGCAGCCGTCCCGGTTAGGCCTATCAAAAGCCTAGGTAAGACATGCTGTTCCCAGTACCCCATAAAGTCCACTCCAACGAATGTCGTCGTTGCATCGTAGAAGTGAACGTAAAAGAGGTAAGAGTTTTCCCTAACTATTGACAGCTTCTTGGTCATTAGGTAAACTACCAGCTCAGCTAGTATCAGGAAGGGGATGAAGTACTTCAAAACGGTAAAGTTAAAGTGTATCTTTTCAAGGTTCGCTCCCATGGCCACAAAATCTACCATAACGAGAGCCCAACCGAACCACAAGAAGACTCTCCAGCCCTTAAAGAATTTCCAAGAGATTATCAGGACTGGGGAGCCTATGAAAGACACCAAGAAATATATCCCGGGAGAAACAGTGATGTACGTTCTAGGATAAACACCAGCATCAGTTAAGGCCCTAGTAAATGCCCCAAATACCATATAGGGAATTAAAGCCCTAAAGAAGGCTTTATCAATTTTTATTTTCATCTTCTTGAGACCCTTATATACGATTAGCGTTGCTATCCCCAAGATTATCGCATAAACGAGTGTATTAACGGGGTTATAACCCGTATTATATTTTATCGGGTTTACAAAGTATTTTTCAAAGAACTCTTTTAGCATTCGACCACCGATAAGAAAGAGGCAAGGGAATTAAAAAGATTTTTGAAGAAATCAGAACATCGGACAGACATCCTTCTCTGTTGGAGGCTCTGGATTGAGGCCCTTCCTCTGTCTGATCTGCCTTATGATCTGAATTGCTAACTCATTAGGCACCTTCTTGAACCCAGCGTGCTCGGTGCTCCACAATGCCCTACCACTCGTTGCACTTCTTATGGCCCCTGCGAATCCGAACATCTCAGCCACTGGAGCTTCTGCGATTATCGTCATGACCTCTCCTTCCTGCCTCATGTCGACGAGCTGACCTCTCCTCTGGCTGATCTCCCTGCTAACGGCACCCATGTATTCATAGGGAATGTTGATGATGACCTTCTGGTATGGCTCATAGAGAACTGGACCGGCCTTCATCATTGCACAGTGGATTGCGGTTCTAATTGCCGGGTAAATCTGGGCTGGACCTCTGTGGACGTTGTCCTCGTGCACCTGAGCATCAAGCAACCTAACGATGACCTTCATTACTGGCTCCCTGGCAAGTGGACCCTCGTCCATGGCCTGGTGGAATCCATCGATTAGGAGGTCCATTACCTCGTTGAGATACTGGATACCCTTGGTGTTGTCGAGGAACATGTTACCGTTGTACACGTCAACGATACCCCTCGCGATCTCATAATCCATACCAAGCTCGGCCAGCTTCTTGGCAACTTCCTTCGGATTCTTGATCCTGCCCTCTGGGATTATTCCTTCCTTGATAGCGTTGTAGATCTCGTCTGGCATTGGCTCAACCACTATGTAGAACCTGTTGTGCTTGTTTGGCGACTTACCCTCAACCATTGGACTTGGCTTGGTTATGCTCTCCCTGTAAACGACTATTGGCTCTGAAACCTCTATGTCAATTCCCCAGTCCCTCTTGAGCTTGTGGAGCTTGACCTCGAGGTGTAGCTCACCCATGCCGCTGAGGAGGTGCTGACCGGTCTCCTCGTCGATCTTAACATGGAGCGTTGGGTCTTCCTTAGCTAACTGCCTTAGGGCTTCAATGAGCCTCGGGAGATCCTTAACGTTCTTAGCCTCAATTGCAACGGTAACAACGGGCTCGCTGACATAGTGGAGCGCCTCAAATGGCTCAATTGGCTCCTGAGCTACGGTCTCACCGGCCATAGCATCCCTCAAACCTGTTACGGCAACGATGTTTCCTGCGGGAACTGCATCCATGTTTATCCTCTCTGGACCCATGTAGATACCGACCTGCTGGATCCTAGCCTTCCTCTTGCTGTTGATCAGATGAACCTCCATACCGCTCTTCACGGTTCCGCTCCAGACTCTACCAGTTGCAACCTCTCCAGCGTGCTTGTCGATGATGATCTTGGTAACGACCATGACCATCTTACCCTTCGGATCACAGTTGAGCATCGCCTGTCCGATATCACTGTTAATGTCTCCCTGCCAAAGGTGTGGGATCCTGTACTTCTGGGCCTCAATCGGATTTGGCAGGTGCCTGACGACCATGTCGAGGACAACAACGTGGAGCGGAGCCTTCTGCCTTAAGGTCTTGTTGTCGCCCTTGAGTGTGAGGTCAATTATCTCGTTGAACTTAACACCAGTCCTCTGCATAAATGGAACACTCAACGCCCAGTTGTAGTATGCTGAACCAAAGGCAACGCTACCGTCCTCAACCCTAACAATCCACTTCTTCTTATACTCTTCAGGTGCGTACCTCTGGATGAGCCTGTTAACGTCCATAATTATCTTTGAGAACCTCTCCATCATCTGCTGTGGAGTTAGCTTAAGCTCCCTAATAAGCCTGTCAACCTTGTTGATGAAGAGGACGGGCTTAACGTACTCCCTCAACGCCTGCCTGACGACAGTTTCAGTCTGAGGCATAACTCCCTCAACTGCATCAACCACGATGATAACTCCGTCGATGGCCCTCATTGCTCTGGTGACGTCACCACCGAAATCAACGTGACCTGGGGTATCGATGAGGTTAATCAGGTAGTCCTTCCCCTCGTAGTTGTGAACCATTGAGACGTTCGCTGCGTTAATGGTAATACCTCTCGCCTGCTCCTGCTCGTCAAAGTCGAGGACAAGCTGCTTTCCTGCGAGCTCCTCACTGATCATTCCAGCTCCAGCCAAGAGATTATCGCTCAGTGTGGTTTTACCGTGGTCAATATGAGCGGCTATACCGATATTTCTAATCCTTTCAGGCTGGAGCATGAGTTCCTTAATCTTTGCGATCATTTCCTCTCTCCTACCCATTTCCACCACCCTCGATGAGCTTGCTCGGGTTTACTTAAAAGGTAGGGTTATAAAGCTTTTCCCAACTGTTAAAAGCTCTTTTAGTTTTATACCAACGCCACGTCATAAGTCAAGCATTAGAGAACCCAAGTAAATCAAAGATCTATGGCATCCATAGCAACCTTAATCCACCTTAGGTAGGAGTTTACAGTTCCACGCATGGCAGAAGAATCGGTGGCTTTTATATCGATGATTATCCTCTTCCTCTCCAGCCTAAACTTTATCTCGCTCCTCCTGTAGGGAACGCTCAAATGCTCGTAAAGGACGGCCTCATAAACTACTTTAGCTATGTCTTCAGAAGGGAACTCAATCACTATTCTCCCTCTTACCTTCTTTGCCTTCACCTTCCCTCCTCCTGGGAACTTTAATTCCAAGGGCCTCCTTATAGTCCCACCTTCTCCCGTCCTCCATTATCCATATCTTAACGTTGATTAAAGGGCCGACTGGCCTTTCCTTCGTAACGTCAAGCCTATAGAAGTTTATCGACATGCCCCTTGGGTGTCGTTCTATAACGGCCAGAATATCCGTGTTGTAGCGGTCGGCTATCGAGGTTAAGCTTTTATCTCCCCTAGGGACGAACTTTCCAGTTGTGAGCTCAGCGAAAACCTGGGCAAAGGCCAAGTGATCCAAACCCACTCTTTTGGCCGTTGTAACGATAAGAGGCATATCCTCCCTTATCGGATTAAGCCCCTTAAATCCCATCTCCCTCTGAAGCTTTATGCCATGGAGGTACAAGTAGCCTAGATAACCCCAGTCCTCAGGGTCAACCTTAATGAATGTCATCTTCAGGGGATTGCCCTTCCAAACATTGAGAATTAGTAACCTTTCATAACCCCTATCGTAAGCCTCCATTAAAAGCTCCTGAATGGTCTTCTTCCCCCTAGTCATATATAGAGAATTAGGGAAAACTTTCTCCAAGTCATGACCAAAGCTCCTAGTTCTTCTTGTAGGTCTATGGGATGTGGTAATGAGCATCATGGCTATCCCTTCGAAGTTAAAGAGAAGAAGTTAAAAAGCTTAGCTAGATGGCCTTTACCCTTCTCGGAACCTTGGGCCTTGGCTTGTAAAGTATCTTGCTACCGCAGTAGGGGCAACGGAGATCTCTAGTAATCGAGAGATCAAGCTTTACCTCCCTACCACACTTGGCGCACCTGTATATGGCCTCAACCATGAGGCATCACTCTGTTACCCTCTTAGCGACCTTACCAGCCGGAGTAACTGGGAGGTAAGCTCCTCCGGCAAAGATAGCTCCGCACTTCTGGCACTGCCATATTCCAGTGCTAATCCTCTTCACTGCCCTTCTTCCACAGACTGGACAGACATGCTTCTGTCTCATCTTTGCCTCTACTGCCGCAACTCTCCTTCTGATCTTAAGACCGTACCTAGCCCCAAACCTTCCAGCTGAACCTACCTTTTTGGTGCCGCTCATGAGCATCACCCCATAATCGTGAGCTGAAGGGTGTAGGGGAAGTAGGCTTTATAAAGTTTAAGCATCCCTCGTGGCCACTATCCTTACTCCTTCGAATTCTGCAATCACATCGCCAACTCTAATCGGAGGCTTCACCTTAATTCCCGCCAAGAACTTCATGAGCTCAGGGATCTCATCCTTTGGCACTGGTTTCTCTGTTTTAACGCTGACTGTAGGTAGTTTTCCTCCTTCCACAGGAATAACGCTCATCACAACTCTCTTAGGGTTCGTGACTTCTTCAATGGCCCATTCCTTTCCCCTGGGGCAGGTATAGCCTTTTACATCCTTGACCTTACCGTTTTCGACTTCAACTTCAATCGTGCAACTTAAAGGGCAGACTATACACGTGAAGCGGTAGACCTTACCCATGCTTTACCACCCTCATAGTTATCTTATCTTCGGCCTTCGATATCTCCTCAGTCTTTAGCTTAATTCTAAGCATCTCTGCAGGTTTTATTACTGGAAGCTTGATCTTTTTGCCTATTTCAGGGAACTCAACTACCACATCCTCCATAGGCCTCCTTACTCTGGCATATATCCATACATCCCTCTCACCGCTTAGGTAATGAGGAGCAAGCAACCTAACGTTCTCTCCCTTTACCAGCCTTATCCACCTCCTACTCGGGATTCCTCCGTTCTCTATAAACTCCCTAGCACCTTCAGCGGCCAACTCACCTTGTTCCGCAACGTAATCCACTAGATCGTTTATTAGGAGAGCATTTCCGGCCACGAAGATCCCAGGAACTGAAGTTTCTAGCCTATCATTAACGATAGGCCCGCCAGTTGAAGGATCGATTGCAACCCCTATCTCAGTTAGAAGCTTGACGTTCGGTATTAACCCGGCGGAAATTACCAATGTATCTGCCTCTATCCAAAACTCCGTTCCTGGAATTTCCCTTAGGTTTTCATCGACCTTAACTACCTTAATTTTCTCGACTCTACCCTTTCCCCTGACTTCAACGACTTTATGGCTTAAGTATAGGGGTATGTTGAAGTCCTTTAATATCATTATATTCCTAGCCAAGCCCCCGGGATAAGGCATTAGCTCTATAACGGCCTTTACCTTCGCACCTTCTAGCGAGAACCTCCTCGCCATTATCAATCCGACATCGCCAGAACCTACTATCACTATCTCCTTACCCGGCATTATTCCATAAATGTCCATTAAAGTTTGAGTCTCTCCAGCCGTGTAAATCCCAGCAACCCTGTCCCCAACGATCCCTATTTCAAAAGCATGCCTCTCCCTAGCTCCTGCAGCGTAGATTATCGTTTTCGTTGGAACTTTTTGAACTCCCTGCGGGGATGTAAAGACTACGAACTTCTCTAAGTCAGAATAGTTTATTATTTCAAGGACTCTTGCGGATGTCTTTACTTCAACCCCATCCAGCTTATTCATTAGCCTGTAGGCGAATTCGGGACCTGTAAGTTCTTCTTTGAAGTAGTGAATTCCAAAGCCAGGATGAATACACTGGGGAAGTACCCCACCAAGATAATCATTGTCATCGAGGAGAAGAACCTTCAACCCAAGCTCCTTCGCCCTTATTGCAGCGGCCATTCCAGCGGGGCCTCCCCCGACAACAACAACGTCATACACTTTACTCACCCCTCACGAGAACCTTAACATCCCCAATTCCTATTTCACTCCCCTTACCTTTTAGCGTAACTTCCCATGGAGGAACCCCATACTCTCTGGCAAGTATCTGGATTATCCTGGGCCTACAGAAGGAACCCTGACAGGTTCCAGTTGTTGCTTTGGTTCTAAACTTTACTGAATCTATACTTGGAGTCTTGACCCCTATGAACTTCATCCTCTCTATGGCCTCAAGGATGTCTCCCTCGCTGACCTTGTTACACCTGCACACTATCTTTCCATAGGCAGGATTCTTCTTCACTAGCTCGTTCACCTTCTCATAGCTTAGGGCGAAGAAGTGGGTAATCTCCCTTCTGTAGGGGTTCCACTTTTTCTTCTCAACTAACTCAATCCCAAGATCCCTCTGAATTATCTCAGCAACCTCGTAAGCTATTGCTGGGGCGCTCGTTAGGCCAGGAGAGCGGATTCCCGCAACGTTTATGAAGCCCCAAACTTCCTCTTCAGCCTTTATTATGAAATCTCCACCTGTGGGCTCTGGTCTTAAGCCGGCAAATGTTCTTATTACCTTGCTTCTAGGAGGCAGCTGAGGCCAGAGCTTTTTAGCTCCCTCCCAGACCTCTTCAAGCCCCTCCCTCGTCGTTGCAGTATTCTCCTTCTCTTCGGGAGGTAGATCCTGAGCATTCGGCCCTATCATCAAGTGCCCAGAAATCTCAGTCGTAACGACTATTCCCTTGCTTATTGGTGTTGGTGTAGGGAAGAGAACCCTTTTCGGCCCAGGAATTCCCTCATCAAATATCCAATATTCACCTTTCCTGGGATGAATTTCAAAGTAGTCTATGCCAGCCATCCTCGAAATTTCATCAGCGTAAAGACCGGCGGCATTGATTAGTATGTCAGCCTCTATGAAGCCGCTATTGGTCTCTACACCCTTAACCTCCCCATTCTCAACCTTTATCCCTCTAACTTCAGTTTCCAAATGAGTCTTAACCCCGTTAGCTACCGCATTCTCCACGATCGCTATTACAGCGGGAATTGGACCTATCTGTCCAACTATTGGAACCCATAAAGCACCAAGGGCCTCCCTAGTTAATCCAGGCTCAAGCCTAAAGAGCTCATCCCTGTCGACGATCCTCATCTCCGGAACTCCATTTCTAATTCCCCTCTCCAAGAGAACTTCTAGCTCCTTGAAATCTTCATCCTTTAAGGCAACTATCAATGCCCCATTCCAGACATGAGGGATCTCAAGCTCTTTAACCCACTGGTGCCAAAGCCTATTCCCTCTAATGCAGAGCTTGGCCCTCATTGGGTATTTGTCGGGGTCATCATCATAGCCTCCATGGATTATTGCAGTGTTGGCCTTACTTACACCCCAGCCCACATCTGGATTCTTGTCAATTAGATGAACCTCGAGGTTCTCATATTTGCTTAGAACCCTAGCAATGCTCGCTCCAGTGATACCAGCCCCTATTATTGCTACCCTTATTTTCATAATTTCCACCTCAATTTTGACATCTACATCGGCGTTAGATGTTTTAAAGGTTTCTTTAACCTCCAGTCTGGCAAAAAGGCAAGGAAAGAACTTCTTTGGACACTAAAAGAAAGAACATAAAAGAACGTGGCCTAGATGAACATATATGTTCATTTTATTTTAAAGGATTACATTAACTTCCCACTATTTTTGCCCACTCCATTGCCCTTCTTACGGCTTCTTTCCACCCTTTATATAATCTTTCCCTTGTTTCTTCATCCATTTCTGGTTCAAAAACTCTTTCAGCCTTCCAGAGAGCTCTTATTTCATCAAGACTCTCCCAGTAATCAACCGCTAATCCCGCCAAGTATGCTGCACCTAAGGCTGTTGTCTCTTTAACAACTGGTCTTACAACGCGCCTGTTGAGAATGTCAGCCTGGAATTGCATTAAGAAGTCATTTGCTGTCGCTCCACCATCGACACGAAGCTCCTTTATACCAACAAGCTTCTCCATTTCTTCTATGACATCACGTGTTAGATACGCTATAGCTTCGAGCGTCGCTCTGGCAAGGTGCTCCCTTCCCGTTCCGCGGGTTATGCCAATTATCAGACCACGTGCAAACTGATCCCAGTATGGAGCTCCAAGTCCAACAAACGCAGGCACGAAGTAAACCCCCTCATTGCTTTCAAGCTTTCTTGCAAGCTCCTCTGTCTCGGCAACGTGTTTTATAATTTTTATTCCATCACGAAGCCATTGAACAGCTGCACCTGTCACGAAAATGCTCCCCTCAAGAGCATAGGTTATCTTTCCATTGATACCCCAGGCTATAGTTGTGAGTAGGTTCTTAGAGTAGCGAAGAGTCTTTCCGGTATTAACTAAGATGAAGTTTCCAGTCCCGTAAGTAGCTTTCACTATTCCCGTCTCAAATCCAGCCTGTCCAAACAGAGCTGCCTGCTGATCTCCAGCGTCTCCGCTGACTGGAATTTCACGCCCTAAAATCTTTGTGTAACCATAAATCTCACTAGAATTTCGGACTTCAGGCAAAATGTCTGAAGGAATATCAAAAATTTCTAAAAGGTCTTCATCCCACTCAAGCTTTCTAATGTTAAAGAGCATAGTTCTTGAAGCGTTTGAATAATCCGTTACGTGCTCGCCCGTAAGCCTATAGATAAGGAATGTATCAACAGTTCCAAAGTATACTTCTCCCCTTTCTGCCTTTTCTCTTAACCCAGGGACATTGTCGAGTAGCCACTTAATTTTACTAGCCGAGAAATAAGCATCTGGAACGAGGCCTGTTTTCTCCCTTATTACATCCCCGTATTCTCTCTTTATTTCCTCGATCATTTCAGCTGTCCTTCTACACTGCCAAACTATAGCATTATAAACAGGCTTCCCATTCTTATCCCAGATTATCGTGGTTTCCCTTTGATTAGTGATTCCTATCGCAACTATATCATTGGGAGAAAGCTTGGCTTTCTCAATCGCAACCTTTATTGCTTTTACCTGCGCCTCCCATATTTCCTCAGGGTTATGCTCGACCCAACCGGGCTTTGGATAATACTGAGGAAACTCGAACTGTCCAATGCCTAGCACATTACTCTCTTTGTCAAACAGAATAGCCCTAGCGGAGGTAGTTCCCTCGTCCAAGGCGAGAACCGCCTTCATGACACCACCTACTTTATTCCGGTATATAGCTTCTTTATAACTTTCTCCTAATCAACAGCGTCAGTGAGAGAACCACCGCTCCAAGGATGAACGAATCCCTGGCAGTATCCCGCCACATCTCAGGCCAATAGTACACCCTCGGACTGATAAATAGCCACACGTAAGTGTAATTCCCACATAATTTTTCGCAAGCTTCTTTCTCGGCTTGGAATGACTTAAGGGAGTTAAGGTAACTCAGGTAGTAGTACTTGCAACACCCAGGAACTTCTTGTAAGTGTTCTTCCAGAAGTTTAATCTTCCCGGTGTAATCACCCTTTTCACATCCAGGTTTGTCAAAATTGAAGTTGCCTCTAAGGCTCTTTAATCTGTTAATATCCTCGTTCTTGATGATCCCTTCAATCGTTATTGAGCCATAGGGCTCGCCCATTACCGTGAAGTTCACAATGGAAGAGTTCATGAGAGACAGCAATACCCTGTAATTTTCTTCCGTAAGGATCACATTACCATAAATTACGTCGCAAGTCCTGTGAACTTCACCCCTCCCCCCAAGGGATATAAGCGTGTCAATTAACTCTTTCTCCTTTTCGTATCCAACCCTAACTCTCCAATAGGGATAAAGGAAGTGCATTGATATCAAGAAGAGAATTGCAAACACCACAATCATCTTTCTATTAAACTTCGTGGACAAGCCAACCAACCCTAAGGAAAGAGCCCAAATTATCGTGTAGGCCAAAGTGAGATCCTTAACCGGGATTTCCCTGGGGAAGGCATATAACTGGAATAGATACGCGAAGTTCTCAGGGAGAGAACAGTTTTTGCAGATTCCAATCTCATCCAAGAATTCCATATATTCCTCAATCCCGGGCTTAGTGAAGTAAACCATACATCCCCTAAGTCGTTTTAGCTCCTCCGGGTTTTTGGTGTATACATATCCAAAGACAAAATTACCTTGAGAGCTTACATGATAGCTCTCAAGCTTTTTTAGTTCCCTAATAAAGTTCTCAAAATCAGGGAAGAGGCACACTATTGCTCCTCCGTCGATTAGTGTGCTAGGTCTCGTCCCCTTCTTATCTACATAATCCGGAAGGTGGGAAGGAGCTGTAGCCGGGAAGAATATTCCAAAGATAAGGAGTAGCAATGCAAACCAAATTAACACGTCTTCAAACTTCATGAAATTAAATTGCGGAAGAACATTATAAAATTATCTCAGTCTTAATTCCTTAAGGTAATTAACCATCCTCTCAACATCGTTAGCTATGACGACCTCGAAAAGGCCCTTCATCTTAGCGAGGTTATCGTTCTGGTAGAACAGCTCATCATTCTCGGTCCACAAAACAACTTTAAGGCCCAGTGAGCGGGCCCACTTTATTGCTTCTACGGTTCTCTCGAAGCCTATTATTGGAATTGCTTCCATAGGAACGTTTACAGACCATAAGTTAAGCTCCTTCTTTAGCTGAGGTATCTTTGGGACTATCTCCTCATTGTCTATGAGTAACCCCATTGTGGTTTCATTGTCCAGCTCCCTATACCTCTTTAGGGCCTCAACCTCGAAGGAGGATATCATGAATCTTTCTGGATTGTTCTTGCTAACGATTTCATAAACCCTCTCCACAGCATCAACGTCCTTAATCTCAACGTTAATTAAAGCATCTCTTGGTAGGGCTTCAACAGTCTCCTCCAGCGTTGGAATCCTCTGTCCCATCCCTAAATCTGCTTTCTTCAGCTCTTCAAGCATCATATCCTTCTGCCTTCCCCTCATATTGCTCGTCCTATCTATGGTTTCATCGTGCATAATTATTGCTTCACCATCCTTGGTAAGCCACACATCAAATTCTACACCATCCGCCCCACTCTCTATTGCCTTCTGGAAAGCCAGTAAGGTATTCTCTGGGTACTTGCCAATCCAACCCCTATGGCCTAAGACTATGACCCTCTCCTTCTCCCACATCCTAATCCCCCAATATGACGATTGTAACTTGAAGTTAAACACCTTTCTTTAAGCGATATTAAATGTTGACAATTGTCCAATGAACTCCGAGACAATTTTTATAAACATTGATGAACACATTTAGTCACCATGACAAATTCTCCGGAGGTGAAAAGATGAACCAAGGAAAGTTCAGATACTCGATGATATTTCTCCTCGGCTTCGGATTCTTCGGAATAAGCATAATATGGGCCCTCTACAACGCGTACGTTCCAATATTCCTTCAGGACACGTTCCACCTCAGCAAAACTATCACGGGCTTTATAATGACGATAGACAACCTCTTTGCAGTCTTACTCTTGCCGTTCCTTGGGGCTTTGAGTGACATGACGCGAACGAGGCTTGGAAGGAGAAAACCTTATATCCTCTTGGGAGCCCCCTCAGCTGCTATAATGTTCGCCCTTATACCCGTCGCTAGGAGATATGAAAACTTAGCCCTCTTCATGGGGACGATAATCTTCATGAACTTCTTCATGGCCCTCTTCAGGTCACCAGTAATTGCCTTCATGCCGGACATAACGCCCAGCGAAAAGAGAAGTCAAGCGAATGGAATAATAAACTTCATGGGAGGTTTAGGAGCACTCCTCGCGTACTTTGGCGGTAAAGTTTTGTATGACATGAATTATGCCTATCCCTTCTATTTCGGGGCATTGATAATGCTGATAGCAAACCTTTTGGTTGTGATATTCGTCCCAGAGCCGGAACAATACAGGGTGCCTGGGGCAAAACTTGACATCAAGAAGATATTGAGAGAAACAACAAAGAAGAGCTTTGGAGAGCTTAAGGAGAACCTGAAGGATGTCTTTGCAAGCAGGGAGAAGAGCCTCCTAGCAATACTGCTCGCAATATTCTTCTGGTTCATAGCCTTTAACTCATTAGAGACTTTCTTCACGAGCTACGCTAAGTACCATCTAGGCATAGAGGAGAGCACTGGAGCGTTCATGCTCGGAGTGTTCAGCCTGAGCTTCATGCTCTTCGCGATTCCAGCGGGATTTGTCGGGGCAAGGTTGGGGAGGAGGAAAACAATAAGCCTGGGTCTCCTGATAACCACCGCAATAGTCTTGGTGGCCTTCTATATAGGGGAGACTTCAAAGCCGGCAAGTAGTTCCCTGAGCGATCCAGTTGTCATGAGCTTCATGGGCCTATTCTTCGTTGGGGGTATTGGATGGGCGATGATAAACGTCAACTCCCTCCCCATGGTCGTTGACATGACAACGGAAGAGAAGCTCGGTGGTTATACTGGGTTATACTACTTCTTCAGCCAAGCTGCAAACTTAGTTGCTCCCCCGCTTTCGGGAGCATTCATAGACGTCGCAGGCTACAAGACCTTACTACCATTCGCTGCGGTATTCTTCTTGTTGGCCTTGATAACAATGAGGTTCGTGAGGAGAGGTGACATTGTGAAGACCAAGCTTGATGCCCACGAATATATTCCCGATTTAGACTGAGGTGGTAAGAATGAAGAAGTTTAGCTGGAAGGTAGTCCTAGGGTTGGCCCTATTGGGATTCAGCAGGAGCGTTGGATGGGCCCTCAACAAGGGACTCTCATTCCCCCTCCTCACAAGTTATTCAAGATCGGCATTCATCAAAGGAACTATCCTTGCAAGCGAGGGGATAATTGGCCTAATAATTCCACCACTCCTCGGGTACTACAGTGACACCCTAAAATCAAGGCACGGGAGGAGAAGGCCGTTCATCATGGCCGGAGGCCTATTGGCAGGTATAGCTGCCCTCACAATTTACACAGCGTGCTCTTTTGGCATCCCACTTGCGGGATTCGCCCTAACCCTTGCCTTTTTCTACCTTTCAATGCACTTATATACAGCACAGTTCAGGGCATTAATGCCTGATACAATTGAAAGCGGGCAGAGAGGAAAGGCTAGTGGTGTGATAACGCTCTTTGAGTGGGCAGGGAATTTATTCCTCTTCGGCCTCGCGGGTTACCTGATAGCTAAAGCAGTCGCAGTAACAGGAGGAGAAGGGATAAAGGCGTTAGCCCAAACCCCATACCTCAAGATACCGTTCATAATAACCGCAATATTCTTAATAGGTGCCGCGTTATTCGTGTACTTCGTCATTAGAGAACCAAAAGCCCCTGAAATTGAAGAAAATGAGGGATTATTCGAGTACCTTAAGAGCATAGTCGAGAACAGGGACTTCCTTAAGTTCTATGCGGCTCAAACGCTGTGGTGGATGAGCTTCGAGTTCATAGCTATCTTCCTCTACGGAATACTAGCGTACATCCTCTACGGCTCAGCAAGCGAGGCAAACGTCAAGGCGGTAACATCCCTTGGGTTAATGTTAATGGCTCTCTTCAACGTCACAGTCCTGATAGGAGCGCTCCCAGGGGGAATAATCTACGACAAGCTTGGGAGGAGGTTAAGTATAATCCTGGGAGGAATCATCTTTGCTCTACCCCAGCTGTGGGGCTGGTTCATAAGCTCGAGGACTGAGATAATAATAGCCCTTGCCATCGCGGGAATTGGATGGGGGATTTTAATGGCAGCATCCTACCCAGTCATAGGAGATCTATTGACTAAGTTCGAAAGGGAAGCCTTCACAGGGAGATATTACGGCTTCTTCGAGGCCACAAGGTCACTACCAGTTCTCCTTGCCGGAGTCATTGGAGGGGCAATAGTCGACTTAGCGGGAGAGAACTACAGAATACTCTTCCCAATTGGAGCCTTACTAGTGTTAATGGCCATGCCTATGATCTGGATGATGAGGAACCTGGAGGTGGAAGAATGATAGTTGCAATCCTTTCATTTATCATCTTTGCACTTTTGGCATTTTCAGCGTTCGTGGGCTATAAAATGGTCACACCTCCGAGGCAAAAAGGCCAGTGGACACCCAAAGATCTCGGCTACGAGTACGATGATGTGACTATAGAGACGAGGGACGGGCTTAAGCTCAAGGGCTGGTGGATTAATCAGGGAGGAGATAAGACGGTAATCCTGCTCCACGGCTACACGGCAAGTAAGTGGAATGAAACTTACATAAAACCCGCCTTAAAGTTCCTCCTTGATGCCGGCTTCAACGTTCTCCTCTTCGACTTCAGGGCTCACGGAGAGAGCGAAGGCAACAGAACAACCGTTGGAGACAAAGAGCTCATAGACTTAATTTCAGCCGTTGATTGGCTTGAGAGAAGAGGGATAAAGAGGGTTGGAGTCGTTGGCTTTTCAATGGGTGCAATAGTTACGATAAGGGGACTTGGTGAAGATGAGAGGATAACCTGCGGTGTTGCGGACAGTCCACCAATATACATGGACAGGACAGGGGCTAGGGGATTGAAGTACTTCGCAAACCTACCCGAATTCCTTTATCCCCTGGTAAAGCCATTCACCCTCATTTTCAGTGGAGGCAGAGTTGTGAACGTCATAGAGTACGCAGACAAGATCAGAAAGCCACTTCTACTAATAGCGGGCAAGAAGGATCCGCTCGTGAAAGTCGAGGAAGTCAGGGAATTTTACGAGAGGAACAAGAGGATTAACGAGAGAGTTGAACTGTGGATTACGGAAGCTCCACACGTGAGGACTATAGTGGAAAATCCAGAGGAGTGGAAGGAAAGGGTCGTGAGGTTCCTAAAGGAGTCACTCTAATTCATTTTCCAGCCACTCAGCGAGTCCCCAAGCTTCGTCTTGACTCGCATCTTGATCCAGCGTTCCTTTCCCAATTATCTTCCAAATGGAATCTTTCTTTTACCTCCCCTCTAATTCTCCTGTTTTCTAATTCAACGTAGTTTTCCAATGCCTCTTTTATGATCTCCTCTAGCGACACTTTCTTTTTCAGCGCAATAATGCGTAACATGTTGTATAAATCCTCATCAACCTCTATTTGCACCTTCCTGCTCATCTTCTCCACCACCCATAAACACTAAGCGCTAAGTCTCCTTATCCTCCACCTGTAGCTAAAGAGTGCAACGGCAAGCATCATTAATGCCCCCAGGGTGACTATCAACAGCTCTACCCTAACCCCGCTCAAACCCAAGTGGTAAATTTCAAGCTTCCTCAGTGCCTTTAAAGCCGCCCCCAGGGGGAAGTACTTAGCTATTGGCCTCGCCCAGGAAGGGAGTAAAGACTCTGGAACGACGACGGCAGCGAAGAACAGGAGAGGCATCGATATTAAATTCACAACGGCATTAGTTGTCTTTATACTCCCCGTGAGCATGCCTATAGCCAACCCCAAGGACATCGAGAATATCGAGGCAAGGACTATTACAACCCAACCCAAAGGAGAAGGAAAGAACCTAACATGGAAGGCTAGAAAGGCAAACGCAAGGCCCGTAAAGATGCTAACCAAGATTATCGCGAACGTTGCACTCATCTTACCAATCAAAAAGTCCCAGGGCGAAGCTGGAGAAGAAGCTATCCTCCTGAGAGTTCCCTTCTCGATTTCCTCTAAGACTGAAGAAGACATCATGAGCATCGTGGCGAAGAGGAACTGAATTCCTATAAAGCTTGTAACGTAGAATTCCATTGGAGTTACCTTTGTCCCCTCAACTGTCTTCTCCTCGAGGGTTACCGGCTTAGCGAAGCCAAGAATATATGGGAGGGCGTTCCTGGGGACGTACTTCCCCACCATATTAAGCCTCTCCTCCTGAAGTCTTGAGCTCAATTCCGTGAAGAAGCCGGTTATAGCACCCTTCACGATCTGATAAGTTTGAGGATCGCTTTTATCGTAGTACACCTCAACATAGGTAGGATATCCCTTCGTCAAGTTTACGGTAAAGCCATTGGGGAACACCAAAAAAGCATCTATCTTTCCCTTCTTCAAAGCGTTAATTCCATCTTCCCAGCTTGAATAGTGGTAAATCGTGAACATCCTCTCCCCGTTTACCTCAACGCTCTCTATAGCGTGAATTATCCAAGAGACATTTTCCCGAGAATAGTAGCCGACCTTAACGTTCAGCGTTGGATTTTCATTTCCCCATATTCCCCCAAGGATCAGTAGCCAAAGAATGGGGAATATAAAGACCCAAAATATCGCCATTTTCTCTCGAGAGAACTCCTTTACTTCCTTGATGAATATCCCCTTTACCGCCCTAAACTTCATTCCAGCCCCCTCCCAGTGAGCTTCAGAAAAACATCCTCCAACGTGGGCTCCTCCACCCGCACAAGCCTGATTTCACTCCCGCTTTTTAGGAGAACATCTATAATCCTAGGCAACTCCTTCCTGGGATCCTCCACAGGTATTCTAACATAGTTTTCCTTCACCAGAACGTTGCTACCGAGGTTCTCAGCTCTCACTATGGTTCCCTCAATGTGAAGTATGCTGGACTGACCGGCCAGCCTTTTAAGCTCTTCAACCGTGCCGACAGCAATGACTCTGCCCTCATTCATTATGGCGACCCTATCGGAAAGAGCCTCAGCTTCCTCCATGTAATGAGTGGCCAGAATTATTGTTTTGCCCTCCTCCTTCAGCTCCCTTATTATCCTCCAAAGCTCCCTCCTCGAGGGAACATCCAAACCTGTGGAAGGCTCGTCGAGTATTATTATCCTCGGATCATGGAGGAGCGTTACTGCAATGCTGAGTCTCTTCCTGAATCCCCCGCTCAGTTCCCTAACCTTCTTCTTCCTCGGCAGACTAAATCTCTCAATTAAATCATCAATTCTCTCGGCCGGCGCGTCGAATAAATCAGCGTAAAACTGGAGGTTCTCCTCGACTGTTAGGAGGTTGTAAAGTATATCTTCCTGGGGAACGTAGCCAATAAATCTCAAAGCTTCTCGCGAAAGTTTCCTTCCAAATACTTTGACTTCGCCAGAATCATAGGAAAGACCCTCAGCGATTATCCTGAGGAGCGTTGTTTTCCCGGCACCATTGGGACCAAGGAGAGCAAAAATCTCATTTTCCTTTATCCTGAGTGTTACTCCTTTGAGAGCTTCAAAGTCTCCATATCTTTTTACTAGATTGGCAACTTCTATAGCGTACATGTTAGTTAGTTAAACCCGAGGCTTAAAAGGGGTGAGGAAGTTCTGGAATACAGAGTGAGAGCATGAGAAAAGTTATCCTATTAATACTCACCGGACTCTTAATTACATTCCTCATTGAGCTTACCTATTCCCCCTGCCAAACGAGGTATACAGGAGGCTTCATGGTTCTAGTTCACGACGTTAGCCCTGTGTACACCTCAAACGTTCGGGAGATAGCCGAGCTATTGAAAGATCTCGGCTACCAAAACTCAACCATGCTTTTTATAATACCGAACCATGCAGGCAACCACCCGATAAGCAAGGATGGAAACTTTACTAAGCTAATACGGGAGCTGGAGAAAGAAGGCTTTAAGGTTGGAATTCACGGTTACACCCATTCAAGGGATGAGTTCAACTGCAATTCTTCGGTTGCAGAGATTAAAATAGAGGAGGCAATTGAGGAGATGCACAAGGCAAACATAACCTTTGAGAGGGTATTCATCCCTCCCCAGTACTCCATATCCCAGGACGCCCTCAAGGTTCTCCTAAAGAACAACTTCACGGTCATCCTGAAGGATAAAATTTACTATCCAAACGGAAGCTGTGCCAAAATTGCAAATAGGGAGTACACGTGGTACGCAAGTAACTGGAGCCTCGGAATTAGGCTCTTCATTGCAAAATTAGATTACAGGCTCCACTCAGATAACTTTATGCTCTCAATACATCCAAAGGCCGTGAACCACGGATGCGGAATGGAGTTCTTAAGGAAATTCCTTGAGTGGCTAAAGCTTAATGTCCAGAAAGTTAATTCCTAATTTCCTTACTATTTTCCTGTAAAGCGGAAGCCAAGTGTCCTGGGTTACCTTTACCACGTTATAGATCCATGGAGCTAGTAGTAAACTAAAGAGGACATCGCTAAACCAGTGAACGTGGAGGAGGAGCCTCGTAAAAGCAACGCCAATGGCGTATGCCCATACAATAATCCTAGCCTTTTTCCAGCGATTGGATGAGTACGTAGCTATAATTCCTCCCCTGAATGCGTGTCCAGAAGGGAAGGAAAACCCTCCATATCCCCTGGGCCTGGGCTCATTTAGTGCAACCTTTAGGATTCCAACAATTGCCAAGCCCAAAAATGCGGAAAGAAGAAAGACAAGAGTCTCCTTAGAGAGCTTCCCATACTCCTTAACGTCCAGATAGATGGCAAAGAGGGCAAAGGCGAAAAAGAATAGGTTACCACCCAAGACCGTTAAGATCGTGAGCACCCCGAGATTTGGGGAGGGTAATAGAAGGTCAATCCTCTCATTGATTCCCTTCAATAGGCCAAGGACCTGGAGGATAAAAATTAAGGCCAAGAGAAATGAGCTTACCAAGATTTTCCTCATGGATGTAAGGGCGTGTGAAGAAATAAAAATGTTTTTGAGCTCAGCTAACCCTCTTCTCATCACCGATCAGAGTGGCTAACGGTCATCATGGGCCAAAGCTAAGTGACCCGCTCCGCCCTGAAGGGCGAGGTTTTCGGAAGAAAAATATAAAATGGGAGAGTTAAAAAGGTTGGGGATGATGAGCGTTTACCGGTCTGAGCCGTGATGAGATCGGCACTGCCTGACTCAGTAATCCACTTCTCCCTTCTCCTTCAGCTCCCTGTACATTCTCCAGGTAATTATCGGCTTCTTAACAGCCAAGACATCATCAACCCTTCTAACGGCGGTGTTGTGTGGAGCTGACTTAACGATCTCTGGATTGGTGTAGGCTTCTTCGCTTATCCTCTTAAGGGCCTCAACGTACGCATCAAGCTCCTCTTTAGTTACACTCTCGGTAGGCTCTATCATTAATGCCTCATGCACTATGAGTGGGAAGTATATCGTTGGGGCATGCATTCCAAAGTCCAGCAACCTCTTTGCTACGTCCAAAGCCTTAACTCCCGTCTCCTTCTTCATTGGCTCAGCTGAGAAGACCACTTCATGCTTCCTCAGCTCCTTGTAGGGCAGCTCATAACCTCTAGTCCCCTTAAGCTTCCGGGTAAGGTAATTCGCATTAAGCACGGCAACTTCACTTACCTCTCTGAGCCCCTCCCTGCCCATGATCTTGAGGTACGTTAAAGCCCTAACTAACACTGCAAAGTTTCCGAACAGCTCCTTCACCTTTCCTATGCTCTTTGGAACGTTGTAGTCGAGGTAGTAACGATCGTTCTCCTCGTCATAGCTAACTAGAGGAACTGGCAGGTAGTCCTTCAGGAAGTCCTTAACTCCAACTGGCCCTGCTCCAGGACCGCCACCGCCGTGAGGCGTTGAAAACGTCTTGTGGAGGTTCAAGTGAACTATGTCAAAGCCCATATCACCGGGCCTTATCTTACCAAGGACTGCGTTCAAGTTTGCTCCATCGTAATAAAGCAGGCCTCCAGCCTTGTGAACTATCTTCGCAATCTCCAATATTTCGTCTTCAAATATTCCCAAGGTGTTAGGGTTCGTGAGCATTAAACCCGCGGTTCTCTCGCTGACGGCATTCTCTAGTGCCTCAAGGTCAACTGTTCCGTTTTCATTGGAGGGGATCTCAATGACCTTAAATCCAGCCATTGCAGCTGAAGCGGGATTAGTTCCGTGGGCTGAATCTGGAACGAGCATTTCGGTTCTCTGGGTCTCTCCCCTGTCCAAGTGGTAGGCCTTGATAATCATTACACCGGTGAACTCTCCATTTGCACCCGCAGCTGGCTGGAGGGTGAAACGGTCCATTCCAGTTATTTCCTTAAGCCACTGCTCGAGCTCCCACATTATCTTAAGGGCTCCTTGGACGGTCCTCTCATCCTGATATGGGTGAATGAAGCTGACCTTTGGATGGTTCGCTAACTCCTCATTTATCTTTGGATTGTACTTCATGGTACATGATCCAAGAGGATAGATGCCGGAGTCAACGCCGTAATTCATCTCGCTCAACCTTGTGTAGTGCTTAACAACCTCAGGCTCGCTAACCTCAGGCAGATTTAGGGGACTCTTCCTCTTGAGTTTCTCGGGAATTTCAACTTCAACCTCTTCAATTGGCTTTGGCAGAGTGTAGCCAACTCTCCCAGGATGGGAGAGCTCAAAGATGAGGGGCTCCTCCCACTTTGCTTGGCGGAACATTTTTCATTCCTCCTCTAGCTTAATTATCTCGACCAATCCAACATCCAAATCCCCATTTAGAGCAGTAGCATAAATTAAATCATCATTTAGAGGAGATCGCATTAGAGCTCGTTCTTTCAAGGATGTACTCATAGTACATCTCCTCCAGATCCCTGAAGTGGATCTTTTTCTTGATTTTCCCAAAACTCGCCTCTATGAAATTCTCCTTTTCATATACTGCTTCAATGGGCACTAAACCACCTCCCTGAGAGCCTCGATTAAAGCGTCTACCCATTCCTTCCTCGTCGTTTCAGTGGCCGCGAAGAGAGCTACCTCCCCAAGCTCCGGGAAGTGAGGTTTCACATAGTAGCCCCCGTGGATGTTTTTGCTCAAGAGGTGCTCGTGGATCTCCTTGTAGGGCTTCTCGAAGCGAACCAGAACATCCTTGAAGTTCACACCATCGAAGGGTAACTCGGCAACTTCCTTAAGCCTCTTCTTCAGGTAGGCAGTGTTCTTTAATATGACCTCGCCGAGCTCCCTGATCCCCCTCGGCCCAAGAGTCGCTATGTGGATCGCTGCTGCAACTGCAACCAACGCCTCGTTGGAACAAATATTTGACGTAGCCTTAGCCCTCCTTATGTGTTGCTCCCTCGTTTGTAATGTCATTACAAAGGCCCTCTTCCCCTCTGCATCCTTGGTCATCCCTATTACTCTGCCAGGCATCTGCCTAATCAGCTTAGGATCGTTCTTGACCGCGAATATTCCCGCCCTGGGTCCGCCAAAGTTCATTGGGTTTCCAAAGTAAGAGGCTTCACCAACAACTATATCTGCCCCAAGCTCTCCTGGAGCCTCGACTATTCCGAGAATAGTTGGATCAACGCCAACTACGAAGTAAGCCCCTGCATCGTGAGCTATTTCCCCAACGGCTTGTATCTCTTCTTCAAGTAGGCCAAAGAAGTT
Source organism: Pyrococcus kukulkanii (assembly GCF_041647995.1). NCBI lineage: Archaea > Methanobacteriati > Methanobacteriota > Thermococci > Thermococcales > Thermococcaceae > Pyrococcus > Pyrococcus kukulkanii. Next base: position 534,886 of record NZ_JARRIB010000001.1, read on the forward strand.
CGGCATCTCAATGTACACTCCTGCAGCATCCTTAACCTTCTCCTTTAGGTCCTCCAAGTCGACCTGTCCCCTCTCGTTCCAGTTAACCGTTACAACTTCAACTCCTGGACCCTTGCCATAGGTCTTTAAAACCTGCATCCTCTCCGGGTGGGTGTGCTTTGGAACGACAAACTTCTTCCTCCTGCCCCTATGGAGCCTCACCGTCATTAAAGCAGCTTCAGCCATTGCACTTCCCCAGTCGTACATTGAAGAGTTAACCACTGGAAGTCCGACGAGCTCAGCTATTAAGCTTTGATATTCAAACAGGGCTTGGAGCATTCCCTGACTTATCTCCGCTTGATAGGGAGTATAGGAGGTTAGGAATTCGCTCCTTTCAATTAGATATTTCACGTGGGCAGGTATGTAGTGGAAGTACGTTCCAGCCCCCAGGAACGATGGCATCTCTAGGACGGTTTTGTTCTTCCCCAGGATTTCGTTCATCTCTAAGAACACTTCGTACTCACTCTTGCCCTCTGGGAGATTGAACTCCTTTATGAAGCCTTTAGGGACGTCTGCAAAAAGGTCTTCTATAGATGAAAAGCCAATCTCCTTAAGCATCTCGTCTTTATGGGCAGAATTGGGGATGTAGTGCTTTGCCATTGTGATCCCCCAAAGGATTTAACATCCATGAAATATATATCTTTTCCCAAATTCCTTATCGAAGTTTCAATTCTCTTTCAAGCCTTTCTACCACATCAAGAAGGCTCCACAAGTCGTGAATAACGTGAAGGTGAGGAATTAATGCCAAAATATCGTCAGTTACGAACCTTGCGGTATAGGGAAAGTACATCCAAACGTACTCTGTCCTTTCATCTCCTCGCCCTATGAAGCGCCAAGGCTTGTCATCAACCCACACGAATATCTCATCTTGCCCATACTTCTCCCTAACCATGAAAAAGGCTTCGCACAAACTGTACTTGTGGCCAAAAATTATAACATCGTCAAAGAGCTCGTAAAGGTCACTCTGCTTGAGCCTGTACTCTTTTATTCCTGGGATAAAATCTTCAGCTGAAAAAGAGATAACTATATGACCCCTCTTTTTTAACTCTTGAAGAACTTCCCTTGCCCCGTCTAAGGGCTTGGTAAGCTTAGCCCTCTCCTCGAACCACGCCCTAGCAAACTTTCCCCTGAAGATGTTCGGGGCCTTAATCCTTCGAGCACTCTTTCCGAATTTAGGCCTTTCAAACTGTTCCTCTACTTTTGTGAGCAACTTAGCTATTCTTTTCTTCCCTGGGAGCCTAGGATAGACCCTTTTTAGAGCTCTATAAAACGCCTCCTCAATGCAGGAGTAGCTGTCAACTAGTGTTCCGTCAAAGTCGAAGGCTACTATCATTAGGCTTCCCCTCTAATGCACCTGGAAATGGCGGGCCCGCCGGGATTTGAACCCGGGATCTCCGGCTCCGAAGGCCGGCGCCCTATCCTGCTAGGCCACGGGCCCCCAGAAGGCTTTAAAAATAATTGAGTAATAAAGCTTGCGGTGGTAAAATGCTCCTCCCAGACTGGAAAATAAGGAAAGAAATACTTATCGACCCCTTCTCAGAGGAATCTCTTCAACCAGCAGGCTATGACCTCAGAGTTGGTAAAGAGGCCTATGTGAAGGGAAAGCTCATTAACGTGGAAGAAGAGGGCAAGGTTGTAATTCCACCAAAGGAATACGCCTTAGTTCTCACATTGGAGAGGATTAAGCTCCCAGACGACGTGATGGGAGACATGAAAATTAGAAGCAGCCTCGCCAGGGAAGGGATTCTTGGTTCCTTTGCTTGGGTAGACCCAGGATGGGATGGAAACCTAACGCTAATGCTCTATAACGCCTCAAATGAACCAGTAAAACTCAACTATGGTGAGAGATTTGTCCAAATAGCCTTCATAAGACTGGAGGAACCAGCTAAGAATCCATATAGGGGAAACTATCAAGGAAGTAGAAGAATAGTTCTCTCAAAGAGAAGGCTTTCCAAATAATTCCAAAACTTTTTGAGGGCATCTTCTACATCACATCTTCTACATCATGAGTAAAGTAGTCAATGTAAACGGCCGAAAGATGCTTCTTTATTTCTTCAAATTTATAATTTGGACTCATATGGCAGTAGGTAATCTTAACGCCCTCACCTGAGAGCTCCCTATGAGTAAAGCTTGATTTGCTCTTGATATTAAATTCGAAAATTCCCTTCTTTTGGATTAGGAACTATCATTGCTAGATGATGCACTTTAACTCCGAGATCTTCTAATTTCTTACAAACTGTTTCAAAACCTATATATCGGGTCAAATATGTGTCAACACTCCTTCAGAATTCAATTCTCTAATGATGACAGAATTCTTCTTTCTCCCCTTCTAACAACTCCTGAAAGGGATACATCTTCAAATTATAATAAAAGCAAGAAATTCCTTAATTCTGAGACTTGTCAATTTTATCCACTCCAACTTTATTAAAAAGTAAGGATTGCGGAATTAGAATAGAAAAATTTGAAAGAAAGAAATTCATCCGAAGAGAGCGCTGAGGCCTGCAAGGGCCTCCTCTTCTGAGACTTCTTCCTCTTTCTCCTCTTCCTCCTTCTTCTCCTCTTCCTTCTTCTCTTCGCCGGCCTCTGCTGGAGCTGCTGCTGGAGCAGCGGCAACTGCAACGGGCATTGCAGCCTTCTCTATGACCTCGTCGATGTTAACTCCCTCAAGAGCAGCAACGAGGGCCTTTATCCTAGCCTCATCTGGTGTAACTCCAGCAGCCTGAAGGACAGCCTTAAGGTTCTCCTCATTTATCTCCTTTCCAACACTGTGGAGGAGCAGAGCAGCATACACATACTCCATCTCTTTACACCTCCCGATCAGCTTTATTCATTGAATACGCGTGAAATCATCCAAACAGGGCACTTAATCCAGCAAGAGCCTCCTCTTCGGAGGCTTCCTCTTCCTCTTCTTCTTTCTCTTCAACTTTCTCCTCTTCCTTCTTCTCCTCTACCTGTTGTGCAACGGCAACTTGAGCCTGGGCACTTAAAAGTTCTTTGGTCTTTTCATCTAGTAAGTCTTCAGGTAACTGTTGGGCAAGCAATAGCATAGCCCTAAAGGCCTTGCCAAGGATATCGTTGATTGTCTCCTTCGTAACGTAACCCGCCTCAACCGCAACGGCCTTGGCGTTAAGGAATGCCTTCTGGAGAATTGCCTCAATTGTCTCAGGTGTTGGATACGCAACGTTTACTGCCAGGTTGAATGCGTGCATGTAAGCCTGCTGGAGCATGTTGATGTACTCCTGCTCATCAATCGCTAGAACTTCTGGCGTATATATGATCCCATCCTCGTACGCAGCTAGAAGGTCAAGACCTACTTCAAGAGGCTGGACTCCAAGAGCGTTGAGTATGTTGGCGAGCTCGGGGGTTATAACTTCTCCAGCTTTTAGAACTGTTGTATCCTTCTGTATTGTTACCTTACCCCTTTCGATTCTTGCTGGAATTCCCATGGCCTGCATTTGACCAACTATTGGCCCAGGGGCAAGGGGAGTAGGACCTGCAGGTATCACAACGTCTTTGGGAACCTTCACCCCAGGCTTTGCTGGAGCTGGTTGCCTGTTCTGCTGGAGGAACTTGTAGAGCTTAAAGGGGTTCATCTTTGTAACTAGAATTCCAGCTCCGCCCTGAATGTAGTCAATTAACTTCTCAAGCTCTGGCTTTCCAAGCTCCTGGGCAGCCTTCTTTATAGCTAACTCAATAAGCGTGTTCCTTGAAACCCTAAGCAAGCCCTCGTTCTCTCTAATTAGTCTCCTCATCTGTGAGAGTGGATAAGCAGGCATGCTTGAAACGTCAACTAAGGCTACTACTGGGTAGCTCTTGATCAAGTTAGCGAGCTCTTCTACTTCCTTTTTCTTCCACTCAGCAACATGGGCCATCTCCCTCACCCCTCAATCCTCACAGCTGGGCCCATCGTTGTCTTAACGTACACTGACCTTATCTGGCTCTCTCCCCTCTCAAGCTTTCCAATTATAGCGTTGAGCACTGCCTCGATGTTCTCAGCTAATTCTTCATCGCCCATTTTTTCAGTGCCAACGGGAGCATGAACCACTGGATTGTTCTTGAGCTGAATCCTAACTGTCTTCTTTAGCTTGTTGATTATCGGCTCTAGGTTGGTCATCGTTGGTGGGACAACTACAGGCATCTTGTTCCTAGGACCAAGGTACCTACCAAGGTACCTACCAATCTTGGGCATTAACGGTGCCTCAGCTATGAAGAAGTCGTACTTCTTAGCTAACTTTCTCGCCTGCCTCGGGCTTTGGGCTATCTCCTCTAACTCGGCACTACTAATAACATCAAGCCCGAGCCTCCTCGCCGCTTCAGCAACTGCACCGTCAGCGATGACCGCGATCTTTACATCCTTCCCTCTTCCATGGGGAAGGACGACCTCGAGCTTAAACCTATTCTCGGGACGTTTTAGGTCAATATCCTTGAGGTTCACTGCCACCTCGACACTCTGTGTGAAGTTACGCGGCTTGGCCCGGGCTTTAGCCTCCTTCACCGCTTCCACGATTTTCTGCCTGTCAAAGGGCATTAGAGCCCTCCCTCCTTTAGGTTTTTTAATTAAAAATCAAGTGGAGGTAAAAAGGGATATTTTTAAATTTTTTTATCCTTACTCTTTTTCAGCCTTCTCAAAAAGCTCGTCGTAAACTCCTTCATCAATCTCTTTCTGAACAACCCTGGGGTCTTTGCCCTCAACTGTTACTCCCATGCTCAATGCTGTCCCAATGACTTCCTTAGCTGCCGCCTTTAGGGTTAGAGCGAGCATCTGATCCTTCTTCATCTTGGCGATCTTGATTACTTGCTCCATGGTTAGGTTACCAACGATATTATGCTTAGGTTCACCGCTCCCCTTCTCGAGGCCAAGCTCTTTCTTTATGAGCTGGCTCGTGGGTGGAACACCGACCTCAATTTCGAACTGCTTAGTCACTGGGTCAACTATGATCTTCACCGGAACCTGCATCCCCGCGAAGTCCTTGGTCGCCTCGTTGATCTTGTCAACTACCTGCTTAACGTTTAAGCCGAGAGGACCTATGGCGGGACCAAGTGGAGGACCAGGAGTTGCCTTACCTCCCTCGACGAGGACTTCAACAACCTGCTTTGGCATTCCTTCTCACCTCACTCCTCCTTCTGACGCTTGCTTATAAGCCTAACGTATTCTCCCCTAACGGTAACGGGAATGGGAACTATTGCTCCTATAAGCTCAACGACGATCTCATCCTTGGCCTCGTCGACCCTAACGACCTTAGCCTTTTCACCCTTGAATGGGCCTGAGATCAGCTCAACGATATCTCCGGGCTCGAGACCGCTAACGGCAGGCTTCTCCTCAAGGAAGTGTTCTATCTCACTGAAAGGAATCTCCCCAGGAAGAACACCCCTAGCATGCCTTATTCCCCTAATAGCCTCATCAACCGCGCTCTTATTGGGAGCTTCAATAAATATATATCCTTTAACTTTAGATGGAGTAAGGATAGCATAGATTGGAAGATTATACGTCCTAACCTTACTATAAATTAACCTCGCAGTGTTCTCCTCTTGCCCCTGAGTTACCCTAACCGCGAATATCTTCCCGCCCATTCCCTCAACCTCCAAGAGCGAGGATTCCCACGATTCTTATAAGCATGCCAATTAGCCCTATTAGAATGATTCCAAGGCCCGTTATCTTTGCTGCCTTTTTGTACTCATCCCATCTTGGCTTTTTAGTTACGAGGAAGACTCTCTTTGACTCCTTCCAGAACTCTCTGAGCTTCTCTTGAAACGTTGCCATTCCTTATCCCCACCACTTGATAGGTAAATAATTTAAAAACTTTAAGAAAAGGCTTAAAGTTCAGGGATGCTAATGGTAACTTTCCTAGTTTCTTCCTCCTCCGAAGTTACAGGGGTTTCCTCTTGCATAGTTACGTACCTAGAGGTAACACCTGTAACTATTATCATAACCCTAATTGTCTTTTCGAGCTCTGGCTCAAGCTGGATTCCCCAAATAACCTGAGCCTTCGGATCTACGTTCCTAGTGACGTACTCGATTATCTGCTGAGCCTCCTCAAGCTTGACATCGGCACCGCTTATGCTAATCAATGCTCCCTTGGCACCACTTATATCAACATCTAGAAGTGGGCTGTTCAGGGCCTGTTCAGCAGCCTCTAAGGCTCTCTTCTCGCTGTCGCTCTCACCGATGCCAATCATTGCAACTCCTCCATCCTTCATGACTGCTCTCACATCGTTGAAGTCGAGGTTAACAAGGCCAGGCTTAGTTATTAGCTCGGTGATTCCCTTAACGGCCTGCACAAGTATTTCATCTGCAACCTTGAAGGCCATCTGAATTGGTAGCTTGGGGGCGACTTCGAGCAACTTATCGTTGGGAATAACTATCACTGTATCTGAGTTCTTGGCTAGTCTCTTAAGGCCGTACTCAGCGTTCTTTGCCCTCCTAATACCCTCCATTGTAAACGGCAAGGTAACTACTGAAACCGTTAGAGCCCCCATCTTCTTTGCCATCTCGGCTATCACTGGCGCAGCCCCAGTTCCAGTTCCGCCACCAAGGCCGCAGGTGATGAAAACCATATCCGCCCCTTCCAAGGCCTCTCGGATATCTCTCTCACTTTCTTTAGCTGCTTCCTCACCGATCTTTGGATCGTTACCTGCTCCTAATCCTTTAGTGAGTTCCTTACCAATGAGAATCTTCTGATGAGCCTTAATCTTTAGAAGATCCTGAGCATCGGTGTTTACGGCTATTATCTTAGCCCCAGTGACGCCAACTTCCATCATTCTATTAACGGTATTGCCCCCAGCCCCACCAACACCTACGACATAAATTCTAGCCTTAATTTGCTCTACTATCTTTTTAAGCTCCTCATCAACACTTGACTGAGGAACTTGAACTTCTTGAACCTTATTTTCCTCGTTAGCCACCTTTTCGACAACGTTCTCTACAAGCTTCAGCATGCCTCAACCCTCCTCAACGATGACTAAAGTCTAAGAGAGGATTTGGAGGGAAGAAATATATAAACTTCACTCCTGTCTAACGACAACCCTAGGAAGTGGAATTGGATAGGGTATTCTCATCTCTTTGGAAATCGACATCATAAGAGGCATCAGTTCAGAAGTTGTGAAGTTCACGACCTCAGCCACCAATTCCCCAGGAAGCTGCTTCTTTTCTTCCCACTCGTCCAGTATTTTGTCTATATCCTCCTTAACCCGTGGAACGTAAAACACAAGGAGTTTCACTGAAACCTTAGCAATTTCGGGAGAGTAATTAATCCTGTAGTCAACAACTACCTCTATCCCCTTCACCCTTCCTGTAGGTAACTGAAGTTCCCCTAATCTCAGTTCCTCTATCTTTGGGTTTATAGATACCTCCACTTTTCCACCAGCCATTGTCAGTTTTTCTATTTCTATCCTGATGATGTTGTGCCCCAGTATCGGCACTTTCTGTCACCAAACTCTTAGGAAAATATCACTACTTATTAACCTTTGCATGAATTCTCAGCTTAACATCCCTAACCACTTCCTCTTTAGATAGCTTAGGGTTCCTAGAGTATAGGTAAAGGATATCCTCCAAAATGTAGAGTAGCTTCTCCAGGATATCCTTGCCATGATTCCAAGGTGTCGCATACCTGTACTGAAGCAACTCCGCAAGCTCGTCTACTTCAAATTCGGCCAAAGTCTCAGACATCTTGCCCTTCGCAACTACAACTTTCCTATCATCTACCATTAACATTATATCTGTCATGATGCATCATAGTTAAATAGGAATATGCAGGTAAATTAAGTTTTTGCGTTTAATCTTTAATAAATTCTAAACCAAGTTCCTGGGCCAAAGACCTCGCTAATTGCCTCGTCTCGCCCCTACTACCTTTCCAATCAACGTATATTGCCTCAACTTTCTCTGCGAATCTGTTAAGAGCCTTTAGCATTACCTCTTTAGGGACAGGCTGGGCGTACTTCGGGAGTATATGGCCAAAAGCAATGTCAGTTTCCAAAGCCCTCTTGGTCTGCTTGGGAGCATAATGCCCTCCCCCTACACCAAGAGCAACCTTAAACTTCTCCTTTTGATAATTCTCCAGGACATAAATTACCGTTTCAGCAATAATCTCCCCGGCCCTATCGTTGATCCACTCTTCCTCACTTGACCCTATCTCTATGAAGAAACTTGGAACATCAAGCTCACTAGGACCGTGATGGGTAGCCTCATAACAAACTGTCCAGCCGAGATCGTTTAGCTCATTCATCTTCAGAAGAGCAAGCTTCATTGCCGTGGGCAATGCTACAGCAAAGCTCTCATCTTTTCCCCCGTACATGGCCTTGCCCCAGTTCCCGGTAATGTGAGTAGTTAATGCGGGGAGCTTCTGCTTGCTTGAATGTCTCGATGCAAAGGCTATAACCTCAGGTCTAAAGCCTAGTTGCTTCTCAATTTCCCTGTCAAGGTAGTCATAATATATCATTTCATCATTCGTCGTTAGTATAATTATGTCCCCCTTCTTGTATATCGGATTACCGTTAAAAGAACCTTCAACCTCCTTAAATCCGAAATTCTCGATTAGCTTTTCCTTTATATTCATAGAAGCCTTGTCGATTTTAGTCGTCATTATCACTTTCATTAGAACCCACCCTTTTCCCCTCCCTCCAACTGCTTAAATATATATTTCTAGCCTCTAAACGACCGCTAGATCGAAAGATTTTTATTGCTCACGTGTTATCTTTCTAACCATGAGAGTTAAGGTATTTATCTTGATTTTTGTAGTAATAAGTATAGTGATACTTGGAGGTATCGCGATAATAAACGCGACGGAGGTTCGCTACGAATACAATCTTGGCCAAGAAAGCTACACGCCTGTGCTATTTCAAAAGCCCCAAAACAGGACTTACATTTGGATAGTCGCTGAAGAACCCCTAAAAACCAGGCTAGAGGACTTAATGAAGGAAAAGTTTCCAGATGCAGAGTTTCTAGAAAATGCCACTTCCAAAGTCAACGGATCTATAATAATAGCCTACTTCCCCAGGGTCGAGGCAAATTTTACACTGCTGAAGAAGATAGTCAGGGTTGATGGGGTAATTTACTACTCAGCTAATGGGAACGCTAAACCTATGATCAAGTTCATGAGGGAGTACAAGAAAAACGTGTGCAAGAACATGATTAAGGTGAAGGAGTATTATGAGAAAGAGTTGCAAGAGTCTGGAACCCTTCATCTTGTGTGCTTAGACTTGACCATTAGGGTCGGAAAGTTAGCCAACGTTGACCCATTAGATAAAGTCACGGAGAGGATACGGGCAGACCTGAAAGACTTCCCTTAGACTTATTAATTCTTTCGTTCTATAACCTCCGATGCCCAGGGAAAAGGTGGTTAGGGTCTGGGACGAGAGGGAAGTAATTTACACTCCGAAAAGGTGGAAGATTCTATGGAAGAAAAGGGAGAAGGCCCTTAAGATAATGGAGTTATTGAAGGATTTTGATCCCCACGTTTACGGTAGTGTTGCAAGGGGAGACGTTAGAAAGGACAGCGATATAGATATCGTCATTCCCTACCGGGTGCCAAGCTACATGATAGAGCTGGCCTTGGGTGATCTAATCCAGAGGAGAAGGATAGTGATGGCTACTCCATGGCACTTAATTAAGGGACATATAGAGATAGATGAAGAGACAACGATCACATTTTTTCTAGTAGATCCAACCGACAGAGAGCTCGAATTTTACAAGTGGGGAGGAATGCTGGATTTGTGGGGAGTGAAGACCAAGCAGAGAGTTCCTGGGGTAAACAAAAAGCTGATTTTGATAATTCCCACGGAAAAGGGCCATATAGAAAGGGAGGTAGTAGGGAGGGAGCCCGAGGTCGCTAAAATCCTTGGGGTTAGCATAGATATCGTGGAAGAGAGGGTTAAGGTTCTCACGAGAAGGGACAGAATAGGAAGAACTGGAATATATTTAGATGAAGAAGTCCCAGACTGGAAGAGCTTTGAAGAGTTCTTAAAGGAGCTTGCGGACAGAGATCCCAACATAAGAAGGAGGGTTAGGGAGAGCCTATGAGAAAAGTTTATAATCCTAATGGAAAAGGTTTCTCCCGACTGGGGCCGTAGGGTAGCTTGGCCCATCCTGCGGGCTTCGGGAGCCCGTGACCCGGGTTCAAATCCCGGCGGCCCCACCAGAATAGTTCTTCGGGAGGCTTATCCTCGGATCCCGGGCTCTCCCCAGAGGTATAATGGTACATAATAACGATGCAATTATAATATAATGTCAGGAAACAGAAAAGGAGACCCTTCTATTAAAGGAGAATACTCTCCTCTCAATAGACTCGAGGCCAAGTATAAGATGTCATGGCAGAAATTCTACTATTACTAACATGGGTAAACTAATAAAGAGGGGCTACGATCCCAGGAAAATTTTTGGAAGATCCTGCAGATATCTCCATCCCGAAGTAATATTAAGGAGGGTTGCAAGAGAAAATATACTTGAAGAAATTGAAAGGAGAGAGTTGGAATGAGACTTATCTACGAAGAATTTAGTCAAACCCTCTACTATGGGATGCGTGGAGACTTTACTTACTACTACATACTCGACACCGACCACTCATTGTTCGTAGTGCTCGAGGTATCTGACATTGAAGGAGACATTACGTGCTCGGCCATTGCAACAAAGTTAAGGAAGGAAGATGCAGAAAAGCTGTATGAGCTTGCCAAAAACTTGCCAAGGTCAATTTTAGTGGATTTTGACATTGCGATAAACCTCAGAGATCCGGACGTTATACTTGAAGTTATAGATACCTGGGAAGAACATGAAAAGGAGCTCAGAGAGCTGTACAACTATATAAAGGACGTTAAGGGAGAAGAAACTACTATAATCCCAGTTTTTCCATCTCCAGCCCTAGATTTGCTCCCCCTGGGTAACGATATTCTAGCAATAGACATAACAAACCTCTTCCTGTACAACCTTAAATCAGGAGATCTTGGTGAGAATAAGAGTGAAATCCAGAAAATTCTGGGTAGGGAAGTTAATAAGGTAGAGGAGGTAATAGAGCTACTGAGGTGTTGCGATGTACAGGATTAAAGATGAGTGGGGTAAATTCCTCGTCAGACTCGCTCGTAGGGCAATAGAGGAATACCTCAAAACTGGAAGAGAGATAGAACCTCCAGAGGACACTCCACCAGAGCTGTGGGAAAAGATGGGGGTCTTCGTTACATTGAATAGGCATGGAGTTCCCCACCAAGCAGCCCTGAGGGGATGCATAGGCTTTCCCCTACCAATATATCCCCTTGTTAAGGCCACGATAAAAGCCGCAATTTATGCAGCTGTAGATGATCCCAGGTTTCCTCCCGTGAAGTTGGAGGAGATGGACAACCTTATCGTTGAGGTCAGCGTTCTAACTCCACCAGAGCTGATAGAGGGCCCACCCCATGAGAGGCCCAAAAAGATAAAGGTTGGAAGGGACGGCCTAATAGTGGAGAAAGGCATGTACTCCGGCCTACTATTACCTCAAGTTCCTGTGGAATGGGGCTGGGATGAGGAGGAGTTCCTAGCCGAAACGTGCTGGAAGGCAGGACTGCCCCCAGACTGCTGGCTCGATCCAGACACAAAGGTGTATAAGTTCACAGCAGAGATATTTGAAGAGGAATTCCCAAGAGGGCCAATAAGGAGGAAGCCTCTTGTCTAGGGCCTACATCTCCATTGGATGCTTTATAGCTCAAGCCCTTATTACCTCAGCTTTTTGTGGTCTCCCCGCTGTAATGTTCTCCGCAATTATTCCAGATGCTCTCCAACTTAGTTTGCTTCTTCCATTCCTAGTTCTAGGATATTTCTCACTCGGAGCGATATCCCTATACTACCTCCAGACGCCTGAACCTAAAAAGGGCAGGCTTTTCGGTTATGCGTACTTTTCCCTTGGTCTAGTGGGTTCTATAGTGGTAGTAGCCAAAGTAAAGTATCCAGAGACACCTTTACTTCCAATAGTGTTCACTACGTGGGCCTTGATTTCCCTTATTGGGGTGATGTCCCTTAGGAGCACCGAGAGAATTCCAAAAATAATTGCCGTGCTGGCTATAACTTTCCTAATGATACCAGCATTCATTTGTGCATTAACGACCCAGTGGGTAGCCGTTGAATAATTTTACCTCAAAAGAAGAGTATAAAAATAATTGTCAAAAAGCCTCGACGATTTCTAAGCTAACATCAAAGTTCTTGACTGAATGAGTCAGGTAGCCAAGGCTTATAACATCGATATCAAGCTTAGCGTACTCCTCAATATTTTCGGGTGTTATTCCACCAGAAACCTCTATCTTAATCCTATCTCTCAGCCCTCTTCTCTTCAACTCTTCAATTACCTTCTCTATTTCCTGGGGTTTCATGTTGTCAAGCATTACAATGTCAGCTCCTAGCTCTGCCGCTCTAACCGCATCGTTTAAGCTCTCGACCTCTACCTCAACTATTTTGTAAACGCTGAAGGATTTGGCTCTCTTTATAGCCTCGTCAAGTGGAACTAAGGCCAGATGGTTATCCTTTATTAGTATCGCATCACTAAGAGAAAACCTGTGAGGTTCTCCTCCCCCAATCATTATTGCCTTCTTATCCAAAGGCCTAAGAAGACTTTTTCTAGTTCCAGCGACTTTTACCTTGGGGTTGACCTTTCTTACTTTCTCAACCAACCTCCTAGTTTCAGTGGCTATTCCACTCATCCTACCCATTATATTGAGGGCCGTCCTCTCAACCAGAAGTATGGCCCTAGCATTGCCCTCAAGTTCTAGGATCACATCCCCTTCCTTTACTTCTTCACCATCCTTCCTCTTCACAGAAACCTTAACACCGAAGTACTCAAACAGAGCTTTGGCCTCCTCGACGCCAGCTATAGTCCCAGCTTGTTTTGCAATAATTACTGCCTTAGCACTCATATTCTCTGGAATTACTGCTTCACTTGTAACATCACCATAAGGAGCATCTTCCTCAAGGAATTTCAGGAGGTACGAGAGAGGGATCATGATATCACCCAGTGTTTGGCTCTAGTAGGGAAGCTTATCACATTTTTCATTATTTAAAAAGTTGAAGTCTCAGGGAGTTAACTCATCTCAAGCATCCTCTCTATGGCCCTTCTTGCCTTTTCAGCTATATCCTCTGGAACAGTGACTTCGAACTTCATGTCCCTCAATGACTCGTAAACGTGCCTTAGGGTTATCGCCTTCATCCCGATGCAGACCGCATCTGTCCTGGCAGGATAGAACTTCTTCTCCGGATAAAGCTTCTTCAGCCTATAGACCATCTCCCTCTCGGTAAAGACGACCCACTCGTCATGCTCACAGGCCCTCTTTATCATCCCACCTGTTGAGACTATTATGTCGGCCCTCTCCTGAACTTCCGGGGTGCACTCGGGATGAACCATCAGCTTGGCATTCGGATGAAGTTTCTTGGCCCTCTCGACGTCTTTAACGGTAAACTTTTGGTGAACGTAGCAGTGGCCATTCGGAGGAACTGGTATGATCTTCTTACCCGTAACCTTGGCGACGTAGTGGGCCAAGTTTTTATCGGGCCCAAATATAACAACGTCAGAATCTAGCTTGCTCACTATCTCCACCGCGTTAGCTGAGGTAACTGTAACGTCGGCGTAAGCTTTAGCCTCGGCGGTACTGTTAACGTACAAAACTACCGGGGCGTTGGGATACTTCTCTTTAGCCTCAAGTATGTGCCTAACCTTAAGCATGTTTGCCATCGCACATGTTGCCTTTCTAGTTGGAATCAGAACCGTCTTGTCTGGATTCAGTATCTTCGCGGTTTCCGCCATAAAGTCTACCCCGGCAAACACTATTACATCAGCATTAACCTTTGTTGCTTTCCTTGCCAGTTCCAAGCTGTCCCCGACGAAGTCCGCAACATCCTGCACTTCAGGCAGCTGATAGTTGTGAGCAAGAATTACGGCGTTTCTCTCCCTTTTTAACCTCTCAACTTCTTCCATTAGCTCCTTCAGGTTCATAAACTCACCGAAGTTAATGTCAATGTCCCACATTAAAACCTTGCTGGCAATTCATGAACAATTATAAGGAACACTCATTTTCGAAGTAAAAGCTTGGTCTCCTGAACTCTTCCCTCATCATGGGGTGGTCTCTTCTGTAATGGGCCCCTCTACTCTCCTCTCTTTTTAAGGCACACTTTAGAACTGCTCTAGCAAGCAACTTCAGTCTAGGATCAGCCTCAATGCTCTCAAGCTTCTTAAGACCTTCCCTTAAGCTATCAGAATCCCTAACTATCCCAGCATGATCCCACATCAAGGCCCTTAAGGAATCAATATCCCCGAGCTCATAACCCCTGTAGGGAGCATCACTTACCTCCCTTGTGGGTCTCTCCCTCAATATAGTCCTAGCAACTTCCAGTCCAGAAACTATGCACTCCAGAAGGGAGTTGCTAGCAAGTCTATTGGCTCCGTGAAAACCATTACACGCAGCTTCTCCTATAGCGTACAGACCTCTTATCCTCGTCCTGTAAAATATGTCGACGCTTATTCCACCCATTGTGTAGTGGGCAACTGGTGTTATGGGAATTGGATCTTTCTTGGGGTCTATACCCTCCTTTCTTAAAAATGAATATATGTAGGGGAACCTCTCCTTAAAGTCATCTATTCCCGTTGCGTCCAAGAAAACACCCTTACCTTCAAGCATTTTTAAGTAGATTGCCCTTGCAACTATGTCCCTAGTTTCAAGTTCATTAACAAACCTCTCGCCGTCACCGGTTACAAGCTTAGCTCCAGCTCCTCTCACGGCCTCGCTTATTAGATAAGTCCTCCTCCCAACGAAGCCTGTTGGATGGAACTGCACAAACTCAACATCCCTCAGAGGGATGCCTTTCATCGCAACATCGCCTATCAGAAGACCCAGATTAGATTGAACTCCAGCAGTGAATCTATAGAGACCCGAAAATCCACCAGTTGCTATGACGACTGCATCAAACTTCAGCAACTCTCCTTCAACAAACACTCCTGCCACTTTCTTATTTCTAATTCCCACTTCCTCAGCAAACTTCCTCACAAAGTTCACACCCAGCTCCTTAGCGTGCTTTTCAAGAACCGGGATTATGTGCTTTCCGGTCTCGCTTTTTATCGTAAACACTCTGGGGTAGGAATGTCCTCCCTCAAGTTCATTCCCTGTAAACGTAACTCCAAGGGAAGTTAGAAAGTCATGAGCCTCAGGAGCCTTAGAGATAACACTCCAGACTGCAACTTCATCATTCAAATACTTGCCCGCCCTTATAGTATCGAGGACGTGGGAATACGGAGAATCGCCTTCGAGTATCGGAAAGGCTATTCCAGCCTGAGCTAAATAGGAATTTGAATCCTTTGATTTTGGGCCTACAACTGTTACATCAAGGCCTCTCCTCGCCAAGGATATTGAAGCAGTTAATCCAGCCAAACCCCCGCCGATTACAGCGACTTTCATCCTCCGTCCCAAATAGAAGTTTGAATGGGGCTTATACAACTTTCGTCATCCCAGGAGCCCTTAGAAGCCCTACTCTAAAGAACATTGAAGTGCCCATTTATGGATATATAACAAAAATCTCCAAGAGAATTTGTTAAATATAAATTTAGGAAAGTTTGAAAGAATTAAGAAGAGGCCTCAGAACTCAGACTCTGTCTCGGTTCCTGACTCTCCGCCCTTCTCTCCTTCCTTCTC
The DNA here is from genome assembly GCF_041647995.1 of Pyrococcus kukulkanii. Classification (NCBI taxonomy): domain Archaea; kingdom Methanobacteriati; phylum Methanobacteriota; class Thermococci; order Thermococcales; family Thermococcaceae; genus Pyrococcus; species Pyrococcus kukulkanii. The sequence goes on from NZ_JARRIB010000001.1 coordinate 550,555, forward strand.
CTTCTCGAGTTTCTGGGCAGCAATGACATCATCGATTCTGAGGATCATTATCGCTGCCTCGCTGGCGCTCTTGATTGCCTGCTTCTTGACTCTCACTGGCTCAATGACACCCCTCTCCATCATGTCTGCTGGCTCGCCCTCGTAGACGTCAATTCCGATGGTTGGTCCCTTCTCCTTGTGTGCTGCAATGACCTTCACGAGGGTCTCGATTGGGTCAAGACCAGCGTTCTCTGCGAGAGTCCTTGGTATGACCTTGAGAGCCTCAGCGAATGCCTCAATTGCAAGCTGCTCCTTGCCACCGACTTCCTTAGCGTACTCATCGAGCTTAATGCTGAGCTCGATCTCAGCTGCACCTCCACCGGCAATGATCTTGCCGTCCTCGAGGATGTCCTTAACGACCTTAACGGCATCCTCGAGAGCCCTCTCGACTTCGTCGACGACGTGCTCAGTTCCACCCCTGATGAGTATTGTCACAGCCTTGGGGTTCTTGCAGCCCTCGACGAAGATCATGTTCTCTCCGGCAACCTTCCTCTCCTCGACGAGCTCAGCCTCACCTAGATCCTCAGGTGTGAGATCCCTAATGTTGGTGACAATCTTAGCTCCGGTAGCCTTAGCGAGCTTCTCCATATCGCTCTTCTTTACTCTCCTGACGGCGAGGATTCCGTACTTGGCTAGGTAGTGCTGTGCAAGGTCATCAATGCCCTTCTGAACGAAGACGACGTTAGCTCCAACCTCCTTGATCTTGTCGACCATCTCCTTGAGCATCTTTTCTTCCTGCTCAAGGAAGGCCTGGAGCTGTTCTGGGCTGGTGATCCTTATCTCTGCATCGGTCTCGGTCTCCTTGACCTCAAGAGCGTCGTTTATGAGAGCAATCTTGGCATTCTCAACCCTCTTGGGCATTCCTGGGTGGACAACCTCCTTGTCGATGACGACACCCCTGATGAGCCTGGTGTCTCTGACGCTTCCACCCTCCTTCTTCTCAAGCTTGATGTTGTCGATATCAACTTTGAACTTCCCTTCCTTCTCCTCGGCAACCAGCTTGACAGCTTCAACCGCAAGCTTAGCGAGGTACTCCCTCTCCTCTTCAGCGGCCTTACCTGTGATTGCAGTCATTGCAGCCTTAAGGAGGATCTCCTCATCGTCAGGCTTAACTTCTTTGGCTATGCTGTCAAGGATTTCCTGGGCCTTCTGGGCCGCAAGGGTGTAACCCTTGATGATTATGCTTGGGTGAATGTTCTGGTCGAGTAATTCCTCAGCCTTCCTGAGAAGCTCACCAGCGATAACAACTGCAGTTGTTGTTCCATCGCCAGCCTCCTTGTCCTGGGTCTTTGCGACCTCAACCATCATCTTAGCAGCGGGGTGCTGGATGTCCATCTCGTCGAGTATCGTGGCACCGTCGTTGGTGATGACGATGTCTCCGAGGCTGTCGACGAGCATCTTGTCCATACCCTTTGGACCGAGGGTTGTCCTAACAGTCTCAGCTATTATCCTTGCAGCAAGGATGTTCATTCTCTGGGCATCTCTACCAACATACCTCTGGGTCCCTTCGGGCAAAATCAGAATTGGTTGACCTGCCAACTGGGCCATTTCTGCCCACCCCCCTTATTTTTTATTTTGATCCCTTCAGGAGTTTTAGTTACCACTTGTATCTTCCATCCATAGGTTCCTTAGTGTTGCTTATAAACTTTTCGGTTAGAGTTGGGGAACTAGCAGGAAAAAGCTTGTGAAGCGGAAGCAGTAAAGAAGCCGCTGGCGAAAATAATAGTAAGTTAACTTTGTGACTCATATTCTTAGGACTTTAACATTCGCTATTAAACCACACTACAGGGTTAACAAGGGAGAGGTCTTCTCCATGTGGGTTTTGCGTGTTCGTGTGGAGTTTTATCTTGCGTGACACTGTGGGTGCTCGAACTTAGAGTGTCCTGTTAATTCTTCTTCTATGATGGACTGTTCCATAGATAGTGAGAAGTGGGATGTTTGCTGGCTTTGCCTTATTTGCAATTATTATTAGGGTGTAGTAGTCCCGGTGTGTGGGGTTTTAAGCCCGAATGGAACTTTAACCGAAGATATGAAAAGTCACAATCCCTCCGAAAGCCACATGATGAAGACGGGAGTAGAAAGTCAGTCGTAACAACATTTACGAACCTTACGCAAATTACGGCTAACCAGAACGGCACAAGAAACTAACACTAAACCACACTAGTTGCCCATTATCGAATAATGAACCACTAATTCCCCCAAAGACTCACAAAAACCACAAAAAGAGGAACAGCTTAAGAAGGCGAGGGAATATATAAACCCCCAAATTCACCCCATGATTAATTATAAGTCAGATGTTATTCGTTATTCTTGCTCTTAGCAAATCTATCGCTCTTGGAATTGCTCTTTTAAATATGAAGCCCCCTCTCGAAATTATATCCTTAATTAAATACGAGGGGCGCAGGTAGAAGGATAGATAGGCTTTCTGAAGCATCCTCTTTATCTGCTCAGAGGTGAAATTCTTCAGTTTCATAACAGGATCTAACGTGGTATATTTTCTCCAGTTGAACGTCAGGATAAGGTTCTTCGATAGAGCATAATTCCATAGCCTCGTTCCAGGATATGGAGTGGCTATCGTGAACTGAGCAAAATCTACCCCCACCTTCTTGGAGAATTTTATGGTCTTCTCGACGTCTTCTCTCGTCTCCTCTGGAAAACCAATGACAAAGGAACCTAAAGCATTGAGTCCGTACTTTTTTGCCTTCTTAACGGCCGCCACTGCTTGCTCTGGAGTTATCCTTTTGCCAATGAAGTCAAGTGTTTTCTGAGAGCCGGACTCGATTCCGAAGTAAACGGTATGACAGCCGCCGGACTTCATCGCCCTGGCAACATCATCTGTGAAGAGGTCGACCCTCGAAGAGGCCGACCATGATATGTCCAGGCCTTCCTCCCTAATCCGTTCCGCAATCCTTATCGCTCTCGGCCTGTTTAACGTGAAGGTATCATCGAGGAACTCTATCTCACGAATCTTGTACTCATCGTGGAGTATTCTTAGCTCCTCGATAACCCTCGAATCACTATGCCCACGCCACCTCTTGCCGAACTGCGCGGAGGAGGAACAGAAGACGCAGTCAAACGGACAGCCCCTGCTCGTCATCACAGTTCCGAACCTCACCCCATCCACCTGGTACTTTTTCATGGGGAGCAGGTCGTAAGAGGGTATGGGAATCGTGTCAATGTCCTTTATGAGAGGGCGAGGAGGATTGTTTTTCACCTTTCCTCCCATATTTATGCTCAGTCCTAAGATATCTGATGGATCCTTTCCCTTATCCAGGGCATCAATAAGCTCCTTGAACGTTATCTCGCCCTCCCCCCGCACTATGAAATCTATATACGGACATTCTCTGAAAGTCATCTCTGGTACGAACGTGACATGGGGACCTCCCATGACAACTTTGACGTTCTCGTTGTGCATCTTTGCGATTTTGGCGACTATACAGGCATCAGGCATCATGGAAGTCGTTGATGTTATTCCGACGACATCGGGGTCGTACTTCTTAATTATCCGTTCTACGTCCCTGTAAGTGTAATCCTCCACTAAGGAATCAACGATTTTAACGTCGTGCTCATCCCTTACCATAGAAGCTAAATACGCCAAGCCAAGAGGCGGGCCAGTCGTGCCGACAATTGCTTTAATAGCACTGATAGTCGGGGGCGAGACGAGTAGAATCTTCATTATGAAGCCACCTTCTGAACTAGCTTTTCCCATTCTTTTTTCATCAGTATACATCCAGGATCGGGGGCAAGGATATCACCATAATACGCGTATGCCCTTGCCCTGCAGCCGCCGCATACGTACCTGAACGGGCAATTCCTGCAGGCGTAATCAAGTGCATCCCTATCCCTCAGTCTCTTGAAGACCTCGCTGTTCTTCCACACGTTCACGAAGCCGTCCTTTATGACGTTGCCCACTTTAATGGGTATGAACACGCAGGGCTGGATATCTCCATTATGCTCGATTGAGCAGTAAATCCTACCCGCACCACATCCACCTATGAACTCAGTTAGTGCCTTTGCCGCCCCACCAAACTCCTTTGGTATTTCAATTTCCGCAAAATGCGTTGGCGAGACCTTGTCGCCCTCTCCACGCTCCATCGCGGTTATTGATATTCTCGCGTATGCCGGGCAGGTAGAGAATATCTGGATGCCTCCCTTCTTCCATTCTTTGTAGAGGTACTTCATGAGCTCTTCCCTTTCCTCAGGGGTGAGATCTTCCTGAACTATCTCCTTCCCCCTTCCTGTAGGTATGAAGTTGAATACTATGAACCTGTCAACCTTCAGCTCCCTGGCGAGCTCCAGTATGTCTGGAATGTAGTCAAGGTTCTCACGGGTCGCCGTCGTTGCTATGCCAACGCTGAGTCCCGCGGCTTTGGCGTTCTTTATCCCCCTGATTGTGGCGTTAAAGGCACCCTTAACTCCTCTGAATTCATCGTGAATTTCCGGAGTTGGTCCGTCGAGGCTTATCTCAACGTACCTTATCCCAACCTCCTTCAGTCTTTTCGCAACATTCTCAGAGATGAGGGTTCCGTTCGTAGCGACTGAGAGGTAAAAGCCTTTTGAGGCAGCGTATTCGGCAACCTTCCAGAAGTCCTTGTTTATCAAGGGTTCTCCTCCAGAGAAGGATAGAGCGGCGACCCCTGCCTCGTCAAGTTGGTCGACAACATTCAGCTTTTCCTTAAGAGTCAGCTCATCGGGTGCCGGATATGGAGTGGCGTTAGCGTAGCAATGCTTGCACCTGAGGTTGCACTGCTTCGTGAAGTCCCAGACGACTAAAAATGGTGCAATTAACTTCTGAGGTTTCGTGATTCCATATTCCGCTATGCTCCTAAGAACCACGGCAAACCCTTTCCTCATATATGGATCCTTGAGGTGACTTTTAATCGCCTCGGGACTCACCCCGAATTTCTCGGCACCCTTCTCAAGAGCTTCTCCAACGATTTTCGCATGAAGCCTTTCTCTGATGCCTTTTGGTTTTACAACCCCAGCATACACACCAAGAGATTTTTCCAGCTTTTTGACCTCCGTCATCTCCTTGAGGATGAAGCTTGCAAACCTGTTATCCATCACTTTATGAAGATATTCTATTATTTCCGCTTCATTCAAGGCTACATCTGATTTTTTCATGAAAATTCACCTTCATACCTATGGTGAGATTTATACATTTTTAACTTTATCTAATTTTTGTTACTCATGTTTGCCCCATACTCCTTTAAGTTCTGACTCCTTAATCTAACAGTCTCTCAAGTCCTACTCTTCAACGTGCTCTCTTTCTAGATATCATCAAAACCCACATTTGAACACTAATTTTGAGAGTCCTGGTGAATTTAACTCCATCAACCCCAAGCTTCCTAATCGCACCTAACATCCAAAGACCTTCCCATTAGGAGGCTTGAAAAGAAAAAGATCAAACTCTCCAGCCTCACCCGCCCTCAACTTTCTCTTACACTTCAATTACTTCACGCCAAATCTCAACACTAAATGTGAGTGCAACTTGCAGGGAATTTTGGGAATTGCTATTGAAGCTTACAATACGCTAAGCTCTTCTCCCCTGCGTTTTAAGACATAAAATTCTCACGACACTTCCTTCCAGCTGAGTTTCTTTCCCACGCTACCGAGATCCTCAAAGTCATTGTAAGATGAACTTCAGGAACACAAATAGAGTCCATAGATGAAGTCAGGAACCTTCGTGGAACTTCTCACAGCCCCTGGACTGGAATTTTAAGTGCTCTCATATTTTATCGCTTCTTGAGGATGCTTCTGACCATGCCCGATGACGCTAACCTACTCGACGAACCAAGTTAGAACGGTGATAGGGGGTAGAGCCGACTTCCTCCTTGGCGAGGATTCCTCTTGAGCGGTATAACCCAAAGGTTCATTGGTTCGAGCCTATCCTTCTAAGCTTCAGCCCTCCAGATCTGGTCTCCGATAAGCAAGTTTAAGGTTATCTTCAGCAAAAGCTCACAGGGGTCATCTCTCCCATACGAGTAAAATCACTCTAAAGATCCCCAGAACGGCCTTCTATGCTACAAGAATTTAAAAAGGTTTCAATTTATAAGGAGCTGAATTCTCAATTGCCGCATCTCCTACCTCTAATGTTAAAGGGAGAAGTGAAGTGTCATGAAGAAAAAGGATATATTAATAAACTTCAGGCTACCCTGTAGGGATGGTGAAAGTAATGGGATATAGGTTTTGGTTTGTATTCCTTTTAGTTCTGGCAATCTCAATTAGTGGATGTATTGGAGAAAAAGCTACTCAAACCCCAACAACCACCCAGGTACAAGGAAGAACACTTTACAAGCTCCTAGAAAATGAATCCCAGTACGCCGTTACATGGATTTTAAGGCTAGAAAATGAAAGTTCCCTCGTGAGCATATCTACAGGAAAGGCCGTGATATTAAAAGATAAAGTTCTATCCTACAGAGAAGCTAAGGGATTTAAAGACGTACGTTGGAGCTCATCCTCAATAATTTTGTGGGAAAACGGAACTGGCAAGATGATTATGAAGATGACAGTAGGAAACGTTACCAGGCCATATAAGGACATCAAGAAGTTCAACTATACAGTGGCAAAAAGGATAGCCATTCCATATGGGGAGATAGCTCTTACCCTTTCAGATGAATTCAAGTTTAATGAGACGAAAGTTTCAGAAGAATGCAATGATAAATGCACTATGTATATAAAGAAAAGTAATGGGGAAGATGTCTTCGGAGTTTATCCAAACACGTGGAGGATTGAGGTAGTGGAAGCCAATGTAACGTACGATCCGGTGACAAAGAAAATTATTGATGCCAGCATTTACATGAGAACTAGCGAAAAATTTGAGGAAAAAGTAGAGATGGCATTTCATTGGGATAAAGGAACTATTGAGAGCATAAGAAGGGAGCTCGAAGAAATATACAAAGAGTACACTACTCAGTGACCCATCTATTAATGAAAACCTTAATTCCCAGGCTCTTTAACCTGTTTTCTATTTTAGAAACCTCTTCCTCATCTGGCCAGCAATGCTGAGAGCACCAATGATCATCCCTTGGATTTGTAAGGGGTTTACCTACCAAGGGATTCAAGACAACATAAAAATTCGTGTTCACATGTCTAAGGGCCTCTTCAATCCATGGAAGCACGTCAAACTTTTTGGGAACTGGGATTCTCAGTTCCAGAGAAAGGTCGTACTCAGAAATTACTTCTAGACCCCTAAGGAATAACGTCCAAAGTTTCTCACTTGCATTTTTTGGTAGACCATAAAGTTCCTGGGGTGGCGCCTTTATATCAGTGGCAATATGATCCACAAGGTCAAACCTTAGTAACTCCTCCAACGGCCTCACTATCGTTAGGTTGGTGTTCAAGCTGACATCCGCTAAGGGTTTCACATCCTCTAAAAGATCCTTTAGTTCCCTCCACTGCATTAAAGGTTCTCCACCTGTAACGTGGAAGTAATCAATTAGGAAAGAGTGTGAGGAAAGCTCCTCGAGCATTGCATCCCTGGGCAATTCGAAGCACCCCCTTCTTTCGGCTATCCTCCAGTTGTGGCAGAATGGGCACTTGAGGTTGCACCCGCAGAGCCAAAGCGTAAAGGTGACCTTCCCGTGGACGTCAACCATGCTTACCGCTTTCCACCCGCTGGTAAGCATTCAACCACCCCTGTAATGCCTCCTCGTCCAGAACTCCTTCTTCCTGAAGGGATTCCAGTTCTTCAAGGGCCTGTAGTAGCCGATGATCCTGCTCCAGATCTCAACGTCCTCGCTTCCACACTTAGGACAGTGTGTATGCAGACCCGTGGTGGAGTAGCCGCACTTGTTGCAGATGGTTATCGCTGGAGTGTAGCTCCAGTAAACGAGCTCAGTCCTCATGAGCCTCTTGGTCAGCTTCGCGAGGGCCTCAGGATCGGGCTCCTCCCCCAGGAATATGTGCATCATTACTCCTCCGGTGAAGCTCTTCTGAACTTTCTCCTCTATCCTTATCCTGTCGCCAAGCTCAAGAGAGCCGTAGTACGGGGCGATGCTCGTTGAATAAATCGGATTCTCCGGGTCGCTGAGGTATTCCCTAAGCTCTGGAAACTCCTTCAGGTCTTTTATGGCAAGCTTAGCTGCAGCACTTTCCCCAGGAACCTCCTCAACGTTCCAAGGAGTTCCAGTTTTTCTCATCCATTCCCTAGCCTTTGAAGTCGCGAACTCAACCATTTCCTTCATAAGCTCAGCTGCCTTGAGCCAGTCCCGTCTTGAACCTTCTGTCCAGAGCTTTGGATCGTTAAGGTAGATTGCCGCGGCCTCGGGAAGGCCCAAAATTCCAATCGTGTTGAAGTGGCTTGAGGGGAACTCCTCGAGGTAGTTAACTATCATGCTGTACATGTGGGGATAGTTCCTTATAAGAGCCAGATATCTCTCCCTAAACCAGTCCGTGGTTATCTTAACTACCTCTAGAACCCTCTCGTACTCCTCCCAGAACTTATCATCATCCCTCGCCTTAAGGGCTATCCTTGGAAGGTTAACTGTGGTGACGTTTACCGAGCCGGTAACGTCTGGCATGGCCCACAATCCGCCAAAACGCTGTCTCTCAAGTTTTTTAAGGGCCTCTTCCTCAACGCTCTTCCCGCTTAGGCCAAAGGCAAAGGCCATTTCACTTCTATCAATAGCTATCCTACAACAGTTGTGGGTTACTACGCCATCGCTATGAACGAAATGATGGAACTCCTCGACTTCCACGTCATAGAAGTGGTCCTCGACCTCAATCTCCTCGATGCTCTGAATCGCAACCCATCCAATTCCACCCTCGACATCATGATGGGATCTTGCGTATTTAGAATCTCCAATCTTGCCCCTGTAGCTTCCAGGGAAATATACTACAACCGAGCCATCTCTATTCTTCCTGAAGTATGCCGACATCCCAGAAATTGACGCCAAGAATAAAGTATCAAGGGCTAATCCCTCGTTCTTTATGTGCAACTCCCAAGATCCCCTCCTCCAATAACCATCACTCTCCAGTAACCCCCTAAGGAACGCTTTCCTAACCGAGGCAGGAGCTGAGAATATGAACCAGGGAATCCTCTTTTCGTGACTTAATCCAGACACGCCGTTATCATAGAGCGTTCTGGCAAGATAACTGTCATAAATCCTGACATATGTGACGCTTTCCCACCTAGGGTCAACGCTGATCTTGGGCTCCTTCCCTAATACATTCCTCGAAAATTCTATTAGGAATTCTTTGATTTCCGTCTCTTCACTGTTTATTGAAAATTGAATGCCAGTTAGATAGTATCCGCCCCTATGCTTTTCCCCTCGAGTTCTACTCGCCATGTTAGAACTCCTGATTAACGTCCCATCCCCATAGAAAAGCCCCAAAAAGTATCCAAATTTTTCGTCAACTTTAATTTTTCTGCCATCTTCTAGCTCTAATTCAACTTCCTCACCCGGCATTTCATACACTAGAATCGGTATCCTGTAAGGATGCTGCCCATGAGAACGCGTTAATAGTTCCTCAGCTTTCATTAGCCGAACCGATCTATCGTACTTTACGTATACTGGAATTGGATGATCTGGTGAAACCACGATAACCCTGCCATCTACTAGATTTATCCGAATTGCCCTATTAAATTGCTTCCTCAAGAATCTCTTAACTTTCCTCCACCTGATTAACTTATTTTCAATATCAACTGCAAGCACCTCAACGTCTTCCTTCGGGAGGTACCACTCGGCACCATCCTCCTCTTTTGCCTCCAATGCTCCCGCGAATTTCTCAAAGAATTCCTCTATCGTTGAAATGAAGACCTTGCCTTTGTGCCTGTATATAATCCTTTCATCCTTATATAAGCACATTGCATAGCTCGCATCAGGGTCTACAACGTTCGTATTCAGCCAGTAGAAGCTTCCCCTCTTTGCTGCGGTTGTGAAGACAGCCTCGAACACCTCTGGGTCATTCCATATCATATCAGCGGTAACCATGAGCGTTGGGATAGGGAACGTAAAGGGCTGACCTATGGCGTCTCCCTCCCTAAGAACTTCGGTCAATGCTATGAAGAATTCCTTAGCTTCCTTTTCGTACTCTCCCAAAGGCTCAACTTCCCTCCCGTCGTAAACAGCATGATCACCATCGAGCATTTTCTTTGGGGCATCGAGCGTTACCGTGAAGTTCGTGAAAGGTGTCTGGAGGCCAATCCTCGTTGGATAGTTTAGGTTGTAGACTAATCTTTGAATGTTCTGCCTTATCTTCCTTCTGTCAAGGTTTTCCTTCCTTATGAACGGCCCAGCGTACCACTCAACGCTACTAAAGGCCTGAGCTCCAGAGAAGTAGTGCTGAAGAGTTATCAGGTAATTTGCCACGTGGTCAACGAAGGTGTCGAAGTGCCTCGCGGGCCTTGAGATTATGGTGGGCGTCTTTAAGCCTTTCTTAAGCAACCTAGATATGCTGTGGCCCGTGCAGTAGGGAATGTAAAGACTGTATGGGAGCTTGTGGATGTAGATATCTCCATTAAAGTGGGCCTTTCTCCCAACCTCTGGAATCAGGTTTATGCTGTCCTTTAATGCTTCTTCCATAACATAGGCAAAGAAACCGCTCGGCCCAGGGTATCTATTTGCGTTTTCCAAGACGTCTAGGCTCCCCCACCTTGCATATTCGTGAATCATGTCTGAAACTTTTTCCATATTTTACCCCCCCTCTTGGATATTTTGTCCAAGTTTTTAGTATTTAATCCTCCAGTTATAGGAGTTATGGATAAAATAACCAACAAATTATCGAGAATTGAGACAAGGATATATCACAATGTCAAATATGAAGAAGAGAACCGCCAATTTGACAACATAATAGAAGTTAGACGTGGAAAACGAAAATCTAAAGAACAATATAATGTCATTCTGACAACTAGATTATAGCCTCCTCTGTAGATTTGTCAAAGACATGAATCCTCTCAACATCCATGACCACGTTTACTTCTTTCCCGACCTCCAGCGGGATGTGTCCTGGGAGCTTGACCTTGATGAGCTCATCACCAAGGACTACATGAACTATAGTGTCCGTACCTAAAGCCTCAACGAAATCAACCCTGCCTTTAACTTTCGTCGTTCTCTTCATATGGGCCATCTCGCCGATTCCCTCAATTATCATGTGCTCTGGCCTTATTCCAAAGAGAACATCCTTGCCCATGTAGTCCTTTAATAGATCCATTATATCGTGGGGTAGTTCTATCTTGAACCCTCTCCCCTCTAAGTAGTTCTCCCTAACTGACACTTCGAGGATGTTCATCTCAGGGGCACCAATGAACGTCGCAACGAACACCGACTTTGGATTCAGGTAAACCTCGGTTGGTGGACCAACTTGGAGCAACTTTCCTTGATTCATCACCGCTATCCTGTCTCCCATTGTCATTGCCTCAACTTGGTCGTGGGTTACGTAGATCGTGGTGACCTTGAGCCTTTGCTGGAGCTTCTTTATCTCGGCCCTCATCGCGACCCTTAACTTAGCGTCAAGGTTGCTTAAGGGTTCGTCCATTAGGAGAACGTCAGGCTCAACTACTATGGCTCTAGCAACTGCAACCCTCTGCCTCTGACCTCCAGAAAGTTGCGCTGGATACCTGTCAAGGAGGCTCTCTATCTGGAGAAGTTCAGCGGCCCATCTAACTTTTTTGTCAATCTCTTGCTTTGAAAACTTCTTTATCCTCAGCGGAAAGGCTATATTGTCATAAACCGTCATGTGAGGCCAAACCGCATAGCTCTGGAAGACCATGCTTATGTTCCTGTCCTTGGGTGGTAGGTAGGTTACATCCCTATCACCAAAGTATATCTTCCCCTCGGTTGGTTCTTCCAAGCCGGCTATCATTCTTAATGTTGTTGTCTTTCCACAACCGCTCGGCCCCAGCAAGACTAAGAATTCGCCATCCTTGATCGTTAGATTGAGTTTATTTACCGCAGTGAAGTCTCCAAACTTCTTTGTCAGGTTTTCAAGCCTAACCTCAACCATCCTCAATCACCTCAAGGTTATTCCCCACATCGTCACGAGGTACCTCCTCGCGAAGAATATGAACAGCATCGCTGGAAGTATCATTATGAATGCAGCAGCGAATTTATAGTAGGCAGGAGCCGCACCTCCAGCCGCCCCGGCAACTATGGAGAGGATCTGGGCTGGAAGAGTTCTATTCTTCAGGGTTAAGATCGATGCTACGAATACCTCATTCCAGCTCATGACGAACGTGAACATTGCAGCAGCCGCTAATCCTGGAAGAGCCAAGGGGAGAGTAATGTTCTTGAAAGCACCGAACCTTGTTAGACCAAAAACCATCGCTGCTTCTTCTAGCTCCTTATCCACCCCAGCGAAAATGCTTGAAGTTATTAGGATTACGAAGGGGAGGGCCATTGCCGTGTGGGCTAAAGCAACTCCCAATAGTGTGTCAATTAAGTTTAGCTTTATGTACAGCACAACTAGAGGAATTGCCATAACAGGTATGGGAAACATCCTTAATGCGACTATGGAGAGCTTTATAGTGTCTTTACCCTTAAACGCGTACCTTGCAATCGCGTACCCTGCCGGAATGCCCAGGACAAAGCTTATTACAATGGTAAGAACGGCCACGATGACACTGTTCTTTATGCCATCCCAAGCTCCCAAAGTGAAGAGTATAGTCTTGACCCATTCTGTTGTAAAGTGCGTGGGAATTATCTTATGAGGATCGTAGTAGTCCTGCTTGGTTGAGAATGCATAGAGAGCAGAGACTATTATCGGAATTAGGATCCACGCAACGACCGTGAAAATGAATGCATAAAAAGCCACTTTCTTTAGCATAAACTTAGTCTTGTCGTTCATGTCCTCACCTCCAAGTACTCAGCTTTTAGGAACTTGACGTACAGTGCCCCAAGGATTATCGAGAGCAATGCGATAGTCAATGCATAAATTGACGCAACTCCATAGTCTTTAATTTCCGTCAATTGATAGAATCCCTCTCCGGCCAGAACTGGAATATCTCTCCCTGCTAAGATCCAGACGACACCGAAGACCTGCATCGCAAACAGTGTTCTAATTATTAGGGCACTCTGGATGCTTGGTTTAAGCATTGGGATTACTATTTTCCTGAGCCTCGTCCAGTAACCAGCACCAAACACTTCAGCAGCTTCGAGGTACTCCCTACTAATCATTTGCAATCCTGCAAGTATTATGACAAAGACTATGGCAGTAGCCCTCCACACCTCGGCTATAACTATGGCCAGAAACTCCATCATCCTATACTCGTAACCAAAGAAGTGGATCGGCTGGGAAACGAGGCCCAAGTTCAGAAGTAGCTTGTTCATAAAACCATAATCGGAAAGCATCGTGTACCAGATTAAGCCCGCAGCAACATCACTAATCGTTAGGGGAATTATCAAAGAATATATTGTAAAGTCTTTACCTCTAAATGCCCTATTAACTGCTAAAGCTAATATTAAAGCTAGAATTAACTGAACTGGCACGATAGCTACCGCAAGCAGTATAGTGTACTTGAGGGCCTGCCAAAAGGTCGGGTCAGAGGTAGCTCTTCTAACTGTCTCAAGAGAAAACGCCCCATTCTTTGTAAAAGCTAAGTAAAGAGCCTGAACTAGAGGATAACCAATAAAAAATAGAAGATATGCCACCGCTGGCAAGAGAAGCAAATAAGGAACATGTTTTGCTTTCATGCCAACCCCTCCAAAGTTAAAAAGAAAAGGAGAGAATCATGGCTCAGGAATTCCCTTCTCCTTGAAGAGATTGTGAAGTTTTGGCCCTAGCTCACTAATAACCTTCTGTGGATCCTCACCTTGGAGGATTATTCTCTTAAAGGCATCCCTGTAGATACCGCTGAACTCACCACCCTTCTCACCAAGGTTTGGAATCATGACAATTAAAGCATCCTTTGTTGATGATTGTGCAGTTACTCCCTCAACTAGAATCTTAAGTGGCCCCTCTGGAACGGCATTAGCGGCTTCTTTTACTGTTGGGAAGAATCCTACCTTCTCTAGAACTTTAACCTGGGTTTCTGGCTGAGTAAGATAGTCAATGAGCTTCCAAGCCTCATCTGGGTGTGGAGCGTTCTTTGGAATTGCAAGTCCTGCCAGCACTACAATGAACCCCCTGCCCTTCGGTCCCCTTGGAACTGGGACTACCACGAATTGGTCGGGCTTAGTCACAATGGCATTCTTTATTCTAGCTGTGTGATCCCAGGCAATTAGAACCTCACCCTGTAAGAGTGGGTCTGCCATTGCATCCCAGGTCGTTGATGCTGGATTAGTGTACTTCCAGAGCTCCTTGAAGTAGTTCCACATATCTATTGCCTCAGAGCTGTCGAACTTCTTAGCCTCATATCCTGTAAAGCTCGGATAGAGATAACCATGTATGAACCTGTGTAATAATCCTTTTGGCCCAGCCGGAAGCCCAAAGGCTTTCTTTCCAGTCTTTTCATAGATGTTCTTAACCCAAGCTAAGAGATTCTCATAGGTCCACTTCTCAGTTCCCTGGATAACATCCTGCTCGGTAAGTCCCGATGGGAGGTACTTAAAGGCTTCCTTGTTGACAACCATAACATAGGTTGCACTCATCCATGGAACGTAGAAGACCTTACCGTTCCTATCGGTGGCGTAGTTCATGTAGCTCTCTATGAACGTTCTTCCTTGGAGGGTCTTTACCTTATCACTCAAATCAGTTAGCCAGCCCTTAGCATTAAAGTAATCAAGACCACCGTGAAGATCTGCAACAACGTCAATGGTCACTTGCCCAGATTGCTCCTCACCTTCAAGCCTCGTTGCTAGATCAGAGTAACTTATGGGGATAAAATCGACATCAATGCTGGTCTTATCTTTAAAGGGCGGAATAAGCTCATTTAGGACAAAAGCTCTTTCTTCTGGTGGATTCAGCTGTGTAGAAGCCCATACGATTTTCGTTGGCCCTCCCCCACCAATACATCCACTGACAAACACTGCTACAGCTAAGAGGAGGGCTGCTAAAATCCCAACAGCCTTCTTCATATTTACTCACCAAGGTATATAAAATGCACACACCTTTATTTATTTTTCCCTCTGAAACTTCATTTTCCCAAAATGGGCTTTAGACATGTCAATTTCAATCTGAAAAGGTTGACTCTAGATTTTTGACATAAATCCTAACATTTTTAATACTAATTAGGCTAGCCTAAACGGGGATAAAGATGAAAGAGATTACAAGAGAGTGGGAGAACGCGATAAAAGAAAAGAACTGTGAAAAGCTCCTTGAGATTATTGAAGATTACCTAGACATAATAGAAGAGGAAGAACAGTTGAAAAAGGAGCTGGAAAGGGCAGGACAAGTTGCAATAGAATGCGAGAACTTTGATTTAATCCACGAAATCGCACACACGTACGAGCACTTAGGGGAAACAGAAAAAGGAATAGAATTGTACAAAAAGGTTGTTGAAAAAAGGAAAGGTAAAGACAGAGAGGAGTACGCGGAAGCACTTTATTACCTAGCTGATGCGTATGAGCACTTTGGGATGCCTGAAGAGGCCCTAAAAGCCTATGAAGAACTCCTTAAGGTAGAGGAAGAACTAGGAAATGAGAAGGAGAAGGCACTAACACTTGCCAACATCGCGATCGTTAAGGATGAGCTCGAAGAGACGGAAGAGGCAATAAGAATAATGGAGAAGGCGAGGAACATCTTCGCAAAGCTAAATGACGAGAAGAACTACCTTATAAGCCTGATCGACCTAGCCCACTTCCACTACGAGCTAGGAGAGTACGAGAAGGCAATGAAACTTATACAAGAAGTCCTAAGGAACCCCATAGATGAGGAGATAGAGGTTCACTCAAGGCTCGTTGAGAGTGAAATATACGCGGGAAGAGGAGAGAACAAGAAAGCTGCTTTAAGCTTAAGAAAGGCGCTTCAGAGGGCGGAGAGTGATGAAGATCTATATGGGATTGCATTCGAGTCAGTCCTCGAGTTTATTGAGGGGCTCTTCAACGAATCAAACTATCAGGCCTTAAAAGATGTAGCCCCAGTATTCGCCGAGCTCTTTGAAGATGACACGAGACAGTTCTTCCAGGCGATAGAGAAGCTTGCAGAGTGGAGACTTGGAAACGAAGAAGCAAAGAAAGAGTTCGAGGAGCTATATGGAAAAATAGAGAACGAAGATTTAAAGGCAATGCTTGACGAGTGGAAGAGGCCCAAGCTCAGTTTGGGTTTAAGCCTTTAAATCCTTGATACAGTCTCAACCTCAGCGCTCTCTACGTTCTCCACTTCTTTGAACTTCTCCGCAACTTCATCGAATGAATAACCCTCTTCATCCTTTCCAAGGACGTAGAACTTTAGTGCAACTAAACCGAAGGCTATTGGCTCCCTCTCGACCTTTGCAAGGCCATACTTCTCTGGAATTACTGCCTTAAGCTTCTCCTCAAGCTCATCAAGGTTTACCTCTGGGTCGCTTGGCATTACCCTAATAACCCCAACAAGGTTGAAGTCGCTCATTCAGGGTCCCTCCCATCCACACTTCGGGCACTTATAAGGCTTCGCTAGAAGCCTGCAGGTTTCACATCTCCAGATTATAGCTTCGCCGCAGTTGGGACAGACGAAGTGAGTGGCATGCTCCCTAGGTGTGATCTCCCTTCCACATGAGGTACATACGGGTATCTCGAACTTCATCTTAACTGCCTCTGCCAACACCCACACCCCCAGAAGGGAAGGTTTTTCTTTTTAACTGTCATCGGGTTAAAGAGGCCACTTATAAATCTTTCCCTAGCAACTCTCGAACGGTTCTCCTCACGGCTTCGTGGCTGTTCAGCCTCGGTCTCCAGCCAGTCCTCTTGGCCTTGCTTATATCGAGGAGCATCAACTTAACATCTCCCTTCCAGCCCCTTCCCCCATCAACACCACCCGTGAACTTGAACTCGGGACTCAGGCCCATCTCCTCGCTGACTATCTCGGCTATCTCCCTAACGGTTATCCAGTCCTCGTTACCCAAGTTGTAGAAGTCGACCCTCTTACCCTCCTTTCTGAAGTGCTCGAATATCGTGAGCATGCCCTCAATTGTATCACTCACGTGAAGGTAGCTCTTCCTCTGAGTCCCATCCCCCAAAATCTCAAGCTCCTCAGGATTCCTCCTCAGCTTGTTTATGAAATCATAGATGACGCCATGGTTAGACCTCTTCCCTATTATGTTTGCAAGCCTAATTATCAGGGCGTTGAAGTCAAAAGTGTGAGCGTAGCCACTTATCATGGCCTCAGCCGCCAGCTTAGCTCCCCCATAAACGCTTATTGGCTCAAGGGGAGCATAGTCTTCCGGGGTCGGAAGCTTCTCGGCGTCACCGTAGACGGTTGAAGATGATGTAAAGACCAAGTACTTAGCGTTAGAATCCCTCATGGCCTGAAGGAGGTTATAAGTTATCAGCACATTCGTCTCATAAAGGAGCTCGGGGCTTTGGGAGCCTATCCTGACTTCAGGGTTTGCAGCAAGATGAAAGACAACGTCAACATCCTTCACAGCCTCCTCCACTATCCCAGGATCCCTCATGTCTCCCTTTATGAACTCGAACCTCTCGTGATCGAGCCACCTCTCTATATTCTCAAGGACTCCAGCGCTCAAGTCATCAAGAACCCTTACCTCATATCCCCTCTCCATCAACGCATCCACCAAGTGAGACCCTATAAACCCAGCACCCCCCGTCACCAAAACCCTCATTTTACCACCCAAAAAGGTTTCCCATTAACCTTATTTACACTTTTCCAATGTTAAGATGGGGGAGAAAGTGGAGGGTAAAGCTTTCATCGAGATCATGAGACCCCACAACTGCATCTTAGCTGGGATAGTTGGCATTTTAGGTGCCCTAGTTGCCTATGAGGGAATTCCCGGACTGAAAAAGCTAGCCCTAATATTTTTGGTGGTGTACTTCGGCTGTTCTGCGGGGAACACCATTAATGACTACTTCGACTACGAGATAGACAAGATAAACAGGCCAGAGAGGCCGATCCCCAGGGGGGCAATTCCCAGGAAGGTCGCATTGTACTATGCATTAATTCAGTACTCAATTGGGTTAATCCTAGCATATTTCCTTGGGGTTGAAGCGTTTCTCTTCGCATTTGTAGCTTACGCTCTAACTTTCCTTTATGCATGGAAGCTCAAGCCCCTTCCCTTCGTGGGGAATTTAGCCGTGGCAACGCTAACCGGAGTTACCCCAATATATGGGGCTGTTGGAGTAGGTAGAATTGGGCTTGCCGGGTACTTGGCCGTATGCGCGTTCCTCGTTAATGTTGCGAGGGAGATAATGAAGGACATTGAAGACGTTGAAGGGGACAGGGAGATGGGAGCGAGAACCCTGCCAATAATCCTGGGAGAGAGAAAGGCTGGAATAATAGCTTCAATCTTTGGCTTCGCCACAGTTATAGCTTCATTCCTTCCTGTTAAGGTTGGAATAGGGCTGGGATACGCCCCAATGATAATAGTAGATGGCATGATATTAAAGGCAAGCATCGATGTTCTGAGAGATCCCAAGAAGGCCAATAAGTCACAGAAAAGTTTGAAGATGGCTACATTCATAGCAGTTATAAGCTTCTTGTTAGGAGCATTAACCAGGGGGGTATGAAAAATGTTGGAGGACATAATTAGGGAGAACATGGATAAGGATGGGCTGTGGCTTGTTATTACTTTTAAAACGCAATCCGGCCCATTAGATACTATGAAAATGCTCGAAAAAGCTGTAAGAAAAGCTGGATGGGAGGTAACGTTTAAGGCAAACTGGTGGACAGCGGATATTCCCTATGGCCTAGTCAGGATTGACGCAAAGAAGGGAGATAAAGAAAAGATCATCCTGGGAAAGTGGATCCTGGGGAAAGAGCTTGAGGTTATAGGAGTTCAAAACCTAGACTTAGAGAGGGGTAAAGAAGAGTTCTTCAGGATGGTTGACAGTATAACATCAACCCTAATCCATGACCCCGTGATAAGGACGATGAGGGAGCAGTACTGATGCTTGAGTTCGCGGTTCTTGGATTAGGCATAGGCTTCCTCGCTGGGCTCCTCGGGGTGGGAGGAGGTTTCCTGATAGTTCCCACCCTAGTTATCCTGGGGAAGCCCATTCACCTCGCAATAGGGACGAGCTTGGCGTGCATAACGGTAAGCTCCTTCTCTTCGGCCGTGACCCATCTAAGAAGGGATTCCGTGTTACCTAAAGTTGTTTTGTTGAAAGAGGTATTTTCAGTTCCCTCCGCGATTTTAGGCTCCTATGCCTCGTCCCTATTGCCTGAGAAAGCCCTCAGGATAGCGTTTGGGATTTTACTCCTGTACCTCTCCTACACCCTTCTGAAGAAGAGAGAAGAGGGTGATGAAAATCCGAACATAAACTACAGAGCGATTCCGATAATAGGGATCATATCAGGAACTATGAGCGGTCTCCTGGGGATAAGTGGTGGAGTTCTAAACGTCCCGCTGTTCCACTCTCTGGCAGGGATACCAATGAGGTACGCCATAGGAACTTCAAGCCTTGCCCTATTCTTTACGGCGCTCGCCGGGAGCATAGGGCACTACAGGTTGGGCCACGTTGACCCCAGGATAATCCTAACCCTAGCCCCAGGACTGATAGTGGGAGGCTACCTTGGAGCCACTACTGCCCACAAGACACATCCAGAAATCCTCAAGAAGATTTTTGCAATGTTTTTGGTGATTATGGCCTTGAGGATGATCCTTTAAAAGAATAAAATTATTAAAGCCTCCCCCCTCACGACCTCCAAGGCTCTCTTAGCATCCTCCTTGAATTCGGGGTAGCCAAGTCTCTCCATGGTCTCCGGCAGTGGGACGCCGAGCTCCTCATGCCATCCTCTAAGCCTGTAGAACTCCTTCCTCGCCTCAAGGAAGTCATTGTAGTCTATAAATGCAGCGTTGCCCTTAGCAGGACCATTGGGCTCTGGCTCCCACCACCTTGGGGGTATGATGTCATCCAAAGGCGGAGTTACCCAGTCCAAAGCATTATGAATCCTGGCTATGCTCTCAACTGCCCAAGCAACTCTCCTTAGCTTTTCAACGCTCCACTCCCTTCCCGTGACTATTGAGAAGAACTTAGCGAGATCATCAAGCTTGTAGGGAACGAACTTACAGACCCCAAGCATATCGAAGATGTAGCTCTCGTCCCTGGCCTCAATCAACGAAGGAACGAGCTCTTTAGCGGGCCCTTGATTTGGCAGCTGATGGGGCCTCGGCCAGCCCCTCATGTGGGAGGCCCCAACGTCGGCCGTTGCATAGCTTAAGGCGTAAGTCCTCCTACCCCTTGGATCCCAGGCCGGAGCTTCTAGGCCCTTAACGTGAACCGCAAACTCGCAACCCCTTCCTAGGATCTCGCAGGCCCTCTTAACTCCCTCCGCCAAGACGGCCCCAATACCCTTCCTCTCGGCTATTAGCATGAGCAGTTTTCCTCAGCCTCCTCATCGCCAAATCCCTTGACCTTAAACCCTATCTCTTCCCCCGTTATTAATCCCCTCTCAACAAGCTCAAAGAACCAGCCTATGACGTTTCCAGCGGCTATGCTGTCGAGACCGAGGTCATTGGCAAGGTGGTTGAAGTACGCCACCGCCGGAAAGTTGAATACACCCGTTGCGGCACCGAGCATGGCTATGCTTTCGTACTCTGGCTTCACCCTTATCCTCCTGCCCCTGTACTCAACCTCTACATAACGGGCGCACTTAATCGGACAGCTCTTTCCGTGGATGAACCATTCCGGCTCTATCTCATACTTCTTAACTTCATCCCCAGCCAATTTGCTCGCCAGCTCGTCGGGAATGTATGGCCTCGAGAAGTTGTAGGCAGGGCTCATTCCCAGGGAGGCTGAGCTCCTTAGGCCATCCGTGGTTCCGTAATTGCGGGTGTGCTCGTACTTGGGATCTGTGGCATAGGAATCGTAGTACTCCTTCCAGAGCCTCTCGTACTCCTCTCTATTGGCTACCTCAGGCTTCTCCCCAGGCTCAACTACCACGGCTTTAAGGTTCTTGCTACCCATCACCGCTCCAAGGCCTCCCCTTCCGCTGGCCCTCTCTGAGTCGTAAACTATGTTCGCTATTCTCACCCTGTTTTCCCCGGCCCTCCCTATCATCGCTATGCTGGCCTTTGGATACTTCCTCCAGAGCTCGTTAGTTGCCTCGTAAACTCCCTTCCCCCATAGCTCCCCAGCATCTCTGATCTCGGCCTGGCCCTCGTAGATGTGGATGTAAACTGGTTCTTCCGCCCTCCCCTCTATTATCACGGCATCAAAGTGACCCTTGAGCTTTGAACCAAAGGCATCTCCACCGCTCGAATCACTTATTAGCCTAGTCTCGGGACTTTTGCTCACGGCTATAACCTTACTGGATCCTGGGATTAGACCGGTTAGGGCTCCAGGAACGAAGAGCAACTTATTCCCCGGGCTGAAGGGGTCTGTCCCTAGGGGAACCTCCTTGTACATGAGATAATAGCCGAGCCCCTTCCCGCCGATGAACTTCTCTATAACATCATCCTCAAGGGGTTCTATTAAAACATCACCGCTTGTTAGATCGACCCTGAGAATTTTCCCCTTGTAACCTTTCATTAGTCCCCCTTACCTGGGGTTAAGCTAAGACGTTTAAGAAAATTGTTCGGCAGATGTGTTTATCGGAAGAGTTTTATAAATGATTATATAATCACGATTACACAAAAGTTCGTCGACAGGGAGGAGGAGCTAAGGACACTTAGGAAAGCCTTCGAGAGGGGATCCCTCGTTATAATATATGGAAGGAGGAGAGTCAGAAAGACAAGGCTCTTAGTTGAGGCATCAAAGGACTTTAGGACTCTCTATCACCTCTGTAAGGAGGAAGAAATCCACGAAACTTTAAAGACACTCAACGCGAAGCTCTTCTCACTTACAAACGACATCTCCCTGCTGAAGCATCCAATTAAGTCATTTTATGAGTTCTTTGAGCGACTTCCCGAAGATGTAGTTGTAATATTTGACGAATTTCAGATTTTAACTAAGTATAATACAAGAACATCTAGACTTCAGAGGAAAAGGAGTCATAGTACTCTGCGGTTCCAGCATTTCAATGATGGAGGATTTGATACCATATGGCAGCCCGCTCTATGGAAGGAGGACTCTCTCCCTAAAGGTAGAACCACTTAAGTTCCATGATATCCACGAGTTCCTCCCAGGATACAGTCTTGAAGATCTTGTGAAAGTTTACGGAATGGTCGATGGAATCCCAGAGTAGATCCTTCATTATCGCCAGAGGAGAATGCAAAAGAGGAGTTCTTCAATAGAGGATTTCTCTACGAAGAAGCCGAGTATCTGCTCCGCTACGAGCTTCGCGACCTCAGCACTTACAATACAATACTCGAGGCGATAAGCTACGGCTACCGCTCCTTCAACGAGCTGAAGAACGCGACGGGCTCGAGAGCTCAAAACTAACGCGATACCTCAGCATACTCCTAAACCTCGGAATAGTTGGCAGAGAAGCACCACCGACCTCCTCCCCGCCCTGAAGGGCGAGGGTTCCTCTTGGGTGTCATTACCCCAGCCCTTCAAGGCCTTCATCGGTTTGCGGGCTCATCACCTACTCCCGTCGCCGGTTTCGGCTCAGCCCGCGGGCCCGGTCTAGGGCCCGTTACCCCTACCCGCCCAAGCGGGCTCGGGGTTTATCGATTGAGAGGACGCCTACCGGCGTCATCCTCCCCAACACGATGAAACCCGCTCTATAGATTCACCAAAATCGGGAGATAGTGGCACAAAAAAGAGGAAATTGATATCGTTGCTCTGAATGAGAGGGAAAAGAAAGCTCTCTTCGTTGAAGTGAAGTGGGAAGAGCTGAGTGAGAGGAATGCAAAAAGGATACTTGAGAAATTAGAAAGGAAAGCTGAACTTGTTGGTTTGGAACAATGGAGAAAATCCTATGGCTTAATTGCCAAAAAGATTGGGGAAAAGGAAACGTTAAGGGAAAGAGGTTATCTAGTTTTTGAGTTGAATGATTTCAAAGTAGGGAGAAAGGTACTTGGATAGGCTGTTCTCTGGGTCATTACAATCGTAACATTTTAATTACTTTTGTCCTGTAAACTCAATTAGGTATGGTGGTTAAGCCCGATGACGACGCTCTGCGTCGGAGGGTCTTGAAGACTAAACAGTATTTGGTGCTGTCTCCGTTCAGCCCGAAGGCTGATGAACTGTTGGGTGAGGAACCGGTGGTTCCAATGAACCCAACAGTTGAAGCCAACCTCCCGCACCCCAGGAATTCATTGATAGTGATTACTCATTGAAACGACAGTAGGTGCGGGAGGAAACGGATGCACACTTCCTATTGGGAGGTAACGGGATGGGAGAGGTTGAGGTCGTAATTAAGGTAAAAATCCCGGAAGGTCTCGGAAAAGATTTTGAGGAAATCGTCAGGCGCATGATAGCTGTGGAAGTAACTAAGAAAATAGAGGAGAGAATAAGAGAAGCCGAGAGGCTCATGGAAATCTTCCAAAAATCCCAGATGTCTGAAGAAGATGGGAGAAAACTAGCGGAGGAGCTAGCAGAGGCCATTGCGAGAAGACATGGTGTGTTATGATGAAGGTAGTTCTCGACTACAACGTCGTTTTCTCAGCCCTCTACAACAGAGGAACCGCTCAAGAACTTTTGTGAAAAATCATATATCAAGGACTTTCGAATTCCTTGTGCCAGATTACTTTTGGGAGGAACTGAAGAGGCTCCATGCTAAATTGGTCAAGATCACTCGTCTTAGTCACGAAGAAGTTGAATTCCTCTTAGAGAAAATCGGAGAACAGATAATTACAATTGATAGAGAGGTTTACGAGGACTTCCTAGAAGAAGCAAAAAGAATATGTCCTGATCCCAAGGACGTTCCTTATGTTGCCCTAGCCATGGCCACAGCAACGCCGATTCTGGCAGGTGATAAAAAGTTAACTAGGGAAATTAAGGATAAGGTAAAGATACTCCCCCTGAACGAGGCTGTTAGGATGGTTTAATCCCGTAATTCTCCCTTCATCCTCAAGTACTCTTCCTTACTCAGCGGGAAGTTTTTGGCCGATGCTAAAAAGGAATTTACTAGCTTTACTTGCTGTCTAAAAACCTCGTCGGGATTTTCCTTCAGCTTTTTAACGTAGAGCCTTATGAAGGCCAGTCTTTCCTCCATATCCCGCTTAGAATTTGATTTTAACTCCGAGCCTTCTTGCATATTCATCGAGGGCCCTCCTGTTAATTTTCTCTTTGAAGAGCTCATATAAGAAGAAGGCATCCTCAAAATCTCTGTCCGTGCCTAAGTAAAGCTTGTAGGCTATCTGAAGCTCTATCGGAGATATGTAAATTGCCCTGCCATTGAGCTCAGCTAGAAGCCTATTCTCAAGGGCCTCCCTATGAAACTCATCCTTAGGAAACTTTATCTCTGCATTGGGAATTATCTCCCCTTTTCTGGCCAATCTTATTCCCAATTTTCCCCTAAGCATTTCATAAAGCCCACCACAGTCCTCAGGGTTCAGAAATTCAAAGCCATGTCTTTCTGCCTCCTCACACATTTTAAGGAATTTCTCCCTGGGTAGTTCTTCAATTATGAAGTCAACGTCCTCGGTACCTCGAGAACGACCAAGCAATATCATGACGTATCCACTAACTATGACGTACCTAGCATACCTTCCCACTAAATTCACCACGTCAAGCACGAACTTATCAAGTTCGCTGAGTTCACGCCTAATTATTATTTTGTTGTTCTGAACTTCAATCCCCATATTTAAAACCTCCGCAAATGCTATATTTAAGCAATTTCTCAATCTTGAGAATCAAGCATCTCTTTGAACTCCTCAAGGCTTATCCACTCAACTTTCAACTCAGCACCACAGTGCGGGCACTTAAAAAGCCCCTCGTCCGGAAGGACATCCCAAGGAATGAAGTTGAGACACTTGGGACAATAAGGGCCAAAATCTCCATGCTCGTACTTAACGTCAATATCACACTCAAAGGTTTCTACATCCCCCGTTTCAGTATTTATATCCTTAATCTCCACGGCCACGACTTTGAACTTCCCTCCACAGTGCGGACATTTAAAGACTTCAACCTCACATTTTTCGCTTTCCAAGAACTGTATTGGGTCTTCCTCTACAGCTTTACCGCAGTGGGGACAGATGTAGCCGAACTCGACCAAATAGGCCACGAAATCACCACCCGATTCTTAAACGCACATCCTAGCCCTCTCCCTCTCCTCTTTACTCAACCTCCAGCCCATCGCCCCAAAGTTCTCCTCTATGTGTTCCTTCTTCACGGCCTTTGGAATAGCCACAACATTCTCCTCCCATATCAAATAGTTCAGGGCAACCTGGGCTGCAGTCTTCTTGTACTTCCTCCCTATCTCCGCCAGGCACTGATTCCTCGCCAAAATGCCCTTCTCGAGAGGGGTGTAGGCCATGAGCGTTATCTTTTCCCTCTTCATGTAATCAAGCAAGCCAGTTTCCTCGGGAGTCCTGTCCATAAGCGAGTACTTCACTTGGTTTACAACTATCTCGTACTTCCTCATAGCTTCCTGAGAGCGCTTAAGGAGTTCCAAGTCGAAGTTGCTCACCCCAATGTACCTGATGAGTCCATCATCCACGAGATCCTCCAGCGCGTGAAGGGTTTCCTCTATTTTCCTCCAGTCAGTTCCGGGCCAGTGAAGAAGGTAGAGGTCTATGTAAGTCCCGAGCCTCTTTGCGCTTGCCCTTGCAGCTTTTTTAGCCGATTCATAGCCAAAATGAGTTGGCCAGACCTTGCTGACTATGAAAAGCTCGTCCCTGTCGTAGGGCTTTATGGCCTCTCCAACCAACTCCTCGCTGTGGCCGGCCCCATAAAACTCTGCCGTGTCGATAAGGTTAATGCCCAGCTCTATCCCAAACCTCAACGCCTCAACTGCCTCCTTGTCGTGGGAGTAGTCGGGAATTTCCTTCCCCCCAATTCCCCAGGTTCCCATTCCTATCGCGGTAACCTTGTCATCCCCTATAACCTTGAGATCCTTCATGGAGATCACTCCTCTCTAACAATACCTTGCTTCCAAGTATTTTAGTTATTCTATTAGCCAACTCAAGATCCCAGGGTGCGTTAACGTTCAAAGCGAGCAACGGGTTGTGTAAGATGAAGAATTCTTCACCCTCAACTCCCACCGCGTTCACACCAACTATTGCATATCCCCTGTACACGACGGGATTTAGATCCCTGGGAACTAAACTCAAGGGCAAAACACCGGTCAAGCTTACCCTTCCATCAAACTCCTTCTTCATTTCATAGACGTCTGAGGCCTTAATGAAGGGCAAATCAGAGGAAACGCTTATGAAAGGCCCAAGTTCCCTTAATAGGTAATTAATATCTTCAACGTACCCGGCCCCAGGAGTTTCGATGAATTCAATTCCCTCCTTAGTGCACAGCTCCCTAGTTTTTGGAGTATGCCTAGAAACGGCCACGATACTCTCATCAACTTTGCTAACCTCTTCGTAAACCCTCAGCACCATTGGCACCCCGCCAACCTTCAGAACGGGCTTTTCCTTACCCATTCTCCTTGACCTTCCACCCGCCATTACTACTATCATCACCCAACCTAAGACAGAAAGCTTTATAAACTTCAGCATGCATATGTAACATAAAACTTACATATAAAGGAAAGTTATGAACATAAGGAAGAAGTTGGTAGGTATTGGGGTGCTCCTGCTGGTACTCCTTGGGTTTGTAGTTGGTAGCGTAGCAGCGTACAGGGGAGAGTCTGGGCCTTACCCAGGGGCTCTTCAGCTGAACCTCACCTACACCGGCGAGCTGAGCGAAGAAGAAAAAGAAGCCCTACTCTACATAGTTGAAGAGGAGAAGCTCGCGAGGGACGTTTACTTAACCCTATAGGAGAAGTGCAACCTTACGGTATTCGAGATGATAGCCCAGAGCGAGCAGAGGCACATGGATGCCGTGCTAGTGTTAATAGAGAAGTACAACCTAACGGCACCATTAACGCTGGATGAAGTCGGTGTATTTGAGAACCAAGAGCTCCAGGAGCTCTATAATAAGCTGATAGGCATGACAACAGATAAAGTTGAGGCACTAAAGGTCGCTGATAGAAGAGACCGACATAAAGGATTTAGAGGGGTGGCTCACCAAGGTCGACAACCAAGACATAATTCAGGTGTTCGGGAACCTCATGAAGGGCAGCGAGAACCACTTGAGGGCCTTCGTCAGGAACCTCGAGGTTAGGAGAGTAAGCTACGAGCCCCAAGTGCTAAGTGAAGACCAGGTAAATGAGATCCTTTCAAGTCAGTGGCATGGGCATGCATATGGACATTGCGAAATGTGTAAGGGAGGTATGAAGAGGGGAAGAGGGCCCAAGGCTGCCCCTTCCACTGATTATTAGGTGAGGCTGATGAGAGCCTCAGCACTTTTGAGAGGTATAATCGATTTTTTGCTCACTATAACGTTCATCATAATTGCAATCTCTGGAATAGTCCGTTATTTAGCCCCGAGCGGTAGAATTGCCGAATCCATAGGCTGGACTTTCCTAGGACTAAGTAAGGACTCCTGGGAAACCATACATACCTACCTAGGCTTCGTGATGATCGGCTTAGTCGGCCTCCACCCGCTCATAGGGTTCAACAGCATGATAACGATGCTCAGAATGGATCTGAAAAAGTCAAAGATAGAGGATAGCTGGGATATTTCTATCCTTAATTGTGCTGTCCGCTGGATACATAGCCTTCGCCAACTATACAGCTAAAGAAAGCGAAGATACCTCAGACTCATACGAGGAAGAAAGCCTGATAACCGGCCAAATGCTGAAGTACTATACGGTTCAAGAGCTCGCGGACTACTTCAACGTTTCAGTTGATGCACTAGTAGAAAAACTAAGGGAGAAGGACATTGAGTGCACACCCGAAACCAAGCTTGCGGAGATAGAGTACAAGTATGAGATGGACAGGAGAGAGCTAAAGGCAATGCCTTTACTCAATGAACTTCGTGGATAACCCTTTTCTTCTTTTCCTAAAAAATAATAAGGAGGGCAGTATAGTAGGGAATGATAACCATGGTAAAAGCGGAGGAGCTGGTGACGATCGCGGATGCACTGGCAAACCCGGTCAGACTTAAAATTCTAAAGCTTCTCTGCGAGAAGGAGTGGTACGTTTATGAGCTAGCCAAGGTTCTCGGCATTTCTAGGCAACTCCTGTACCTCCACTTAAGGAAGCTTGAAAAGGCAGGATTGGTGGAGAGCGAGCTTAGATTGGAGGAAGGAGATCCCAGGGCGAAGAAGTATTATAGGGCAAAAAAGTTTAGGATAGTTATAGACAATGAAATGATAAAAGAGCTGGAGATGTGAACATGGCTTGGGAAGGTTCAACCCCAAGCAGTTGGGTTTCTGTAGCTATCGAGCTGATAATTCTCATCGTCTTGATATTCGCAGTTTATCAGGCCAACAAAACTTTAAATGAGCTCAAGCTTGAACTCAACAACCTCAAGAAAATGCTTGAAGATGTAAAGAGGGATACGGAGGAAACCAGGAAAAAGCTTGAAGAGGTTTAATTTCCCCTTATAAACCCTTACAGATGGCTCTCAAAATTTTCTCCTGACATTAAAAACAGATAAAGGATCAAGCCCCAAACTTCTCGGTTCTGTTCATGAGATCCATCATTATGGGCACTATATCGTGGCCCCTTATCCTTCCAAGTCCTCCGCGCATTGCTTCCCTCTCACCAAAGCTCTCCGTGTAGTCTGCCCTGACTCCACCTCCCGCGATCAGGAGGGGCACCGGATCACCGCTGTGATTCTTAACCTCACATGGCGTTGAGTGGTCTCCTGTTATGGCTATAACAACCTCGTCAAGGTTGACGTTGTCAACTATGTAACCTACCATCCTGTCGGCCTTCTCTATCATCTCAGCCTTAAGCTTTGGATTGTTGTCGTGGCCGGCAGCATCAGTGGGCTTGAAGTGGACGAACACGAAGTCGTAGTCCTTCAACAGCTCTACAGCTTTCTTAGCCTTCGCCATCTCATCGGTGTTATACTCTCCTGTTGCGCCCTCGGGGGTGTACACATCGAAGCCTATGGCCCTCGCAACTCCCTTCACTAATGCTACTGCAACAACTGCCCCCGCCTTAACCTTCCACTGCTCTGTGAACTTCATAGGAATATCGGGATAAGTTCCAGCCCCCCTAATCAGGAGGTAGTTTGCGACTGGCTTCCCTTCCTTTCTCCTCTTCTCGTTTATCGGGTGCTTCTCCAAGACCTCGTGAGCCTTCTTTACGAACTCCTCAAGGATTTCGGCAACCTTCTTGCTCTCCTCGTCTTCCCAGTCAAAGTTGTGAGGGGGCTTTCCTTCAACGTGGGGATCGTTCTCCCCGACCTTGTAGCCCTTAGCCATTCCCTTTAAGACGAGGACTGCCCTGTGGCCGGTTGCACCCTTGAAGATGAAGTCAACACCTATATCGACCTGCTCCTGAATGGCCTTGGCGAGCTCGTGGGCCTCCTCCGTGCTAATCCTACCTGCCCTCCTGTCAACTATTATGCCGTTCCCTATGGTTGCGAAATTTACTCTGAAAGCGAGATCGTCTTCATCCAAGTCGAGGCCAACACCCAATGCTTCAAAGAAACCTCTTCCCCTATATGTCTTGTATGGATCGTAGCCGAAGATGCTCAAGTGGGCAGTATCACTTCCGGCAGGCTGGCCAGGCTTTATTGGGTCTTGCTGACCGAGAATTCCGATTTTAGCGAGCTTATCCATGTTCGGAGTGTTGGCGTATTCAAGGGGCGTTTTACCGTTGAATTCCTTTATGGGCCTGTCTCCAAGGCCATCTATAATTATGAGAATTCCCTTCCTCTGCACGTTTATCACCAAGGGTGGATGTAGCATCTGGCTTATTAATTCTTCGAAATCCTTAAAAACTATAATCATGATTATAATAATCATGATTAGAAAATTTGTGAACAGAAAAGAGGAGCTAGAGATCCTTGAGGAGTTGTGGGAGAAGGAAGGCATGACATTTGTTTTAGTGTATGGAAGGAGAAGGGTTGGAAAAACTAGACTCTTAGATGAGTTTTCAAAGGGAAAAGATAGAATATTCATTATATTCGAGGACAAACCTAGAGAATACAACTTCAAGCTGATATCAAGGAAAGTTTCGGAATTCATCGGAATTAACGTGAATATACCAGACTTTCCTTCGCTTTTCAGTCTTCTAAAACGGTTAACAAATAGGAGGATTCTCATAATCTTGGATGAGTTCTCATACTTAATAAAAAAGGAAGGAGGAATCTTGAGCGAACTTGCAAGGGCCATAGAGGAGAATAAAGATCTAAATGCAATGGTAGTTGTTTCCGGCTCCTACGTCTCGCTACTCAAAAGGGAACTGTTCAGGTATTCGAGCCCCATCTACGGAAGGAGCGATGCAAACATAAAGGTTCAGCCCCTAAAATTTAAGCACCTGTTTGAGTGGTTTGATGCAAATGCTGAGGAACTGGTAAAGATATACTCCGTAACCGGGGGCACACCAAAGTACCTAGAATTCTTCAAAGGGGATAACACTGAGGAGGAAATAAAAAACAACTTCTTCAATCCCTCCTCATTTCTCTTTAGAGAAGCCAAAGCCCTGCTTAGTGAAGAGTTAAGGGAACTGTCGGTTTATCTCACGATCTTAGAGGCGATAGCGAGGGGAAACACAAGAATAACCCAGATAGCAAACTTCTGCTATATGAAGGAGAATCAAATAATGCCTTACCTCAGAACCCTCAGCGAGCTTGGAATAATTCGGAAGGTCGTTCCCCTCTTCGGCAAGAGGGGGATATATGAGATCTCTGACAATTACTTCCTATTCTGGTCAAGGTTCGTTAGCCCATACTACGAAGAAATTGAAAGCAACTTCCCCGAGAATGCAATAGAGGACTTCACCAGGAACTTCAACTCATTCCTGGGCAAGCCCTTTGAGGGAATTGCAAGGGAGTTCTTAATTGAAGCAAACAGAAAGGGAGTACTCCCTTTCCAATTCACAAAACTAGGCAGATGGTGGCATAAAGGAGAGGAGATCGACATAGTTGCACTAAATGAAAGGGATAGGAAGGCACTCCTCGTTGAAGTTAAGTGGAGTGACCTGACAAAGAGAAGGATAAAGAAGATACTTAGGGAGCTCGAGAGAAAGGCAAACCTTCTAGGACTTGACGGCTATGAGATACATTTTGGCATAATTGCGAAGAGAGCTGGAGGTAAGGAAGAATTTGAACTGGTCTTTGACCTAAGGGATATAGAAGGGTTAATGCGGGGGAGAGAAAGTGCTTAACCGCAACTTCCTGCTGATTTTGGCCTTAATATTCCTTTCAACGTTCGTACTTGCGAACTCCTACACACCCTACGAGGAGTACTCCATAGCCTCGGTTATACCAGCTGGAAGAGAACCTTTGTAGTCATAAAACACTCCGAATTCATCGTGAGAAGATAGCTGATGAGTGGGTTCTCAGGAGGAATTCCCCGGAGGGGGATTACTATTTCTTTTATTTCTTGGACGAAAACGGGAAAGCCACGTTCCTGGGGAAAAGCTATATGCTCCTTGAAGATCCTCCGGTAGTGGCTGAGATCAACGGAAGTTTTTACGTTCTCCAGCGCAGGGAGAGGCTTATTCCCTACAAAAACATCACGCTAACGGTTGGGGGATCACCCAGGAACTTCACAATTATGGCCAAGAAAATAGAGCTCAAAGTGTACAGGCTTGAGGGGGAATGCTTCAACCCCGTTTGGAACTGCACAGTTTTGAAGTTCGAGAATGGATCTGCAACTTCCAACTGCCCAAAGAACTGGCCAAGCTCGATAAAAACAGAGATGCCCGGTGTTCAAACTACATTCACTTACTCGAACTATAATCCTAAGAAATTCCGAAGCGTGCTCCTTATCTCCAAATCCTTGGTATACTACACTGAGCCCATAAAGACGAAACTTGGCTCGGGAATTCCACCCCTGCTGTTCTATCAGGGAAAGGCAGTAAAGCTTGATACGGAACTTAGAGAAATCCCCACGTGCAAGGAAAGCAACAAATATTGGGTTTTTGTGGTTATTGGTATTGCTCTGTTCACCATAATTGGTATAAAAGGTTTAGCCAGACCTTTTATACCAATTAAGGTCTGGCTAAACCTTAAGCGATGAACAGGGAGGTAATTATAAAACTCCAAAAATTCGCAGAGGAACTGAAAAGCATGTTGGGAGATGATCTAGTAGCCGTTATCATATTTGGATCTGTTCTAAAGTCCAAGAACTTTGATGACGTTGATGTACTCGTTATCACTAAGAATCTCCAGAAACACATCGAAAAAATAAGGGGTATTAGACTAAAATACAGGAAGGAGGTAGGGAGGTTCATAGATCTAAACATAATTAGTCCCGAGAATTTTGATAAGCCCATTGTTTACACCGCTGTTGCATTTGGAGAAATTCTGTACTCTTCCAGCGAATGGAATGCTCTAAAGAGCAAGATAAAGCAGATTGCCAAGGAAAGAAACCTTGAGTACATTGAAAAGGAAGGGAAGCGTGTGAAGAGGTGGAAACTGGCGGAGGTTATAGGCTGAATTCCCGAAGAATGAATTCAGCTATGGCCCTCGCAAGGGGAGGAGGGACGGCCTCACCGACGCTGTCGAACTGAACCCTTCTCCCTCCCAGGAAAACAAAGTCATCGGGAAAGCCCATCAGCCTCGCCTGCTCCCTGACGGTTAACGGCCTGTCCTCGAATGGATGAACGAACCTGCTGTTTCCCCTAACGGTTGGAGCGGGCTTGTAGGGATGAAGCCTTATCCAGTTCTGGAACCTTCCGAACCTCTGTGCAGCTTGACCCCACTTAAGGTAAGGTATCTTCCTTCTGACCTTTCCCGGAGGGTTCCAGAGCTCGTTGTTTGGGGCATCTATAGGAACGTCCTTGAGAACGTCCCAAACCTTCTTGGGGCCCTTAACCTTCCTGGGCTTGAGCTCTATGTTTGATATGAATACTCTCCTCCTGATCTGGGGAGCACCATAATCTAAAGCGTTCAGGACGTTGAAGTAAACATCGTACCCAGCCTTCTCAAACTCCTTCCTTAAGTACTCCTCGACTTCCATGATCTGGGGAACATTCTCCATGACGAAGACCTTGGGCTTTAGAACCTTAACGAACCTGATGAACTCCAAAACTAGCCTTCCAATGGGATCCCTGTACAGCCTGTCCCTAGGCTCTTCCATTCTCCTCTGGCTTATAGCAGTGAACGGCTCACATGGAGGCCCTCCAATTACAACATCAACATTCCCAAACTCCCTGGGATCTACCAGCTTTATATCCTGGGCTACAACTTTGACCCCAGGGAAGTTATAGGAGTAAGTCTTGGCCTTGGGCTTGAAGTTCTCTACCGCACCAACGATCTCGAACCCAGAAAGTTTAAAGCCGAGAGAAAAGCCCCCAGCTCCGGCAAATAAATCCAAAACCCTCATTTCTTTATCGCCTTTTCCCAGGCATCAAGGACTTCCTTGGCCCTCTCGAATATCTTCTTTGCCGCCTCCTCTAGGGCCTGCTCAGGGGTAACCTTCCCGTCCGTAACTACCCTGAATCTCGGCTTCCTCGCCATTGTTATCGGGTGCTCTATCGTGTAAGCCGTGAACTTGACGTGAGGGTTCTCTCTAAGGGTCTCCACTAGCAAGTTGGCGAACGTGTGATCCTCACCCTCCAAGTAAAATTCAAGCAAGTTCTCCTCTTTCTTTATGACCTCTATCTTCATCCTCCTCACCCTCAAGGTGCCTTAAGAGTTCCTCTAAGGCCTGCTCCTTGTTCTTTATTAGTTCGTATTTAAACTTATCCTCCTTATACTCGGCCAACCCCAAATCGACGAGAAGGTCAAGGAGCTCTTCGGGGTCGATGTCATAAACAACAGAGACAGGAGCAACTACCTCCCTGATCTGCCTTGTAGTCTGTAGGGCTATCTGGTTCACGACCTCGCTGAGCTTCTTCACGAGCTCGACGATCTCCCTCCAAGGCATTGAAGTCTTTATGTACTCATCCTTCACTTCAACCCTCTCTCCAAGCAACTCTAGGGTTCTTATTAGAATAGGAAGGGAAACGTTGGCGCTTGCCTCCCTGAATATATCGTCAGGATAGTACGTGAAGAGCCCCTGTCTGTCAGGATAGAGCCTCCCTCTAACCCTCTTGTGGGCCTCCCTAATGGCCCTTAAAGCTTCTCTTATCTCATCCTTGGTTCCCTGAACGTTGACCTTAAGGGAGTTCAGCTTGCCGTGGATGTACACGAATGCAGAGAGATTTAATCTCTGAACCTCCTTCATGAACTCCTCCTTCTCAACGTCATCCCTCACGTGGATGACTATGACCTTCTTGGCCCTCATAGTTTCACCTTCCTGTAGAGTGTGGAAAGCTTTCTCGTCTCGACGTTCCCGCACTTCGGGCAGACGAGCTGGTTGCCCTTTCTAACTAGCGGAGTCCTGCACTTCGAGCAGAGGGCGTAGACAACCCCAAGGTCGGGATCCTTTGTCGTCAGCTGGATCGGGCTTTTCTCATCGGTTATGACCTTTGCCCTTACTATGTCCCCTATCTTGAACTCGTTCCTCAAATCCTCAACGAAGCCGTCCTTGACCTGAGAGATGTGTATTCCGGCGAGCTTTGATGTCGCTATCTCCCTGTTATCCCTACCTTCGATCTTTATCATCCTCAGAAGGACAGCCTGTTGCTTAACGTCTATGACCCTCGCGTACACTATGTCCCCCACTTTTGGAATTGGCGGTGTTGAGGAGGCTGGCTCGAGGCTTATCTCTATCTTGTCCTTGTCTATCTTAACCCAGCCGGCCCTTGCCGAATAGAGGTTACCGTCCTCGACTATGACCCCATCCCCAGGAAGGTACTCCTCTATTACACCCAGGTAGTCCCCAGGAAGAACGAAATCTCCCTCCTTCACTGTCCTCCTCTTTTGCTCCTCATCCAACTTCCTCTCCCTCCCACCATTTTATCTCTACCACTGACTTTAAACCTTCTTCCCTCCTCAATTTCCCTCCTAATCAGCGAGGCCTCATTGAGGACATCTCTCGCATTGAAAACTTTCGCAATCCTTTCTACAGCCTCAAGCTTTCTGATTATCCCATCTAGCCAAGTAAACACGTCCCCGGGGTATACTATCAGCCCATAGACTTTCCTGAAGTACTCTGATATCTTTGAGGGTTCTCTTCCCTCAATCCTTAGATCCACGATTTTTCTCGCTATCCTCTCCATTGCAAACTCCGTGCAGTCCTGCTCGGGGCAGTTGAAGAAGTCCTGATAAATCAAGAACAGTCTATCCGCCGCGTTTGGACTGATCTCCGGGATTATCTTGTCGAGCTCCTCAAGGACAGCTGCGAATGAACTGGAGAACAGGTTGGAGCTTATCCTGCCCCTTACTGCGGATTCTATTTCCCTCTGAAGGAAGCCGGGAAGGTAAACGTTCTCGAAGGAGAAGAGCTTTATCGCGATGCCCAGGGGATCTATCTTTCCAAGGTTCTCCCTTATGAATTCCGCTTCACTTGGGAGGAGGAAGCTCATACTTACGGCTCTCCCGTAGGGAGTAACTTCAACCCTAGAGCCCTTAACCCTGATCATCTCCTTCTCCTCGAGCCTCTTAAGCACTTCAGAGGCACTTTCGCTGGCCCCTAACGTTAGGGAGTGGACTTCCTCTATGACCCTGAGATTATTAAAAACGCAGGCATGAGCCAAAACATTGTCCTCCTCGAGCTCCTCTCCCCACTCAACGACTACGGGTTCTATAGAGGAGGTTAGTAGCTTTAAGGCTATTTCATCCTCAGTCCCTTCCATCTGGGCCGAATACTTTCTCCCGGGCTCGACTATTAAATAGACCTTGCCCTTCTCATGATACATCGGCCTTCCTGCTCTTCCTAGCATCTGGTGGAACTCCCTCACGGTCAGCCACTTGTTTCCCATGGCGAGGCTTTCAAATATCACTTGGCTCGCGGGGAAGTCAACTCCAGCTCCCAGGGCTGCTGTTGTAACCACTACATCTATCATCTGGGCCTGAAACTCCATTTCCGTTATCTTTCTCTGCTTGTATGGCAATCCCGAATGGTAGGGCTTAGCTTTTAGACCCTTACCGGTTAGGAAAGAAGCAAGCTCGTGGCACCTCTTCCTTGAGAACGTGAAAACTATCGTCTGCCCCTTGAAGCCCTTCTCGCTCTTTCTCATCGCCTCAGCTCTGCAGAGCTTTGCTATGTGCCTCCACTTCTCACTCTCATTCCTTGCTATTATTATATGCCTCTCTAGATCTACCGGTCTTTCATCGTAAAGGACAAGCTTCATACCTAGAGACTTTGCAAGCTCCTCCGGATTTCCAATTGTAGCGGAGAGCCCTATGAACTGAGCTCTTGGATAGAGCCTCCTGAGCCTCGCGATGAGACCATCTAAACGGGGCCCTCTCTCCTCATCATCTATCATATGGATTTCATCTATAACCACCGTTCCAACGTTGCCTATTCTCTTTCCGGCTCTCAAGAGGTAGTCAATCCCCTCGTAGGTTCCCACTATTATGTCCGCATCTATTCCTGTGTCAACAACTATTGGTTCTTCCTTTGTCTTAATCCTGCTCATCCCAACCCTTATCGCCACCTTAAGACCGAGCTTAGAGTACCTCCTCTTGAAGTCCTCGTACTTCTGGTTAGCTAGGGCAACCAAGGGAACTAAGAATAGCATCTTCTTGCCCTCAAGGGCCTTAGGAACCCCAGCCAGCTCGCCTATAAGCGTTTTGCCGCTCGCCGTGGCTGAAACCACGAGGAGGTTTTCCCCCTCAAGGAGGCCCTTCTTTACTGCGAGAACTTGAACGGGCAAGAGCTCTTTTATTCCCTCAAGTTTGAGGACATCCTTGAACTTCTCCGGAATGTTCAGGTGGTCGACGGTCATCCTCTCAACCTTAACGTGCTTGGCCTTGAGCTCGTCCCACTTAGTAACTTCCGGATGCTCTGTTGGATCAAATCTTGGATCAAAGGCGTAGAGCACCTTATCTAGATCTTTGAACTTCTCAAGGAGCTTTTTGGCCTGCTCAAACATTCCTATTGAATTAAACCTCATCCTAAGCTCTGCCTTAAGCTCTTCCTCGGCACAACGCTCGCAGATGTACTCGTCCCTGTACTTTATCCTGCTACCCTCTGTAAGAACCGTTATCTCCCCTCTTATCAAGCACAGCCTGCATAGACTTGCCTTTTCAACGTTCTTATTCATGAGCTTTCTCTTGAAGTACTCTTCCCATTCCTGGGCATCTGCTAGGATTATCCTAGAGCTCCTCAGCATCTTTTCGATCTCTTTAGGATTCCTGTATTGGCTGCCCTCGAGAACCTTAAACAGCCTGTTATCGCGCATTATCAACCTTAAAACGTGATCAGCCTTAACGTTCCTTATTTGAGATATCTTTTCCGGAGGATTTTCAATAACGAAAGCCTCAAGCTCACCCTTTTTTCTTCCCTTCCTTATTACGAACAGCATCTCACCACCTACTTTAAGATGACTCCGCTTTCTTTAAAGTTCTCCAGTATTATTGAAACCCTCGTTCTCCTAGCAAGGTTTTTGAGGTACGTTCTCCTTATCTCCCTTATGAAGCTGTTCAAAGCTTCGACATCCTTGAACGTGCCTCTAATCACAAGCTGGAACTCTCCAGTTTTCTTATAGACATCGACTATGTTTCTCATCTTTAAAATTGGCCTTAGGAGGGACTCCAGCTCATGCGACTCAGGTTCCACAAGTTCAACTTCAACAATGGCAGTTATGAACTCTCCAAAAAATGAAGGGTCAATTATCGCCGAATAACCCTTTATTACGCCAAGCTTTTCAAGCTTCTCAATTCTATTCTTTATAGCAGAAGGTGTCAGGCCAACTTTCTTCCCCAATTCAGTGAGAGTTGCCCTGCCATTCTTCCTGAGTTCCCTTGCTATTATCTCATCTATTTCATCCACACCAGGCATGGCTAAAACCCGCTGATAGTGATTTTAAAAGTTACTCACTCTTCAAATTCCTTTTCAAGTTCCTCTATTTTTTGGATTATACTCATTTTTATCCTCTTCAGTAGCTCCCCTGGAGGAACTGGGACATAAATGTATCCGAGCCATCCTCTCTGGATTAGCTCTCTCTCTAGGAGACCTTTTCTGTACAGACTTAAGACATGCTCTCTAACACTTCTCTCACTAATGTCGAGCTCTTTCTGAATCTCTCTTATCCTCATTCCCTTTCTCTTTTCGACGAGAAGCTTGTATATCCTAATCTCATTCCTCTTTAAACCTATAATTCTAAGTATCGATTCTAACTTTTCTATTGCCTCCTTCGAATCCATTAGCTTCTCACCTATGAAGCTCAGTTTACATATACAAATATGTGTAAAGAATTAATAAAGGTTAGGGTCACTCAACCCATTCGTCCTCTGGGATAGCCTCCTTCTTAGCTGGAATCAAACAGACAAACTCAAAAGTCTCAGAATCCTCGTTCTTATAGCCATGGGGCTCATTTGGTGGAATGTAGATGTAGCTCCCGGGAACAACCTTAAACCAGTTCTTTCCATCCTTAGTTAGGTAGCCCTCACCTTTCACAACAAAGATCTCATGCTCCCAATCGTGCTGGTGAATTGGTATTTCGCTACCCTTCTTCATGACAAAGTACCTCATCGCAAAATTCCTGGCCCCGACTTTGGGACTTATAAGCCACCTTATCGTCACTCCCTCAAATCCGGTATCCTTTTCTGGAGTGTCCTTAACATGCCCAATGTACATCATTCATCCCCGATGCATGCTTTCAGATGGATGCATTTAAATACTTCGCAACTCTTTTTATTATTTGATGAGAATCTTAACATGGTGATGTGTATGGAAAGATATATCCAAGAGTTCAGCGTTGAGAACGTGTTTAGGGACGTAGTTAACATAGCTAGGTACCACAGGATACAGGGATCGAGTGGCATAGTGGATGCCGCAGAGTACGTTCTTAGGAGGCTTGAGGAAGAAGGAGTAGAGGCAAAAATGCTCAAGGACGAGTATGATGGCATAAGAGAGCACCTAACGTTGCCCTCGCCAATAGCCTGGGAACTCATAGGAGGAGAGCTCAAGCTCAAAGATAAAACGCTAACAACGAAAGATTCTCCACTACTCGTGATGGCACACTCTCCCTCGGGGGAAGCAAAGGGTGAAGTTCTTCCAATTTTAAGGGAAGAGGACTGGGAGAAGGCTGAGGGAAAGGTAGTTCTCGTTGGCGAGAAGTGGAGGGACGCTTATGAAAAGGCTAACAAAGCCGGAGCGAAGGCATTCATAGCTTACAGAAAGGGAACAGGTAGTGCGTTTCCCTATATAGGACTATTCCTTACAAAGAAAGATCTTGAGTGGGCCAAAATTCCCGCAGTGGCAGTTCCGGAAACAGTTGCCAATGATTTAATAGGGAAAGCAAAGAAAGGAGGAGTAGAGGTAGAAATAAAGGTTGGGACC
Organism: Pyrococcus kukulkanii; assembly: GCF_041647995.1. Taxonomy (NCBI): domain Archaea; kingdom Methanobacteriati; phylum Methanobacteriota; class Thermococci; order Thermococcales; family Thermococcaceae; genus Pyrococcus; species Pyrococcus kukulkanii. The sequence continues at coordinate 589,963 of NZ_JARRIB010000001.1, forward strand.
GAGATAAAGAACAGGGAAACACTACCCATAGTGTACGCCAGGGTTGGAGATCCCCCGTACCTAGTTTTCTCAGCCCACATATGTCATCCAAAGCCGGGAGCAAATGACAACGCGAGTGGAAGTGCAATGCTCATAGAACTTGCAAGGGTCTTAAACAAAGTGAAAGGCAGAGTGGGCTTTGCGTTCGTATGGATCCCAGAGTACCACGGAACCCAAGCGTTCATTCCAAAGGTAAAGGTGGAGGATTTCTACGCCAACATAAACCTAGATATGGTCGGTGGGAGCGAAGATAGAGCGAAGTCAACGATAATGCTGGTAAGGTCACCGCTCTCAAGATTTTCACTAGTCCCGGGAATTCTTGAGCTCTATCTTGAGAAGTACAACTCCGGAGGAAAAAGCTTCTCCGGATCAATTTTACCTAAGATGAAGCTGAAGGCCTATCCATACGAGATGGGGAGTGATCATGACATATTCAACTTCTTCGGCGTTCCTGGGACGATGCCCATAACATGGCCCGACAGCTACTACCACACCTCAGCTGATACCCCAGAAAAGCTGAGCTTAGAGAGCCTCTCGATAATCGGAAAGGCTGTCCTCTCCACCGCGGTGTTCATAGCTACTGCCGAAAAATCCGAATTAGAGAGGGTCGCAAGGGGTTACACCATGAAGTACCTCGGAGAGCTCGGTATGCAGAGGAAAGTTGAGGTTGCGGAATCGCTCGTCATGGATGGGCTTGCGAGGGATTCCAAGTTCCTAGGGCTCAACATGGGCAACCAAACAGAGGAAGAGGGATGGCTTGAGTGGAAGGAGAAGGGAATAATAAGCAACAAGAAGCTAATAAGCGTGAACGAGGAGCTTGGAAGGAAGTTCAAGGAAATCATGGAAGAGGAGAGAATGCTAGTTGTTCACACGTACGAGTTCTTGATGCTGAGTGAAAAGCTCAGCGAAGAGAAGGCTTGGAAGGCTCTGAAGGATGAGTATGGAGAGGTAAAGGAGGAGAAAATTAGGAAAGCTGTCGAAATCCTAAGGGAATTCAAGATAGTCAACCCCAAGTAACGTGCCTATTCACAATGTACCTCACTATGAACGAGAACCCTATTCCGAGCAGGTTAGCGAGAAGGTAATGGAGCCCCAGGAACACTAAGACCCAGTAGATAACGAACTGAACAATAGCACCGGTAAGCGCTGCCATGTGGAACTTTAAAAGTCTCTCCCACAGCTTTCCTCTTCTTACATCTTTGAAAGTCCAGAGATCGTTCCATATGAAGTTGTTTATAATCGAGAGCTCGGTCGAGGGGATAACCGCGATCTCCTTACTCAGGCCAAGGTGGACGAAGAGCCATAAAAAGAACTCGTTCACTAGTACTCCGGAGAGTCCAACGACGGAGAACTTAACTAATCTGTCGATTTCACCCTCCCACTTCATCAGCCTGTAAAGATGCCTTAGATAGTTGATCATCGTTTTGCCCCTAAGTTTGCTCTTTCCCGCTAGCCTAGTTCCAAAGGTAAAGGGAACCTCCACGACTTTTGAGTAGTTTCCCTTGATAAGAATCTCCATGAGTATCTTAAAGCCCACGGGGTTCAGCTTCACCCCCTCAACAACTTCCCTTCTGAGGGCAAAGAACCCACTGACAGGATCCTTTATATCCCTTATCTTTGGTAAGGCCACTCTACCTATCATGATAGCACCTTTCGAGATTAACTTACGATAGAAAGGCCAGTTCTCAACTTTTCCACCTTTAACGTACCTACTCGCTATGACTATGTCGGCTCCTTCCTCTATCCTCTTCAGGAGCTCGGGGAGAACTTCGGGAGGGTGCTGAAGATCCGCATCCATCACAACAAATATCTCACCACTAGCCTCTCTAAATCCCCTTATTACAGCAGAAGAAAGACCTTTCTCGTTTATCCTCCTAATAACTTTTACAGGATATTTAGATGAAAGTTCCTGGGCCTTTTCCCACGTTCTATCCGGAGAATCGTCATCAACAATAATTATCTCATAATCATAATTCCTGAGAGCATCGTCAATTCTAGAGAACAGCTCCTCAAGGTTCTCCCTCTCATTATATGTTGGCACTATTATCGATACCCTCATTATTAGAGCCCTAGGAGAAAAAGATGGGAGATGAATTTAAGGTTTTTGGCAGTAACGCTCACCGAAATCCGGGCAAATTAAGATCCAGCATCTTCCACTAAAGAACAGAGGCTTCAAAAAATGAAAAGAAAGAAGAGGGGGATTACCCCACCTAAAGTCTAAATCACAATAACTTTGTGATTATAAATATTTTTGCTTTTAGGATCTTTAATCCATAAGATTTAAATATGTAATAGTTTTCAATAAATGTGGTAATGTTATGAGAATGTTTTTAAGAATAGTGTTATTAGGGTTAATATTGAGCTTATTTATTAGTTCAACATTTGTAAGTGCAAAAGAGGTTATAGGCTTCCCAATAGGTCTTAAATTTGCAGCAGAAAACAGAGAGAAGGCAGTAACACCCATTGCATCTAGATATCATATGATCTCAATATCAGGTAGTGGAAAGTATGCAATTATCCACTATGTCCCAGACGATGATTATAACTATTATCATACAGACTACGTCTCTGAAATATTAAGGAATAAAGAATACTCTGTTATCATATGGAATGCAGGTAACAACAAGTGTAGGAATTCTGAATGTACTAACTATTTCCTTCGAGCTTTAAATAGGGATATTAGAGTTATTTACTATTATGGACATACTGCAAAAAATGATAAGAAGGAAATTTGGGGGCTTATCATGGATGATATTTATGGTATAACTACCGACATATATGCAGGTAATTTTAAAGCAGTGGGGGCAAATTTAAATGGAGCTTTGATCTTTGTTCTAGGATGCGATTCATACAAACTAAGACAGGGGTTCAAAAAATATTACTCTGTAACATATGTTGGGACAAAAGGCCAAATAGCTCTGATATATATAAAGTCAAAAGGCAAAAAATTCTGGGATGAACTTTCAAAAGGAAAGACTGCTAAACAGGCTGTAGACGCTATCCAACCTCACTGGTGGGAGTTCAGATGCCCAGAATTTGGACTTGATGGAGATAGCTCATGGAAATTATAAGCGAACAGGAGGAAGACCTATGAATACAGAAAAGAATAAGCTTGCTCTTATTTCTTTTTTTCTTATATTAGCAATAGCAGTATACATAATCATCACTCCATCTCCTGAAGATAGATACCCATACGAGTCTTTGAGGCCCATAAAGGCCCTCCCCAATATTAGAACGCTAGAGGTGATAGATGAAAAGAGCTACACTCTGAATGCCATTGTGTTCAACAGGAATAATGAAACGGTTAACTGGACTCTATACATAGACCTTCCGCACCAAATTTGGGAGAACGCGGAAGTTCTGTTCATCAATAATGGCTTCATTCTCATGGAAACATTTTCGATCGTCCCAAACGCAACATTCTTCGAAATTAATTGGAGCAATGACATCGTAACTCTGGAGAGAGGTGCGCTAAAATTTAAGCTCAATCTTCCTCCAAAAAGCTATACTATAATTCCAGTGGTCGTTGTATTTAAGAAGTGGCCAAGCTATCCGCTCGGCAAGCTGATAGAGGGAGAGATCATAACATTGGGTAACTCAACGTACAAGGTAGCCTATACCTGCAAAGGCAACTGCACAGTGGAAATCTGGATCCCCAAGAAGGTCGGATACAGCGAGAAGTACGGAATAGAAGTAGATAAATACAAGGAAAAGGTTAGAGGACTCTTTAAAAGCCTGAAAAGTGAGTATGGATTGCTAATCGTTGGTAAAAATGTTGAAGAGGCCTTGAGAAGATTTGAAGGATACGAGGATGTTGAATCTCCAGAAGGCTATTGCTTAATACAAAAGGCGGAAGGGGAAGAAATATACTCAAAAGACTGGATGAGCTACATGGGGGCCCCAGGGTACTATACAAGTGGCGAATACTACGTGAAAGTCTTCAAAAAGAGTAATGGCTCCATAACGTTCACGACAACTGGAACATGTGAGCCAAAAGTTATCATTAAGGCAACCATAATTAAAAACACGCCATTGGTAAAGGTCAATATACCAGATCCCATATACCCAACTAAAAGCGTCGTAGTAATAACGCAGAGCATCATAACTGGAGCAAAAACATAGAGAAGGAGGGCTAAGGCTTCCTAACCACGAAAAGTGCATGATCCTTCTCGTAGGGCTCAAGGTTCAGCCTCTCAATGACTTCAAAGTACTCGCCCAATTCCCTCTCAACTTCCCTGAACACTTGCTCTGGCTCCTTGGTAACGTCTATGCTCCTGCTCTTAACCGCTATCATTCCATAGCCGCCCCTCTTGAGGTAGGCCTCAGCATTGTCTATGAGTATCTTTGCCTGCGTTGGCTGAGCAACGTCCTCGAATATTACATCGACCTTTGTAACCAAGGCCCTGTACTCTTCAGGCTTAGTAGCATCCCCCAGTATTGGCACTATGTTTTTCCTCTCCTCAACTATAGGAACAAGCTCCCTGAGAACCCTTGGGGAGAACTCAATTCCGTAGATTTTCCCTTCCCAGCCTATTATATCACTCACGTGAGATGCTGTGGTTCCGCTCGCTATTCCAAGGTAAAGCACGGTCTTCCCGGGCTTTATTGGGAAGTTCTTGAGGCCATTCATTATCGCAGCTCCAAGCTTTGAGCGGTGAGGGTTCCATATCCTGTACTCTTCCCCCTCCCACTTGATTACCCTCTCACCGTAGACCCTCTGTCCTGGGACTAGGTTCTTGGTCGCTATCTTCTCGCTACCATCGTCGTCAATGACAATGTAAACGCCGGGGAACTTGTGCTTCTTAACCTCAACCATTTAAATCACCTCTTCCTAGGCTTCTCCTTCTTCTTTTTCTTCTTCTTTTTCTTATCCTTCCACCTCTTACCCTTCCTTTCCTCCCTCTTCCTCTTTGGCGGCTTCGGATACTTCTCCTTGATCTCCCTTATCCTGGCCTCAAGCTCCTTTTTGAGTTCCTCAGCTATGTACTCACCTGAGAAGTAGTCGACTCTAGCCGCTATTGCCAGCTTACCTGCTAAGGCTCTTGCTATCTTACCCCTCTGCCACCACGGAGAGCGGTTTATCGCTGGGTACTGATAGATGACACCGTGCTTTGGAGGCTTAGCTCCGGTCCTTAAGTGCCTGAACAGAGCTTTCTCAGCACCCAAGACCTGTATCGTTGAGGAAGGCATCATTGCAAGCTCCTTTAAGCCACCAGCAAGGCTGATGAGCCTCGCAGCGAGCTTCGCACCAACGAGGGCCTTGAGGTTGGGAGCGACGTCATCCATCGCCCTGTCGATGTAGTCCTCTAATTCCCTCCTGAGCTTGTAGAGCCTGTCTATCTCCTCGGCAAAGTCCTGAACGACCTTTATATCAGTTTCATCCATCCAAGCACCCATCGTCTTCTCTTTGGCCTCGAGGATCTTCTTTATCTTCTCCTCACTTAGGCCGAGCTCCCTAAGCTTCTCCTCATCAACGTTGTCCCTGTGGCCTATTGTCTTTACGAAGGCAACGTATTGTGGATGCCTTGGGAGAATCTCATCGAGCTCAGGGAAGTGAAGCGAGTACCACTCCCTAAGCCTCGACACGAGGAGGTTTATCACCTTGTCAATATCGTCCAAGGCCTCAATAGCTTGAATAACCATCTTGTCCCTCGCACCGCTCTGCTCCTGAATTCTGAGCCTTGTAAGGTCAACGCCAACCTTGTAGTAGTCCTCAAACCAGTTCCCCCCCAGGAATTCCTCGGGATTGCTCCTGAGCCTCTCACCTGCAAGGTTGGGGAACTCGGTTGTAGCATTGTAGCCGAGCTCCTTCACCTTCCTGCTGAGCTCTGGGTGCTCGAAGACGAATTCACTGTATCCATTCTCCTTGAGCTCCTTCAAAAGAGCCTTAAGATCCTCAACGAACTCTCCCTTAAGGAGCTTGTCAAGAACCCTCTCGGGCTTATCCGTGTAGTACCTCTTAGCTATGAGCTTGCCGTTTTCGTCGAAGGCATAGATGCCTCGAACGTTTTCAGCTATGAACGCCTTCATCATCCTCACCAAATGGAGCTTTGGTTTATTGTATAAAAGACTTAAGGAAATAGAAAAGCTTACCGGTTACCGAGGAGGGATATGGCAACGATAGATGTCGTCTCAGTATTTGCATCCCCAACAGGGACAACATTTCCATCAACCACCCTATAGCCCGTGATTATTCCCCCATTATCCGCTTGAAGCTCACTTATTATCTGAATGCATGCCTCATAAACGTCTCTCCCTTCTTTCGGCATCCCCAGGGACTTATACAGGTATATGAACAGGGCGCATTTGTAAGTCTGATACACTCCAGAAAATGCCTTATCCCTAAAACCGTAACCATCCCACATTTTTAGTAGCCTTAAGTACATGGTAAAGGCACCAGTTTCGTTTCCAACTAAGAGATCGCTCAAGGCTCCATAGGCTAGAAGGTCAGCGTACTCCTGCCAGTCATCCATCCTACAGGATTCGTTAGCTCGCTCGAGCTTTAGAAGAAGGGTCGTATTGAACTTTTTCGAGCAAACATTTCCAATCGTGATTACTTCTGGACAGAAGAATTCATTTAAGGGCTTACCCAGGAGAGGATCAATTCTCCCGTTATAGGAGATATTGTACCTCCTAAGGGCTTCGCTGACGTTCCTCCAAAGAGGAGAGCCAAGCAACCTTAAAGCCCTCTCAGCGAGAACATTATCGTTGGCAAGCCATATAGTCTCGTTGTCCGGATATGAGGTTATGGAAGCCCTAAGGAGACCCACCTCAGGCACATACTGAGATTCCAGAAACTCCCGCATAGCAGAGTTATTGACGCTGTGCTCGCTACTGTGGGTAAGAAGGACAAGGAGGATTATTAAAGAGGAAACTATCAACAAAAGCTTCCTCACACCCATCGACACCCCTTTTAAAGAAGAACATTATAACTCTTCCCATAAAGGTTATGATCAAAAAGTTAAAAGTTTAAATTGATTAACTAACCAAAGAGGTCAGTTATGGCACTGGAAGGGGCCAAAAATGGTGTCGTTGCTGGAGTTCTAGACACAATGCTACTTGGAGCAATGATTTCCGCAATAGGACTGCCTGCATCAATCCTCACAAAGCTTGGCTACGTAATCTATGATATGGGCGTTGTCGGGTTATCTTTCGTCCTCTTGGGCGAAGCTATAGGAGGAGAAAAATCAGAAATCATGAGGGTAGGGTTTGCGATAGCAGGAGTAGTATCTCTCTTGCTATTGAAGATTTAACAGCCTAAGCATATCCTCGCCGTAGTGGAATATTCCGGGCATTCCGCCCGTGTGTACGAATAGAATCCTCTCGCCTAACTCTCCCCTCTTCGCGAGGTCCATTAAGCCATAGAAAGCCTTACCTGTGTACACCGGGTCAAGGAGGATTCCCTCCTTAGTTCCAACAAGTCTTATTAGCTCCGCAACCTCCCTAACTATCCTACCGTAAGCGCCAAAGCTGTAATCATAAATCTTGGGCTCCTTAAGCTCTACACTCACGTCTAAAAGCTTTGCAGTTTCCTTAGCTAAGTCAACGACCTTCTGTGTCATCTTCTCACCAAATATTCCAACTGCCATGCCAACTGGCTCCACTTCAAGACCTGCCAGCTCAAGGCCTAGGAGTATTCCAGCTAAAGTGCCGCCGCTTCCCACTGCATCAACTATACTATCAAACTTTAGGCCTAGCGAGCTTATCTGAGTTGATAACTCCCCTACCATCCTGACGTAGCCCAAGGTTCCAACCGGAGATGCTCCACCTATTGGGATTATATATGGCCTTTTGCCCTGCTCTTCTAATTCCTTAGCAACTTTCTCAGCATATGGAATCAAATCGGGAGTTTTCTCAACATCGTAAACCCTCGTCTCTATTCCCATCAGCTTGTCCAAGAGATAGTTACCTTTCAGGGTCTCTTTTCCTCTCAACACTAAGATGACATCAAGTCCAAGCTTCTTAGCGGCTAAGGCCGTTACGAATGCATGATTCGAGTGGACAGCACCCATTGTTATTATCGTGTCTGCACCCTTAGCTAAGGCATCCCCCAGGAGGAACTCAAGCTTCCTCGCCTTGTTTCCTCCTATCCCTAGGCCCGTGAGGTCATCTCTCTTTACATAGACTTCAACACCAAGCATTTCACTTATCCTGGGAAGGTACTGGATTGGTGTTTCCCAGGGGATTAATTCAACCCGGGAGAACTTCGCAAGAAGTGTCCTAATCTTTGGGTGCATGAGCGTCACCACGTTTAGATAGCTATCTGATTATTTAAATATTTTGACAATGTTTGAAATGGCTTTCCAAAAATACAATACAAGACTAAAAACTGTTACAGGTAAAGGTGTAATGAGGCCTCCGTTCATATACGGCAGAATAGTGGATAAAGAACACTTCGCAGACCGAGAAGAGGAAGTTGAAAAATTAAAAAAGAGGATTCCGGGGATGAATTCGCTAAATTTATCCTAAAGAAGTTCGAAGAGAGTAGACTAGCCGTTGAGGCAGAAGTTATCGGCGACACACTGAACATCACAAAGGGCCATCCACACTATACCCAAATGCTCTGCCAGAAATTGTAGCTCAATGCAGTAATCCAAGGAAAAAGAGGATTAGCAGGGAGGATTTAGAAATAACACTTAATGAAGCTTTAAACAAAGCATCTGAGCTATTTGAAGAAATTTGGGACTCACTAACCCTAAATCAAAGAAAGGTTTTAATCGCAATAGCTAGGGGAGAAAAAAGACTTTTACTCTAGGGGGGCTTTTTGAATAGGTACGGATTCAAGAGGTCATCTACCGTCCAAGCAGCTATAAAAGGGCTTAAGGACAAGGAAATTATCATTAAAGAAGGAGGAAAATACCTCATTGAAAAGCTGGTTAAAAGAAGATTCTAGCGGCGGCGGGCGCGCCCGGAGGTGGGAACCCTCCACCGCTCCCTTTCACCGGGCCCTACCTCATCCCCGCACCCCCGCGAGCGTGCTCCGTGGCCCCTACCGCTGCTCCCTTCCGGGCCTTGCGGGGTTCAGGGCCCAAAGGGGGTTAGCACGGCCCTTCAGCCGTGCCTCCCCCACCGGGCACCCCGCGGGACGAGGACTCATCGTTCGGTCCCGGCTTCCGGGAGCGGCTTCGGGAACCGCCCCCCGGGCTTCGGCCCCGGCATATCGGCGGTTTCCGGTTACAGGGGACGCCGAACCCCCCGGCCTAGCCCGCCGCCAAGCAAGAGTTTCTCGGCCTAGTTTTATAAAGGTTTGGTTAGTTGAGAATTTTACAAGATTTTGTGCAAAATACTTTTAAGTATTTTTTATGTATCCTGGTAAGGAGAGCTCAACCAACTTACATGTATATGCTAAAATCAGCCCTTCTCAAATCAAAATTTTGACAAAAATATGTTCTGAACCTAAGTTCGAATGTAAAACTCCTAACATGCTACATAAATTCTAACAGGATAAGTGCTTAAAATGTAAACAAGCTAGGAGAAATAGGCGATGACGACTGAATCCAATGCTGAGCTAAGGCGATGATTGACCCCAGAGTGGCCGAGCCTACAGTTCTATAATTTCATAAGCATTGTTCGCAAGGTCAATTATTAGAAGTTTATTGGCCAAGGGTTTTCCATAGCCCGTAATGAGCTTAACAACTTCAGCGACTTGAATACTCGCAATTATGCCGGCAGTAGCTCCCAAAATTGGGAACTTGCCCTTCTTTCTGACTTTGGGGAATATTTCCCTTAACCTTCTTGTTTTTCCTGGGATTATCGTCGTTACTTGTCCATATAATCCCTCAACCGCACCGTGAACCAAGGGAATTCCCCTCTCGTGAGCGTAGTCATCCAAGAGGTACCTAGTCTCGAAGTTGTCAAGGCAGTCAACTATAATATTGACGTTCTTCAGTACTTCGTGTACGTTTTCCTGGGTAAGCTTACCAACGAACGTTTCTATCCTAACATCAGAGTTAAACCTTTCAAGCTTCCATTTAGCAGAGAGAGGCTTTGGATTCCTGCCAAGATCTTCCTCCCAGTGGAGTATCTGCCTGTTCAAGTTGCTTAACTCTGGCGTTTGCTCATCTATCAGCAGGATAGTCCCAACGCCGGCCGCTGTAAGGTAATAAGCTACGGGACTTCCCAAACCGCCAACCCCAACTACCGCGACTTTAGCCCTCTTTAACTTTTCTTGCCCCTCAACGCCGAAAAGCATTATCTGTCTGTCGTAACGTTCAAGTTCCCTCTCGCTCAGCATTTTCAATCTCCTCTATTGCTTGTTTGATTTCATCGTAGGCTTGTTTAAGCGACTCGGGGATTACCTTAGTGTCCGCGATTACTGGCATAAAGTTTGTGTCCCCGTTCCACCTTGGCACTATGTGAAGGTGTACGTGCCCATCTATTCCAGCCCCGGCAACCTTGCCTATATTAAAGCCCAGGTTAAAGCCATCGGGCTTCATGACCTTCCTTATGGCCTTCATTACCAATGCCGCTAGCTTCATGATTTCGAGCATCTCCTCCTCCGTTAGATCCTCTATGCTACTCACGTGCCTGTACGGTGCAACCATAACGTGTCCAGGGTTGTAGGGATAGTTGTTCATTATTATGAAAGCATTCTTTCCGCGGTATAGAATGAGCCTTTCCTTATCCCTGTTCTCCTTCGGGAAGTCACAGAAGATACAGCCCTCGTATTTGGGCGATCTTATATATTCAATCCTCCATGGGGCCCATAGTATCTTCATCTCACCACCCAATTAGGGACTGAAAGGAATTTTTAAAAGCTTTAGCTATGTGCATAAACCTTTTAAATTAATCCATTTAGCATGACGCGAAGGGGCGGCTGGCTTGGGCTGGCCGTCACCATGGGAGGTGGTGTAAATGGCGAGGATGCATGCTAGGAAGAGAGGCAAAAGCGGTTCAAAGAGGCCCCCAAGGACTGCTCCCCCAATATGGCTTGAGCACATAACCGTTGAGGAGATTGAAAACCTAGTAGTTAAGCTAAGGAAGGAAGGTTACAGCACCGCAATGATAGGGACGATCCTTAGGGATCAGTATGGGATTCCCACGGTCAAGCTCTTCAAGGATCCTGATAACCCCAACAGGAACCTAACGATAACAAGGATCCTTGAGAAGCATGGCCTTGCCCCGGAGATTCCGGAGGATTTGATGTTCCTAATTAGAAGGGCCGTCAACCTGAGGAAGCACCTTGAGCAGCACCCCAAGGATCTGCACTCAATGCGCGGTTTGCAGTTGATCGAAAGCAAGATTAGAAGGTTAGTTAAGTACTACAAGAGGAAGGGCAAGCTTCCAAAGGACTGGAGATACGACCCAGAGCAAGCAAAGCTTCTCGTTCGCTGATCTCCATTATTTCCTTTGGTGTTTTTCATGGACAAGGGGGGATTCTTGGATAAGGTTAGGGAGGCCGTTGAGACCGTTAAAGTTCACATCGAGTTAGGTCACACTATAAGGATTATCTCCCATAGGGACGCAGATGGCATTACCGCGGGAGCAATTCTTGTGAAAGCCCTTTCTAGGGAGGGGGCCAAAGTTCACGTTTCAATAGTCAAGCAGGTTAGTGAGGAGCTCGTTAAGCAACTTAAGGAGGAGGACTATAGGATTGTTATATTCTCTGATTTGGGCAGTGGGTCAATAAGCCTCATTAAGGAGCATTTAGGCGATAGAACGGTCGTTATTTTAGACCATCACCCTCCAGAAACAACGGAAACTCATGAAAGGCACATTCTCGTAAATCCAGTTCCCTTTGGGGCCAACAGCGTTAGGGATCTCAGCGGTTCCGGAGTTACGTACTTCTTCGCCAAGGAACTTAACGAGAAGAACAAGGATCTTGCCTACATAGCGATAGTTGGTGCTGTAGGTGACATGCAGGAGAACGATGGAGTGTTCCATGGAATGAACCTTGACATCATAGAGGACGGCAAATCTCTGGGAATTCTTGAGGTTAGAAAGGAGCTAAGGCTCTTCGGTAGGGAGACTAGGCCCCTATACCAAATGTTAGCGTACGCAACGAACCCTGAGATACCTGAGATAACTGGAGATGAGAGAAAGGCTATTGAATGGCTGAGAAACAAGGGATTCAACCCTGACAAGAAGTACTGGGAATTGACTGAAGAGGAGAAGAAGAGACTTCATGACCTCTTAGTTATCCATATGATAAAGCATGGAGCGGGAAAGGAGGAGATAGACAGGCTAATTGGCGATGTCGTTATAAGCCCATTATATCCGGAAGGAGATCCAAGGCACGAAGCCAGAGAATTCGCAACTCTTCTTAACGCAACTGGGAGGCTCAACTTAGGTAACTTAGGCGTTGCGGTATGCTTGGGGAATGAGGAGGCATTTAAGAGGGCAATGAAGATGGTCGAGGACTACAAGAGGGAGCAGATAGAGGCGAGGAAGTGGCTGATACAGAACTGGAGTGGTGAAGTATGGGAGGGGGAGAATGTCTACGTTCTCTACGTCGGTAACAACATCAGGGACACCCTTGTCGGGATCGCCGCCAGCATGGCGATAAATGCGGGGCTTGCCAAGCCCGAAAAGCCGGTTATAGTGTTTGCCGACACTCCAGAGGATCCCAATATCCTAAAGGGGTCAGCGAGGACTACTGAAAAAGCTTTGGCCAAAGGGTACCACCTTGGAGAGGCCCTTAGAAAGGCTGCAGAAATAGTTGGGGGGGAGGGAGGAGGACATGCGATTGCTGCAGGGATTAGAATTCCTAGGGCAAGGCTCGCAGAGTTCAGGAAGCTTATCGATAGATTGCTCGGGGAGCAGGTGAAAGAGCATGAATATCAAAGCTAATGTTGAATTAGTGTGGGAGTACGATGATGAGAGGGTCGCAAAGGCTGTAGCTAATGCAGTAAATGTTGATAACATTTCTATCCCTGAAGAGCTTAAGAAAAGTTTAAATCTTGTTACCTTCCCCGAAGGAGCGAAGGTAATAACAAAAGTTAAATATGAAGGAGAGATTGAAACCCTCATAGTCGCTCTCGATGATTTGATATTCGCGATTAAAGTTGCTGAGGAGGTGTTATGATGGCAGCTAAGAGGAGAGTTAGCGCAACTAGGGATAAGTGGAAGCTAAAGCAGTGGTACATTATTTACGCTCCAGACTTCTTCGGGAGCGTTGAAGTTGGATTGACTCCGGCTGACGATCCTGAAAAGGTGCTCAACAGAGTTGTCGAGGTAACGCTAAAAGATGTAACTGGGGACTTCACCAAGGGCCACGTCAAGCTTTACTTCCAGGTTTATGACGTCAAGGGACAGAACGCCTACACCAAGTTCAAAGGCATGAAGCTTGCGAGGAGCTACATAAGGTCACTCGTTAGGAGGAGAACTACAAGGATCGACGGAATATTCAATATAACGACTAAGGATGGCTACAAGCTTAGGGTTATGGCCATGGCTATAGCAATGAGGAGAATCCAGACGAGCCAGGAGAGGGCCATAAGGAAGATCATGCAAGAGATAATCTACAAGAAAGCTGAAGAACTCAACTTCAAGGACTTCGTTCTCGAAGCCGTAAACGGAAAGATAGCTGCTGAGATAGCCAAGGAGGCAAAGAAGATATACCCGCTGAAGAAGGCGGAAATAAGAAAGATAAAGGTGCTTGGAGAACCCGAGGTTGCGGCTTAAATTATTTCAAATTTTGGAACTTTGCTCACGAATACTATTTCAACATTTTCTATATCTTTAACATTCGATAAGAACTCATTAACCCTGTTTTCAGCGCCACTAAGATCCTTCGGAACGAGGATATGCACTATAAGGTTGTACCTTCCCACTCCCTTCTCCACAATTTTGACGTATTCAATATCGGAGATATCGCTGATGACCCTATCAACATCTGCCATCGGTTTTAGTTTTATCAGTACCACTGCATATATGTAACCTAATTTCTCAAGATCGGGTAGGATTGTAAATTTTTTGATAACTCCTAATTTTTTTAACTTCTCCATTCTCCTGGCAATTCTCTGCCTTGTTGTGTCCAACATTTCCGCTAATTCCCTATAGGTAAGGCGAGAATTTTGGGATAATACCTTAATTAATTGCAAATCAACCTTATCGAGTTTCTTCATATGCCCACCCTTTCTGATGAAGAATTGGCTCTATAAAAACGTTTCGGATGATTTCCAATATTCCAAGATTATTGCAGCGTCACAAATCTCTCGTTGAATATTTTCTGATTGTATTTCTTAGGGCGTCCTCTATGTCAATTTCGAAATAGTTGGCTATACAGACTAATGCAAAGAGAACATCTCCTATTTCCTCCCTTAGTTTTGATGGGTCTTTTTCCCCTTTGACGCCCTCAAAAGATAAAATTACATCGGCAAGCTCTCCAACTTCCTCAACTAGGGCAGTTAGCATTTGAGCTGGTGTCCAGTAGCCCCCCATTTTCTTTATTAGTTCATCAACATCTTTCTGGAGGCTCATAGTTCAAATCCTCCAGTAGGGCATCTAGATATTCCTTAAGTTTTTCCTTGTTTGTCCTATAGAATCTGAGCTTGCCTTCTCTCTTCTCCTCCAATATATTAAGCTCCTTCAAGATTCTTAAGTGGTGACTAACTAAGGTCTGATCGACTTCCAGAGCTTCAGCAATTAAGCATACACACATCCATCTGTTCATAAGCATCTTTAATATTCCATACCTTATTGGGTTGGAGAGTATCTTCAGAAATCTGTTAACATCGCTCCTTGGATAAACTTCTATTTCTTCGTCAAGGTCCATGATATTACACTTTTCGAGGCATCTCATGACGGTCTTTTTTTGCCTTTCACTTAGTTTTTCAATAAGTTCCCTGACCTTCATTATCTCCACCAACTTATAGTGTGGAACTAAAGGTATAAAAATTTGTTTCATCTGAATTTATCCCAATCCAAAAAGCTTTTTCAGGAAGGAACTTAAGAACTAAGGGAGGGTAAGAAAGTGGAGGTTGTGGAGTTCACGATGAAGCATGGGGGATTTATTGTAGGTGAAAGCGTTCATGAACCCATAGAGGATAACATGGCAAGGTTTCTTGCCAGGGTTTCAAATACCGTTCTGATGAAGTTTCCAGAATACATAGAAGAAGTTGTGGACGTTAAAGGTATACTGACCCTTATTCCTCAGGGGAGCCTTGAAGAGAAGCTTAAAGTTCTAAAATCTCCGGGAATATCAAGGAAGATAGGAAACTATGTAAGAGAGGAAAATAAAAAGCTAAAGAAATTATTAATTGAAGTTGCAAAGGCAGTCCTCACGAGGGAAGCTCTAAAGGGAGAATTACCAGTGGAGTTCCCTGGGGGTAGGATAGAAGAACTAAAGATCGAGCCAAGGTATAAGGAGGATCACGTAAACTTTACAGTTAAATATGGAGAGTGGATCGTTGTTAAGAGGCTTATAATCGACGAGAAAACTCCAATGCTTGACGTAGCAAGATTACTTGCGAGCATAAATGAGACAACCATTAATAAAATACCGAGATTTGCGAGGATTGACATGGATAGAATAGAGGAACACTTCTCAGAGTTTAGGAAGGTTAGGAAAGCAGAAGACATAGCAAGGCTTGTTGGAAAGTTTAGGGAATTTAAACCGGAAAATAACATTGAGATCAGGTACGCAGTGAACGTTATGTTGTCAAAGCTGAACCTAACGATAGACCCCCCAGCCAAAAACCTTGAGAAGTACCTCGAGAAAGCGGGATGATGAAGCCGAGGACACCTGACTGGTGATGATTCTTCGCTTCGCCGACCGGTGGTGATACAGTGTCCTTCCTCACTTACCTCATATTTTTCGCATATGCGCCTGCTCTGGCTCTACTCTGGTATTTCTACCACCAAGACAAGCTCGAGCCGGAACCGAAAAAAGTTGTAATAAATACTTTCATACTGGGTGGTAGTCTGTCAATAGCCATCGCCGTAATCCTTGAGAACATCTTGGTGCCAAGATGGTTTCAAACTATCCCTGCTCTCCTTCCAGCCACGTTCTTTTATATGGCTCTAGTTGCCGGGGTAGTTGAGGAACCAGCCAAGGCAGTGGCAATAAAGTATGCGTATAATACAGGCAACTTGTTTGGCATAATGGATGGAGTAATCTATGGAGTTGCTGCCGGGTTGGGCTTTGCGGCCACGGAAAACCTCCTATATGGTCTGGGATACGGTCTGGGAACCACGATTTCAAGGGCTTTATTAACACCTTTTGCCCATGCAACATGGAGTGCCATAGTGGGAGTGGGGTATGGACTAAAGGCGGAGGGAAAGGTTTACACAGTTGCCCCTTACTTTATTATAGCAATGTTCCTGCATTTCCTATGGGATTACTTTGCGTTCCTCTCCACAATAGTTTCCCTTTATTCCATATTACTCTGGCTACTACTATTGCTAAACTTCCTAATCCTGAGGAGATTGATAATCCTAGGTAAGATTGAGGATATGCAGAGGTATTGGTGGTATTGGTTGCTGGGTGGTAGGAGATGGTAGACGTAACCAATGTCCTCTTGGAGGTAAGGCCTTACATTGAATACTATGAGAGGCTAAAAGAGCTTGTAGAATCACTATCAAAAGAATCCCCCACGATAGAAGAGTTAATAACTAAGCTTGAGGACATTGAAAAGCAGAGCGAAGAGCCATTTAAGACCGATATAAGGATATTACTAAACCATTTAAGGTCCCTCAGGTGATGCGGACCTCATCACGAATCAGCCGGTTGATCCATCATCATCGGGTGAAAGTATTTAAGCAGGGTTAGGTATAAAACGATGTCCGATGATGGTAACAGGGTAGCTGCCGAGTTGATGAGGAAGCCGTTCCAGACTGAGGAGGAAAAAGTTTTATTCCCACAAAATAACCTTTTGATGGTGGTGCTTATGTATATGGCAGAATTCAAGCTAAGATTTGGAAACAGAAAGTGGTACGTCAGAAGAATCGTTGAAGCTGATAGTTATGAAAAAGCAGTTGAGCTTGCAAAGAAGTATGCAGAGCTAATGAACAAGGGAGAAGTAAAGTGGGAACTTGCAGACGTTTACGAGGCAGCGAGACCCTTAATGATTGGAGAGGAAGAGATCAAGAAGCTCGAGTGAGCTCTCCAGCTATATTCTTCTTCATTAACTCTCTAACTTCTTCAACTTTTCTTGTATGGCCCAAGACCCACATTAGCTTTGTAACGGTGGCTTCCTTTGTCATGTCCCCAGCGGGAATTACCCCAGCCCTAAGGGCCATCCTCCCTACCTTGTACCTCATTAGATCAACACCGTCGTAAACTGCCTGGGTCGTCATCACAACTGGCACGCTTGCTGAGACTTTCGATATAGTCTCCAGAAGGTCACTGTTTCTATAGGGAATACCCCCAGCTCCATACCCTTCTATTATTATTCCCTTGTATCCTGCTTCTATGGCCTTAGATATTATATCCCCCGATAGCCCAGGGATCAACTTGAGAACAAGGATCTTTGGTTCATGTCTTGTATCTAATGTTAAGCTGGAACTTGCGATATTTGGTCTATAAAGGATTTTTATTTCATTGTTCTCAAGCTTTGCTATCACGGGGTAATTTATACTCTCAAAAGCGTCCTTGCTCATAGTTCTAACTTTTGACGTTCTAACCCCAAGCATTATCTTCCCATTGAAGGATACAAAGATACCCCCTATGCCTTTTTCAAGGAATTTTATTGCCGTTAGAAGGTTTAAAGGAGCATCACTGTTTTTTTCTGTGAGTGGAATCATTGAGCCAGTTATGACTACAGGTATATCAACGCCTCTAACCATGAAAGACAACATTGAAGCCGTGTATGCGAGGGTGTCTGTCCCATGGGTTATCAGAATTCCGTCGAATTCGCTTGCCCTCTTATATACCTCCTCGGCTAATTTAACCCAATCTGACGGCTGAATTAAAGTGCTATCTATGTTCATCAAATCCACAAATTCAATCTCATGATCAACCTTTATGCGTGAAATCTTTAGAATCTCTTCTGCGGAAAGAACGCTCTCATAACCCTCACTTCCCTTCACGCTCGCAATAGTTCCCCCCATTCCGATCATGAGGAGCTTCATTTAATCACCATACCTACTACAATGGTTCAAATTTAGAATTTTTGGCAAATTGTTTATAAAAATTTTAAGCAAAAATTGGCGATATGTCAATGTTTGGAGGTAACTTCGAATATAAGAAACCTTCTAACCAAGGGATTTGGATATACCTCCCACTTTAAGCCTTCTGGAGGTTCGAACTTAACTACTCCAAAAAGACCGTATTCCCTGGGATCAAGGCTTCTTCCTATTACTTTATTCCCCTCTATACTAACCTCCATATACCGTGGGAGACCTACAAGCACATGACCCTTCTCCTGGGCTTCTTTAATGGCCCAAATAGCTGAGTATATTCCAGAGTATATCTCTGCTATCCTTATAGGAACGCTACTCTTTCCGATTGCCACTATCTCTATTCCAGTTTCCTCCCAGAATCTTCTAGCTAAGGGCTGAAGTTCCTTCGAAAGATCTTTCCAGACTTCTTTACCCCTATCGGATATTCCAAGGGCATCTATCGTTGGCTCATCAAGCTTTCTAACCTCTATCCCACCCAATGTAGAATCTAAGTGGATAACATCAGGCTTAACTTTTTTAGCAAGCTCTATTGCCAATTCCATCTCATCCTTAATTGCCTGTCTCCCACTAAGATCGTAATCATAGGGGTTCGCAAAGCGAACCATAACTTCACTTGCGGTTTTATACGGCTTTTCAACGAGAACTGCCACCGTCGCTATTAATCCTAAGGGCTGGAAAGTATCATCAAGGACCGCTCCTCCAGTATCAGCAGCTACGATTCTCATTCAATCACCCCCTGAAAGCGTTAATTGGGAATTACTTAAGCATTTTCAAGGGTATAAGAATTGATGGTTAGCTATGGAGACCGTAAAGTTTGTTATAGGAACTTATGTAAGGGATCTCTGTGAAGGTATAAGGATTGCAACCTTTAAAGGGGTAGCATACCTCATAGTTGGAGATAAGGAGTATCCCCTAATTGAGGGAATAATACCCCCAACGATTCAGGTCTTTCTCAGGGATGGGCATTTAACATTTTATGCCTTTTGGAGGGACAAAGGAGTTGAACACGAAGCCTTCGTCAGGACAGCATTAACTAAGGCACATATTATGAAGGATTCAATTTACATAGAACCACATGGAGCTCTTGAAAAGTTTGATGCTTCTGTTGTGTTAAAGCTGGAAGCACCCAAGGAAGTTATAAGGCTCCTTAAGAATATTATTGAAGAAGAAAAGCTTTGGACAATTGAAGAAGAGAGTGAGGTGGCATCAACTTATTTAGAGAAATATTTAAGGGAAGGAAAAAGGAAAAATAGGATAAGATGATGAACTTGGCCGCTACCCGAGCGGTGAGGGAGTAACTCCGGTGCTGATCACAGGGCAAAGTCAAAAAATCTGTCTACGTCCCCTTTATACACCCTAATATATCTCTCTGCAGCTTTTTCCCAGGAAAAGCTTCTTGCTCTTCTCTTGCAGTTCTCCCTAAGCTCTCTAAGTAGACCTGGATTGTTCTTAGCTATATTAAACATCTTCACAATTGCATTGGCTAATGCCCAAGGATCGCCTGGTGGAACCAACAGGCCAGTGGCAGTGTGGGGTTCCTTGTCAAGGCTTATTATCGTGTCCCTTAATCCCCCAACAGAGGAGGCTATAGGAATAGCGCCGAGACACATTGCCTCTAACTGAACAAGACCAAAAGGCTCGAAATACGAAGGAATTACTACGAAATCAACGGAACCATAGAGCTCCCTCACGAATTCCCTTGAGAGCATTTGAGTTAGAACTCCTATGTTTCCATGAGAATTGGCCAACTTTTTTGCCCAATCTTCAAGCTCAGGATCACCTTTTCCCACTATTATAAATCTCATATCTTTGAATTCCTCCCTTGAGGAAAGAATTTCTATCGCCCTTAACAATACATCCACTCCCTTCTGTCCCCTATCGAACCTCCCTATAAACATGAACGTTATTCCATCCTCCATTCCAAATTTTGACAATATTCTCTTACGTCTTTCATCCCTTGACCCCTCTAGGAATTTCTCACTCCAAAAGCTACAATCTATTCCATTGAAAACATAAGTCACTTTGCCATCAAAATTTCTGAAAAAACCCCATTCATCAAGGAGATATCCCCTACTGACGGTTGTTACCATATCTGCAATGTAGCCTCCAGTATGCTCAGGGTCTAAATCAGGATAGGGAGCTAATTCTGATAAGTTGGCCTCGTGGAAGTAATGAGCCGGTATCTTAGCTTTATTAAGCCTATGAATAGTGAAAATGGCCGGAATCTTGAAGTATTTCTTTATCAAGGCTCCAGCAAAGACAGTATGCCAATCATGGAAGTGAACTACCTCGGGTAACCCTTCCTCTTTTAACAGCTCATTTAGCAAGAGAACACTTGCCTTTCCAAAAAGCACGGACTTTCTAAGTAAGCCATCCCACCCTGGGCCATATACATCTGTTGAGTCAAGAAGCCCTCCACCGATTCTATAAATTCTGAGGTTCTCATTCTCCTCCAAGTGAGCCTTGATGTCAACTCTCTCTCCAAATGCCCTCACGCTCCCAATGATTTTCCCCTGAAACTTCCCGTGGGAAGGGGTAAAGACTATCACTTCATGCCCCAAGCTCGCAAGTGCCCTTGATATATAGGTTAGAGCCTCAGCAAGTCCACCAACCTTTATGGGGAGGTACTCAAAGCCTAGAAGTAACACCTTCATGTTCGGCACCAATAAGGATATCCTCGGGCTCTTTAAAGGAGTTTCTCGCAAAGTTAATAAGGCCAAGGAAGAATGGCTGAGCGATGAGAGGATATATCCTTGTTTTCCTTGCAGCCACAATGTGGGGAACTTTGGGAATATTCGCAAAGTTCCTATATGAGTACAACCTTTCAACGTACACGATAGTGTTTTATAGAGTTCTATTCGCGGTGATATTCCTCTTCATCTATCTAAGGGCAAGAGGGATTAAGCCCCTAATCCCTAAGAGTAGGCTGAAATTTTATATCGCTTATGGGTTTTTCAGTATATTCTTGTTTTATGCCCTCTACTTTTACACGGTCAAAATATCCTCGGTTTCTTTTGCAGTCTTAATGCTATACACGGCACCTGCATATTCCGTAATATTTGGGAAGTTAATATTCAACGAGGAAATTACGCCAACAAAGCTACTTGCAGTTGCCCTCGTAATAATTGGAGTACTCATGTTAAATTCAAGTTCAATGAAGTTTTCGACCCTTGCCATTGTAACGGGACTTGCAAGTGGGCTTACGTACTCTCTCTATGGGGTCTTCTCAAAGATTGCTGTAAGAGAAGAGCCACCTGAAAAAGTCCTATTTAATGTTCTCCTTATTGGAATGATATTCCTGCTTCCACTTACAGACTTTAGGGTTCCAATAAGGGCAATCCCATATTTAATCGCATTAGCATTCTTCCCAACATTCTTGGGATATATACTCTACAACACAGCCCTTAAAACGGTAGAAATAAGCAAGGCCTCCGTAATTGCAACGATAGAGCCTGTAGTTGCAATGATCTTGGCGTTTATAATATTTGGAGAGCGCCTCACAGCACTACAGATAATTGGAGCTGGATTAATAATCAGCGGAGCTATCCTGGTTCAAATTACTCCTTCTTACTCTCGCCAGTCATGACGGCCGAAGCTATCATGTGGGCTATTCTCAAAGCCTCAGGAATCATGGAATTCCTTCTCGTTACTGAAATTATTTCTCTAGCTGTCTCATCATTAAGTCCTATAGCCTGGTAATACAACTTTCCTGGGATTAACTCTCTTATCTGTCCTCCTTTCCTCAGTAGAGATAACCTAACCGGATAATCAGGGAAATGCTTTCTTAAAGCTTCTGCGATAGCCTTAAAGTCTGGTTTTTTCCTTATAATAATAATTATGGGCAGTTCGGTAGCTTCAAATAACTTGGAAACATCAACAATGTTAAAACCGGCGTATGTGATTCCTTTAAGAAGTATAACCCTTAAGTCCTTAAATCTTGAGGACAAGATTGCATCTATCATTGCATCGGTAACATCGAGTCCATCTACAGTTATCCACCTTGTAACAACTCCGAGGATATCAGAAGAACCCTTCATGATTACGCCGACCAATATAACCTTCTCTCCCCTATCCTTAAATTTAAAAGTTCCATCGTCAAACCCAATGACCCTTATTTCCCTCTTGACTTTCCTTATCATCACTGTAAATTCAACGGAGGGATTAAAATGCTTGGCGTGATATTTGCCGTCAAGTTGAGAAGGACTGACAATTATCTTATCCCAATAAATGACGAGCCTATGGTCAAGATGATAGAGAATAGGTTGAGGCAAGCAAAAAGAATAAAAGATGTAGTTACACTAGTCAAAAAAGGGCAAGAAAAGAAATACTCATTACACGTTAGTAACGTTAAGCCCGTGAAAGGGAAAAATATCATCGAGGCATTGCTTGAAGGTTTGCCACCTGGGGGAGATGTTTTCCTCATTAAAGGAAATAAACCCCTAGTGATGCCGTTCCTAGTTAATTACATGACCTCAATATACTTGGATGAATTCCTTGATGCCCTAATACCAAGATGGAGAAATGGGAACCTAGAGATATTCCACGCGGTTTATAATGTGAGGGCATTAAGAAATGCCCTGGAGGGCATGAAGGCTGAAGGCGAGAAAGACATAAGAAAGCTACCAGAATACATGGATGCAGAATTCCTTGACATTGAGGGGCTTATAAGCAAAAATGAAAAGGTGTGGTGGAGCTTCTTCAGCGTTAAAACTTCAGAAGACCTAAGGAAAGTTCTGCTTAGTGGGCTTGTATAATAGAAATAGAAAAGTAAAAATACCTGTTAGTCAATTATTACTTAGATAACCCACTTAGTTGTAATTAAGATTACACCGATAGTTAGGTGGCAACGATGGCAAGATGGGAGAGGATCGTTGAGGGAGTTAAAAGTATAGCTTTAATAAAAAGTAGGATAATAGCTAGGGGGAAGAGGATAGCACTTCTTGTTGATGGTCCGAATATCCTGAGGAAAGATCTTGGAATTCACCTTGAGGATATAGTTGAAGCCTTAAGCAAGCTTGGAAATATAAGAGTGGCCAAAGTGATACTAAACCAGTACGCACCTCAGAGTCTGATTGAGGCTATATCAAATCAGGGATTTGAGCCCGTAATAGTGGCTGGGGAAATAGGGGTAAAGCTGGCAGTGGAAGCTATGAGAGAGGTCTACAACCCAAACATAGACATGATAGCCCTAGCAACGAGGAATACCGAGTTCGTCCCAATAATCCTCAAGGCCAAGGAAAAAGGGAAAGAGACAGCAATTATAGGAGTTGAGCCCGGATTAAGCTCAGCACTAAAGCACGCGGCGGACTACGTAATAATCCTTACATCACGGGGTGAGGGAGTTGAGGAAGGTTATAGCGAAGATACTGAGGAGGGAAGAGGAGGAAGGGGAGAAGACAATAGGATTAATAATCGATGGGCCCAACATCCTAAGGAAGGAGTTTGGGATAAAGCTTGAAGATATAAAAATAGCATTAGAGAAGATAGGAAAAATAAGAGTGGCCAAAGTCGTTCTTAACCAGTACGCACCCCAGGGATTAATAGAAGCAATAGTTAATCAGGGATTCGAGCCCATAATAGTTGCAGGGGACACTGATGTTAGGGTAGCGATAGAGGCTATGGAACTAATATATAATGCTGACATAGATGTGCTAGCTCTGGCAACTAGAGATGCAGACTTCCTCCCGCTCATAAGTGAGGCCAAGAGAAGAGGGAAAGAGACTGTCATAATTGGGATTGAGCCCGGCTTTTCTGTGGCACTTCAAAATGCCGCCGATTATGTAATTAAGATGGAAAAGAAGGGTGAGGATTAGTACTCGACACCTCTTCTAGCGAGAATTCCCTTTTGGTAAGGATGCTTTATCTCCCTCATCTCAGTAACGTAGTCAGCCGGCTCATATAGTTCCTCTGGACAGTACCTGCCCGTGAGAACAAGCTCAGTGTTTGGGGCCTTGCTCCTTATGAGCTCCTTAACCTCGTCAATGCTTATCATTCCAAAGCCAAGGGCAACGCATATCTCGTCCAAGATCACGAGATCCCACTCCCCGCTCTTAACTACCTCTTTAGCCCTATCAAGGGCCCTCTTTGCGGCCTCTATATCATCCTGCTCGGGCTTTCCATGGACGAACTTTGGAAGGCCGTAAGACTCTATAACAAAGCCACATCTCTCGGCCATGTGATATTCCCCGTACACTTTGGGAGCCTTCATGAACTGTATCACAATTACCCTACCGCCGGAACCAAGCATTCTAACTGCTAGTCCTATAGCGGCAGTCGTCTTGCCCTTCCCATTTCCAGTGTATATGTGGACTAGACCAAGCTTTTCCCTCCACATAAGACCACCTCAGCCAGTATGCCCTTCATCACCAATCAGCCGAGCGAGATTCGTCACGGGACAAAGGATATAAAGTCTAAAACAAATTAAAATTTCTGGGTTACCCTATGGAAATTGTTCACCTGGGCTATTTTGTTAGAGACCTACTAGTTATGGCAACAACTTTAACAGCGGCAGTAATAATCCTCATGCTGAGACGAAGGGCTAGGGCTACCCTCCGGTACAGGCCTTTTGCACTAGCATCCTTTTCAGGATTCATAAGCTTCCTCTTGATAACCATAGCTCAAATAATTGGAGCCTTGATAAACACCACAGTCTTGTATGCTGAGAAAGACTACTGGCAGGCCATAAGGTCAGTTATGCTAACAATAGCAGCGTTCCTCCTTCTTTTCTCAGTCATGATGTTCTACCTTCCCTTTGGAAGTGGAAGGTATATGGTTCTCAAGGTGGTTACAGAGCCAACGATAGAGGCATGGGGAGGCTACTGGTGCAGGAAGGAGGAATGTTATGCAGCATTTAAGAAGCTCTTAGAAATGAGACTCCCAGGGATAGCAATAACCCGAGATCCCCCAAATATATTCAGGGAAAAACTTGGACTAAAGCTAACCCCAGTTATCTGGATATCGAAGGTACAGCATGAAGATGCAGTAAGCCCCACAAGGTTAGAGTACCTAACTCAGAGATTGGCGGACTTTTTGAAGAGCGTTGATGTGGATAAGGTTATTTTAATAGATTGTGTGGACTACTTAGTCTTAGAAAACGGAGAAGATGCCGTGTTTAAGTTCGTAACTACATTAAAGGACTTCGCAACCCTTAACAGGGGGATATTGATAGTGAGCATTGAAAAGGAGGCTCTATCAGAGAAAGCTTACAACTTCCTAACATCCGAGCTCGAACCCCTAGAGAAGCTAAGGATGAAGGCTAGGGAAGAAAGCTAAAAGGTCTAGGTAGCTAGGATGAAACATGAAAGCCCATGAGTTAGGAATCGAGATAGGTGTCTTCAAGAAGGGCAAGAGGGACTCAATAGCGGACGTAAAAGGAGTCAAAGTAGGCCATGTGACCTTGATAGAGGGAAAAGGAAAGCTAATTCCTGGGAAAGGGCCAGTAAGAACTGGAGTCACGGCAATACTTCCCCATGAAGGAAATATATACAAGGAAAAAGTTTTAGCTGGAGCCTTCGTAATGAACGGCTACTCCAAGCCAGTAGGATTAATACAGCTCTGGGAGCTTGGTGTCATAGAAACCCCGATAATATTAACGAACACCCTCAGCATAGGAACGGCCATTGATGGCTTGCTTGACTACGTTTTGAGGGAGAACGATGACATCGGCGTAAAAACTGGATCCGTGAATCCCCTCGTTCTGGAGTGTAACGATTCTTACCTTAACGACATACGTGGAAGGCACGTGAAGAGGGAGCACGTTGTCGAGGCGATTGAGAACGCCAGCGAGGAGTTTGAAGAAGGGGCAGTAGGGGCTGGGACAGGGATGAGCGCCTTCGAGTTTAAGGGTGGGATAGGTTCGGCATCAAGGGTGGTGGAGATAGAGGGCAAGAAGTACACGGTTGGAGCACTGGTTTTAAGCAACTTTGGAAAGAGGGAAGACCTGACTATAGCTGGAGTGCCTGTCGGTATTGAGCTGAAAGACTGGCCCGGCAGAGGAGGAGAAGGAAAGGGAAGTATAATAATGGTCGTTGCCACCGATGCGCCTTTAACCTCAAGACAACTGAACAGACTGGCCAAGAGGGCAACAGTAGGATTGGCGAGAACTGGAGGTTATGCGTACAACGGGAGTGGAGACATAGCTGTTGCTTTCTCGACTGCAAACAAGATTAAGCACTACGGAAAGGAGACCCTAGAGGTTAAAGCGCTACCTGATTCAGTTCTCTCGCCCCTGTTTAAGGCAACGGCAGAAGCCGTAGAGGAGGCCATAGTCAATTCCTTGCTGAACGCGAGGACGATGGATGGGAGGGACAACCACGTGAGGTATGAACTCCCAAAGGACAAGCTTATAGAGATAATGAGGAAGTATGGTAGGATTTAATCCCCACCTTTCAATTCTCTTTTAATCTTATTGGAACAGGGTTGTATGCGTTTAAGTTGGCTGTAATAACTCCTCTTTCAATTCTCTTTTAGTCTTATTGGAACCTTTTAGTTTCTTTGCAATGTGGAGCATTTTTTCCAAGCTTTCAATTCTCTTTTAGTCTTATTGGAACCTGGGTTGCTTCCTATCACGGAGGCCGGAACATAAGGCTTTGTCACTTTCAATTCTCTTTTAGTCTTATTGGAACTCCAAAATCGGTTTGATTGTTCATAAGTTGAAAATAAGCTTTCAATTCTCTTTTAGTCTTATTGGAACAAGCTAGTGAGAGAGTTCAAAGACGGGTGCCACATACTTTCAATTCTCTTTTAGTCTTATTGGAACTGGGGGAATAACCCTAACCCCACACCCTATGAACCGCCTTTCAATTCTCTTTTAGTCTTATTGGAACACGGGATGAGGAGAAATTTCGCTCATCAGGAATAACTGCTTTCAATTCTCTTTTAGTCTTATTGGAACTCGAAGTACACCGATTGATCTTCGAACACGTAGAACTCTTTCAATTCTCTTTTAGTCTTATTGGAACGTTAAGTTAGTTGCAGAAGAGCTGGCTAATGAGTACTTTCAATTCTCTTTTAGTCTTATTGGAACTCAAATAGTCCAATATAGTCGCCCTTAGCCTACCAAGCTTTCAATTCTCTTTTAGTCTTATTGGAACCCTGCCACCTGTCCTCCAGTTCCTTCAACTTCTCCCCTTTCAATTCTCTTTTAGTCTTATTGGAACCTGTAATACTCCCAGGAAACGCAACTGCACCACTTCCTTTCAATTCTCTTTTAGTCTTATTGGAACATGACCCGTGGATCGAGATAAGGCTCCTTGCGGGGGAGGGGGCCAAGAAGTCGCTTTCAATTCTCTTTTAGTCTTATTGGAACCCGCCTACGCCGATGGGCTTAGGCTCCTCGCCAAGCTCTTTCAATTCTCTTTTAGTCTTATTGGAACATGAGTTAATGACAATATGCTAATGAGGTGGGCAACACTTTCAATTCTCTTTTAGTCTTATTGGAACAAGTATTGGATTTGTTAAGGAAAATTAAAAAGTATGCTTTCAATTCTCTTTTAGTCTTATTGGAACCCTGAACAACACCTTTCACCTTTTTACTATTTCCCACCTTTCAATTCTCTTTTAGTCTTATTGGAACGTGCTCTACGGAAGTTCGACTGGGGCCACACCTCTATACTTTCAATTCTCTTTTAGTCTTATTGGAACCGATCTCTCTCTTGGTTAGCTCAACACTGTATCTTACTTTCAATTCTCTTTTAGTCTTATTGGAACCCTCGAAGCCGTCCATCATTATGTCGTTCTTTATCCTCTTTCAATTCTCTTTTAGTCTTATTGGAACGGAAGGACATCTTCGACGAGAGCTTTTAGCATACACACTTTCAATTCTCTTTTAGTCTTATTGGAACTTAAATGAATCTGTTAAGAAATTGGAAGAAACTGTTCAGCTTTCAATTCTCTTTTAGTCTTATTGGAACCCCTGCACCTTCACTTAACACTACTGCCCACTTTAACTTTCAATTCTCTTTTAGTCTTATTGGAACGGAATGAGAGGGCACCAGCTTATTCATGCGATAGTAACTTTCAATTCTCTTTTAGTCTTATTGGAACTTAGAATTTTAGACAGATTTCTCGAGGCATACTATGCTTTCAATTCTCTTTTAGTCTTATTGGAACATGCAGAGCAAGTACAGTTCAAGCGAGTCCCTAGAAACTTTCAATTCTCTTTTAGTCTTATTGGAACCTGGCAAGTTTGGTTATACTCCCCAGCACCTGTATACTTTCAATTCTCTTTTAGTCTTATTGGAACACAAACAGTAAAACCACCACACCCTTCTCCCTCACCGCTTTCAATTCTCTTTTAGTCTTATTGGAACTTCAATGTTTCTCGCTGATGGAGTACTGTACAAGTTTCTTTCAATTCTCTTTTAGTCTTATTGGAACCCGCCAGAGGTCGAGCTCGGCATGGCCTACCCGCCACCTTTCAATTCTCTTTTAGTCTTATTGGAACTTCGAGCAAGGTAAAGATGCCTTGTATATAATTATAGCTTTCAATTCTCTTTTAGTCTTATTGGAACCATAAAGAGAGTTTTCAAAGGCTACGAGATAAACTACTTTCAATTCTCTTTTAGTCTTATTGGAACAGGTTCGTCCTCAGCAAGCACGAGGACATCTTCCACGCTTTCAATTCTCTTTTAGTCTTATTGGAACGAGCCTGCAGGGGGAGCTTGAAGTCAAGAGGGCCTTCTTTCAATTCTCTTTTAGTCTTATTGGAACTCAGGCTAGTGCTAACCTTACCGATGTTGCTCTTGAGCTTTCAATTCTCTTTTAGTCTTATTGGAACAAAACTCAGCCTCACTCATAGTGCTCCCTCCCTCATGCTTTCAATTCTCTTTTAGTCTTATTGGAACTGTCGCCCTTTGTGATTTCTTGTGAGCCGGTTATCTGCTTTCAATTCTCTTTTAGTCTTATTGGAACTCAGAGGCCAAAAGCTCGAATTCATTATGTTATTTATTGCTTTCAATTCTCTTTTAGTCTTATTGGAACAAGAACCCTCCTCTAAGCGTTCCTTCGTCAAATTCTGTTCTTTCAATTCTCTTTTAGTCTTATTGGAACTCGATCTCCTCCAATCTTCTCCTTTTCTCGTTCCCCCTTTCAATTCTCTTTTAGTCTTATTGGAACAGGCAGTGGCTTACAGAGCAGGGCTACAGTGAGCACACTTTCAATTCTCTTTTAGTCTTATTGGAACCGACTAGGTGCCCCATCTCATGCCATAGTGTCGCTTCACTTTCAATTCTCTTTTAGTCTTATTGGAACCCAGAACCTGCCTATTGTCTCTAGAACTTCTCCAAAGCTTTCAATTCTCTTTTAGTCTTATTGGAACCTGATGCACGCACTAACAGAGCTCGAAAAGGAGAACTCTTTCAATTCTCTTTTAGTCTTATTGGAACTGATGGCCAATGCAGTCAAGAGTGTTATCCCGTATCTCTTTCAATTCTCTTTTAGTCTTATTGGAACATACTCTCTGTTGGAGTGGTTGGGGGTGTGAAAAATCTTTCAATTCTCTTTTAGTCTTATTGGAACAGGAGAAGCAGCAGAAGGAGAGCAAGGCCCGTTCTACCTTTCAATTCTCTTTTAGTCTTATTGGAACTGGGCACCCCGTTGCTGAACGGGGTCGCGTAGGTCTCTTTCAATTCTCTTTTAGTCTTATTGGAACAAAGTTAGTTTTTGTTAAGGGGGGGTGTTGTAAATGACTTTCAATTCTCTTTTAGTCTTATTGGAACGAGCAACTTTCCTATGAGGATGCTTTTACTTATTTTAAGCTTTCAATTCTCTTTTAGTCTTATTGGAACTAGCCTCCCCCTGAACATTCCTCAAAGTAACCTTCCTCTTTCAATTCTCTTTTAGTCTTATTGGAACGCCGTAATGTCTATCTCCTCAGGAGGCCTGTTCTGGACTCTTTCAATTCTCTTTTAGTCTTATTGGAACATCTAATATCGTAAATCTCTTCTATAATTGTTCTTCTCTTTCAATTCTCTTTTAGTCTTATTGGAACACGCAGACGAAAAGAGATGGAAATATATTCAAGTAAGCTTTCAATTCTCTTTTAGTCTTATTGGAACGGTAGTAAAAACGGGGGGCTTTCCCTCATGATCCCCCACTTTCAATTCTCTTTTAGTCTTATTGGAACGCTCCTGGGCGACAGGAGGCTCAAGGCGATAATTCTCCTTTCAATTCTCTTTTAGTCTTATTGGAACGGCGGTATATGGGCCCAAGAGGAGCACAAATTCCGAGCTTTCAATTCTCTTTTAGTCTTATTGGAACATATCCTATTATCAGCGATTTGCTAGAAAAGTTCTACTTTCAATTCTCTTTTAGTCTTATTGGAACAGGAAGAGCAACACCATTCTCATCAAGCTCGAACTCACTTTCAATTCTCTTTTAGTCTTATTGGAACGTTGAGAGACTGAAGTTCGCCCTCTCGAACAACATCGCTTTCAATTCTCTTTTAGTCTTATTGGAACACTCAAGCGGAACACCCTTAACCCTCAAGATATCAAATCTTTCAATTCTCTTTTAGTCTTATTGGAACACGGTGTTGAAGGTTTATGATAAGGTGAATGGTTATGCTTTCAATTCTCTTTTAGTCTTATTGGAACACGCCGTAAAGGTGTACATCGTGAACCCATCCTCAGCTTTCAATTCTCTTTTAGTCTTATTGGAACAGGCGCGATTTTTCGTGCGATTCTCTCAATATCTCCTAAGAAAGCCCCAATATTATAAGCCTTTCGATGAAGGGTATTTATCCTACTCAATAAGGCAAATCTAAGCTCGGGCTACAAACCTTGTAATTCAATGTATAGAGGAGATACAGCTCCAGAATATTCAACAGTTAAACTACCTCATAAACTCCAAAAGGGTCTGAGACCTTCTCTTATCCGCTACTTCTCTCCCATGTTTTATCATGCCAAAAACTCAGAATACATCGTGCGTCAGTATATAACCAAGATATCTACTGATTTAACAGGTAAATTTGAAGAAAATTCGTTACATAATATGACCAAAATTTGAACATTTAGTGATATTTTCACAACATATTACTAAAACCCTCCAAAGACCAAAGAGCAGGGGATTAACAAATTTGAGGAAGGATCAGGGAATCTAAGAAAAACAGCTACTCCAGGAAGGGTTTCTAAAATTTTTAGAAGAATGGTGCGGTGGCCGGGATTTGAACCCGGGTCGCCGGCTCGGAAGGCCGGCGTCCTAGACCAGGCTAGACTACCACCGCACAAACACTGGTGGGGCGGGGGGGATTTGAACCCCCGACACCCGGATCTTCAGTCCGGTGCTCTCCCAGGCTGAGCTACCGCCCCACCCTCGAAAGTTATGGTGAAGTATGGTTTTTATAAACCTTGCGGTTAGGTTAAGATATGCTTGGCCTGAAAACCTCTATAATTGGCAAAAAGGTAATCTACTACCAGGAAATTTCTTCTACCAATGATGTTGCAAAATCCCTCGATGTTGAAGAAGGAACAGTTGTAGTCGCCGACAGGCAGACAAGAGGAAGGGGAAGACTCAACAGAAAATGGATTTCTCCAGAAGGGGGCTTATGGCTTTCAGTAGTTTTAAAGCCGAAGGTTGCGCCCCAGGACATTCCAAAGATAGTTTTCCTGGGGGCCATAGGGGTAGTTAGAACACTTGAAGAATTATCAATCCCCGGAAGGATTAAGTGGCCAAATGACGTTCTAGTAAACTTCAGGAAAATATCAGGAATTCTAACCGAGAAGGTTGGGGAGAAAGTCATTCTAGGCATCGGAATAAATGTGAACAACGACGCCCCGGAAAACGGAATAGCCGTGAAGGATGTTCTGGATAAGGAAGTTAGTCTAATTTACGTCTTCAAAACCCTATTAGAGAATCTCGACGAGCTGTACGAGATTTACTTGAAGTCCCCAGGAAATATAGTGGAACTTGCAAGGGAGCTCATGATACTTAACGTTCCAGTTAAAGTTCTTGGAAATGGAGAGGTCGTTGGAATTGCTGAGGATATAGATGAGGACGGAAGACTCGTCTTAAGGCTTGGGAACGGAGAAATAAGGAAGATTATCTACGGTGACGTGTCCTTAAGGTTCCTCTAGCATGTCAAGCCCCTTCCTTTTCATTACCTCTACTGTTTTCTCCATTATGTCCTGCATTATCCTCCCAACGGTTTCCTCAAGTTCTATGTTTTCTATGATCGGTATCCCAAAGCTCTTCGCCCTCTCTATGAGGTAGCTTTGA
Organism: Pyrococcus kukulkanii; assembly: GCF_041647995.1. Lineage (NCBI taxonomy): Archaea > Methanobacteriati > Methanobacteriota > Thermococci > Thermococcales > Thermococcaceae > Pyrococcus > Pyrococcus kukulkanii. The sequence continues at coordinate 622,279 of NZ_JARRIB010000001.1, forward strand.
ATCTCCAAAATTTCTTCAATGTGGGCTATGTAGTACTCCGCGGGCCTCTTGCTGTACCTAGTCCTTTCGTAGAACCTCGCCTCAAGCTCTTCCCTGCTCCTTGCAACTATCATGTACATGAAAGTCATCTCGTGATCTATGTCAACGAACCCAGGAACGACGTGAATGCCTTCAATTATTGCGTTTAGCCCTTCTCTCCTAGCCCTTTGAATAACGGCGTTTATTCCAACAGAAACTGCACTCACCTGGCTTTCAAATCCTGCTATGACTGGGGATCCCTCTATCGTTCCCCTAAGCTCTTTCCAAGCCAAGAATGTCGATGTGTGAATCGTGGGTAGTAGTTCGGGGGTAATTATCTTCCTTAGGACTTCCCTTATAGTATCAGTTCCTATGACACTCCTTATTCCCAACCTAAAAGCGAGTTCAGTAGCTATGGTAGACTTTCCAACTCCAGTAGGTCCACCCAGGAGGATTATTAGAGGTATCTTCATCTTTCGGAATCTCCTCCAGAAGAGATACCTCCTCGCCTCTTCCGTGAAACCCTTCTCAACGAGCTTTTGATATGTCAACCTCCTTATCTCATCCTTGGTAACTAGGGTTTTTCCCTTTCTCCTCAGCTCTTCTTGAACCTCTATCGCTATGGTGTACGCTAGGTCCACGTCTATTCCAACGGAGGTTATTGACCTTGTGAGTATTCCCCTTGAGAAGGGGAGCGAGACTCTGCCTCCCTTCTCAACCACCCTTATCATTTATAACCCTCCTCGCGAGCTCCTTAACGGCTTTGCCTAAGTCTTTGTCGTCGATGTTCCTTGGCTCGTTGTCGAGGAAGACGACCCTCTTACCCCTGCTTAAAGCGTCCTTGACCACCACATCAACCGCCCCGGCCTTGAGTTCCACTATAGTGGTGTCGTACTGGAATTTTGAAAGCTCTTCTCTCAGCTTTTTCCTGTTAGCCAAGCTACCCGAATAGCCAACGATGTCAACGCCTTCCTTCCTAAGTTCCTCAGCAACTTTCCTCGCTGACTCGGGAGATGTTGTGACGACTATCGCTTTGCCCTCAACATCACCAATAAGCCTCGGGGCGAACCTTGTGATGTGGACGTCAGCCGAAGGATTTATCCCCTCTATAGTTTTAAGGAGCTTCTTAAGCTCATTCTCCTCAACTGAGTCAGCCATCGTGATTACAATTATATCAGCCAAAGATATCCTGAAGGGTCCAAAATAATCCCTAACTTTAGATACTCCCTGCTTAGCGCTCACGACCGTTATAAAGCCCTCAGAGAGAACGTTGGCGAACGTGGCCCCTGAGCCCTCGAATATTATTAAGTCGGGATTTAGGGATTTCGCAACTTCTATCCCCCCTTCTATAACGTCAAAGAAGGAGAAGCCAGCCAGCCCTCCTCCGCACCTTCTACAGCCAACTGTGGCAACTCCTGCCATTAAGGCATCTTCAAAGTGGTCAGATGCCGCATGTCTGCCTTCTTCAGCAACTTTTAGGAGGAACTCAGGGGTTATCTCCATGAGGTCACCCCTTATAATCTCGGGCTTTTCAGGCCCTCCTCTGCCCATCGTGACTATCACGACCCTGTACAGATGCTTCAATGTCCTGCCTACAAAGGCCCCAACGGAAGTTTTCCCCACCCTCTTTCCTGTCCCTATGATGTTTATTGAGGGGATATCAATCTTAAGCCACTCTTTTGGTTTGAATTGGAAGTCCGCGCCTATGTAGCTTACGCCTCTCCTTAAGAGGAATGAAGCTATTCTAAATCTGAGTTCTGGAGTTAGAACGGGATCATCACTTAAGTCTATAACTTCTTCAACGTGATTTTCTGATAAAGCCCTCTCCAATGCCTTAAATATATCCGAGTCATGGTAGAGCTTCACGCCGAGAACTCTTTCAACGTCCTCTATCCCCCCTATCTTCTCAATTCCCCCAACGAAGACCGCACAGCAGGGGCTTATTTTATCAAGGGCCCACCTGTTAACATCTGGATAGTGCTCTCCATCTATAAGGGCTAGCCTCATGAGAATCCCCCATTTAAGTATTCCACGAGGATTAAAACGTTTCCTTCGAAAATTTTTAGTTAAACAAAACTATTTAATAATTTGGAAAAATTAACGAAATGTTTAAGTTAAAAGATCTACCACTCCACTAGGGCTTCATCATGAAGAGGGATTTAATAATTGGTATTATCATGCTAGGAGTCTTTGTTTCGGGCTGTATAGGATCTACCACCAACGAAATCAAAGATAGGGAGGTGAAGTTAATAATATTCCACGCAGGTTCCCTGAGCGTTCCATTCCAGCAACTAGAGAGAGAGTTCGCGGAGTACGCCGAGAAGAACCTTGGGGTTAAGGTGACGTTTCAGGATGAAGCTAGTGGAAGCGTTAAGGCAGTTAGAAAGGTCACTGACTTAGGAAAGAAGGCTGACATAGTGGCAGTTGCTGACTACACCTTAATCCCACAGCTCATGGTTCCAAACTATACCGACTTCTACGTTCTGTTTGCGACTAACGAGATAGTCATAGCGTTCACGGACAAGAGCAAGTACGCTGATGAGATGCTCAGGAACCCTGACAAGTGGTACGAGGTACTCGCTAGGGAGGATGTAAAGTTTGGCTTCAGCGATCCAAACCAAGATCCCTGTGGCTATCGTTCGGTGATGGTGATGAAGTTGGCTGACTTCTACTACAAGAAGCCAATCTTTGAGACTCTGGTTGAGAAGACAACCAATATATACGCAAATGGAACCCACATCTACGCTCCGAAGGAGATACAGGTCAGGGACAGGAGAGTTGTTATAAGGCCAAAAGAAACTGATTTAGTTGCTTTAGTTGAATCTGGCAGCTTAGATTACTTCTTCATATACAAGAGCGTTGCCGAACAACATAACCTCAAGTACATTACTCTCCCAAACGAGATCAACCTTAAAGACTTCAGCAAGGCGGACTTCTACGGCCAAGTTTCAATAACCCTGGGCTCAACTGGGAAGACCATAAAGGCGAAGCCGATAGTTTATGGAGTAACGGTTCTAAAGGATGCCCCCAACAGGGATCTCGCGATAGAGTTCCTTAAGTACTTACTGGGAGAGAACGGGCAGAGGGTCTTCAAGGAAAACTATCAGGACTTCATAACACCGCCGATAGCCTTTGGAAACGTTCCCGAGGAGATAAAGGGATTGGTTAAGGTTGAAGGCTGAGGCTTCTATCTTACCTTTTTTGCGAAATTTGGTAAAGTTGAGTTGACCAAAATCTTTAAATTTTGATAAGTTAAGTTTACCATATGACCATAATTGAGGCGCTGGAGGAAGTCATCAGTGAGTTCCACGAGTTCGGAATTCCGGAAGTTAAGGAAAGGGAGTTAAGCCTTCCCTTAGATGTTGACGTTGCAGTCTCAGTTTATGGCCTCAGGAGAACTGGAAAAACGTACCTCCTATACCTTGCAATGAAAAGGCTTATCGATGAGGGCCTGCCAATCGAGCGAATTTTCTACGTGAACTTCGAGGACGAGAGGCTTGCTGGACTCTCCGCCAAAGATCTCTCGACGATAGTCCAGCTCTATTACAAGCACAACCCCGATGCCGATATGATGTACCTCTTCCTCGACGAGGTTCAGACCGTTGAGGGGTGGGAGAGGTTCGTGAGGCGCCTGCTTGAGAGGAAGAGGGCAAGGATCTTTATAACGGGTTCGTCCTCAGAGCTACTCTCCCGTGAAATAGCGACTTCCCTTCGGGGGAGGACTCTGAGCTTTCAACTGTTTCCACTGTCTTTCCGGGAGTTCTTAACCTTCAAAGGCTTCGAGATAGAAAAGCCTCTGACCGAGAGGAGAAGGGGAATTCTGCTACGTCTCCTCGAGGAGTACGTTGAATACGGTGGTTTCCCAGGGATCGTTGATTATTCACCTCCGCTGAAGATCAGAACACTGCAGGAGTACCTCGACCTGATAGTTTACAGGGATCTCGTTGAGCGCTATGGGATAGAAAAGGTTTCAGCTCTCAAAGCCCTAATAAGAGTTCTGACCAGAAACTTCGCGAGAAAGGTCTCAGTTCGGAAGCTCCACTCCCTCGTTTCTTCAACTGGTATTAAGGTTAGTAGGCCGACGCTTGCCGAGTACCTCACCTACCTTGAGGACATCGGTTTTGTACTCCCTGTTAGAAGGTATCATCCAAGCGAGATCGAATCATTGAGAAGCCAGCCGAAGCTCTACATAGCGGACGTTGGCTTTGCAACGGCCCTCGGAGTTAGGGACGTCGGTTATAGAATAGAGAACATCATCGCCATAGAGCTCCTGCGGAGGAAGCACTACTTCGAGCCAAGGCTGGAAATATACTACTGGGGAGATGAGAGAGGAGAGGTTGACTTTGTAGTTTCACTAGGTGGAAGGGTGAAAGAGCTAATACAGGTCAGTTATGCGGTTGACGAACCCCAAACCCGAGAGAGGGAAATTAGGGCGCTGTTGAGGGCATCAAGAGTTTTAAACTGCCCTAATCTAACCATCATAACCTGGGAGGAGGAAGGAGTTAAGGAAATCAACGGAAAAAGAGTTTACTTTGTCCCTCTCTGGCGCTGGCTATTTAAGATCCCAAGATAATTAGGGAACATGGAGTCCTCGAAGTTCAGGAAGATAGTGTTCACGGTGTTCTTCCTTTTAATCCCAGTATCAGCCATCTTTCACGTGCCAGTTGATGGATTATCTCGGGCAATGCACATCGCGGGGCTCTTATAGGTCCGTTAGGCATCCATTTATTCGGCATTCATATTCATGGGCTTCGGGATAGCCCTCTTCTTTTCCAATATCCCAGGGCTTTTCTGCTATATGTTAATGCTCCCGCTGTGGAACAGGCTGACCGAGCTAGAGGAGATGGAACTTTTAGAGTACTGGGGAGAGAAATACGAGGAGTTCATGAAGACGAGGGAGAGGTTCCTCCCGAAGTTAAACATTATCACTAAACAATAACGTTTTTTAAATCGGCCAAGATTTCAAGAGAGATGAGGAGGGACTACACCATTTACTTCTTCGCGGCAATCGGGAGCTTCCTAATAGTCTTCATAGCCCTCCCGCTAATTGTGATATTTGCAGAGCAAGCTTATGACTACAAGATGCTTATAAAGACCCTCTACGATCCCCTCGTCTTAGATGCCCTAAAGAATTCGGTTCTAACTGCTACAGCTACAGCGATCTTGTCCGTCCTGTTTGGCGTCCCCCTAGGTTACGTGCTGGCGAGGAAGGATTTCAGGGGCAAAAGCCTAGTGCAGGCCATAGTTGACGTCCCCATCGTGATTCCCCACTCGGTCGTTGGTATAATGCTCCTCACGACTTTCTCCACCGCAATTCTGGACAGCTATAAGGGAATAGTTGCTGCTATGCTGTTTGTTTCCGCTCCCTTCGCGATAAATGCCGCGAGGGATGGATTCTTGGCTGTGGACGAGAAGCTCGAGCAGGTAGCGAGAACTTTGGGTGCCTCTCAGCTCAGGGCCTTCTTTTCGGTGACGCTCCCAATAGCGTTTCCCTCGATAGCCAGTGGAGCGATAATGGCGTGGGCTAGGGCTATAAGCGAGGTCGGTGCAATTTTGATAGTTGCTTACTATCCAAAGACGGCCCAGATTTTGGTGATGGAGTACTTCAACAACTATGGCCTAAGGGCTTCAAGGCCGATCTCGGTGATACTGATCGCGATGAGCCTTACGATATTCGTTATCCTGAGGTGGCTGGTTGGGAGAAAAATTAAATTATAAAAAGGAGTTCTTCCCTATGAGGTAGAGATAGGCATGATAACATCTCTCCACATTAAGAATTTTAGGGGCATCTCAGAATTACGTCTCACCGATTTAGGCCAGGTTAACGTTATCGTAGGAAGAAATAATGTTGGAAAATCATCTATTCTTGAAGCAATTTCAATTGCCTTAGGAGCCGTAAATCAGGATACAGCGGTACTGAAGGAAATTCTAAATCGGGTGTTAAAGTGGAGGGGATGGTTAAAACGTGCATCGGTGTACTCTTTGTTTAATACCCCTTCGACCCCAATAGAGTTAACATTCGTTACCAACAATACTCCCTTTTCCGCGAGATTTATGTACCCCAGCTATCTCCCGCAGGCCATTGAAAAAGAATTTGGTATCAAATTTGACAGCGAAACCCTCAAGAACATGCTTTCAGAATCTGTTGAGATTGTACCGGTTCAGATTAAAGCAGGTTCATTTAGCCGTGGAGCTTTGATTTTAATTTCAGAGAATGGGGCAATAACAATAACAACATCTAATGATGAATTGTACCCAATCGAATTTCCTGTTGAGTTTGTAACACCTTACGATATGAACACGCCTGGGTTCATTGAAGAAGTTTTTTCAAAGGCGTTTAAGGTCAAGTCCTATTATAAGGCACTTGAAATTATCCAAGAGGCATATCCAGAAGTCGAGGGGCTTAGCCCTGTTCCCGAAGATGGAAGCGTTCTAATGTATGTAGACATAAAACATGTCCCCAAAAGCATCCCCTACTATAGTATGGGGGATGGATTCAAGTTCCTCTCTATGATAGCATTTCTCGTCTCTTCAACAAAAAATGGATACCTCTTGATAGATTCTGCCGAAGCATTCCACCATCCAAGATCACTCGAAGTAATGGTGAGGGCTTTAATAAAGGGAGCAAAAGAAAATAACGTTCAAGTTTTTTTAACAACCCATAGCCTTGAGTTTATTGATACGATTCTAGAATATGGAATAGAAGAGGGTGTCAATGGGAGGATCATTTATATAAAGCAGGAAAAGGGGGAACTCGTGCACAGTATAGAGACATTTGAAAACGCCAAAGAGCTCAGAGAGATTCTCGGAATTGATTTAAGGGGATGAATTATGGAGGTTAATGTATTATTGGTGGAGGGCCAGACAGACAGGACCGTCTTTGAAACTCTGATAGAAAAGATCTACGGCTTCAGGAAAGAGAAAGTCGAGATTGAGGGGCTCGGAAAAACGGGGCTTAATTTAACATATGTAACATTCAAGAAAGATAATACTGTTATAGTCCTGGTAAACGCTCAAGACAAATACAGAATGAAGGACGTCCTTAGAAATGTGCTCTCATGGGCCAATTTCCACAAAGTAAAACTCCATAGAATTGGCTTGTTGAGGGATATGGACACAAATCTTGATATAATAGGGTGGGCCAAGAGTTCTCTTAGACAATTTCACCCAATTGTGAAAGGAACTTCTCTATGGATTAATGACACCGAAATTATACCTTTCGGCCTTGGTAATGTTGAGAGTGAGAACCCAGTTATCGAGAAAAAGAGAGAGCTTGAACTACTGCTCACACTACTTGCAGAAAAAGAGAGCACGCTATCAAGGTTCCAGCGTTCTTTAAATCAGCTTAAAGAAGACACTGGGAGAAGACTCAAGCCTAAAGATATTATGCATGTTCTCGCGATTGCAAAGGAATACGATGGAGACTCAATGTCAGGACTCTACAGAAGACTCATTGAAGACATACTCAGAAGAAATCCTAAGGTCATTGAAGAGTTTCTTAAAGAAACTGGACTAAGAGAGTTTTTAGATAAAATAACCGGGTGATCCAATGCTCAAGGTTGAAGGGGTCAGTAAGGACTGGAAGGAGTTTAAGCTGAGGGATGTGACATTTGACGTTAAAGAGAAGGAGCACTTCATAATCCTGGGCCCCAGCGGGGCCGGAAAGACCGTTCTCTTGGAGATAATTGCCGGAATAATTGAGCCTGACAAAGGTAAAATCTACCTAAATGGAGAGGATATAACTGATTATCCCCCAGAAAAGAGGGGTTTAGCCTACATCCCGCAGAACTACGCGTTATTTCCCAACATGACCGTTTACGATAATATAGCCTTCGGGCTTAAGATAAGGAAAACTCCAAAGGCCGAGATCGAGAAGAAGGTAAGGGAGATAGCGGAAGTCCTTGGGATTAAGCATTTACTTCACAGGAAACCCAAGACCCTTAGCGGGGGGGAACAGCAGAGGGTGGCAATTGCCAGGGCCTTGGTAATTGAGCCCGAGCTCATCCTCATGGACGAGCCCTTCGCAAACCTTGACGTTCAGACCAGGAGTAGGCTTATCAGGGAGATGAAGAGGTGGAGGAAGGAGCTCGGGTTTACTGCTTTACACGTCACCCACTCGTTCGAGGAGGCGGTGAGCTTAGGGGACAGGGTTGGGGTCATGCTCAGCGGAAGGCTGGTTCAAGTTGGGGAGGTGAGTGAGGTATTCTCGAGGCCCAAGAGCGAGGAGGTAGCTAGGTTCCTGGGGTTTGAGAACATAATAGAGGGAGAAGCCAATGGAAGGTTCCTCGAAGTCGATGGGATAAGGATAGAGCTACCCAGGGAAGCCCAGGGGAGGATAAGGATTGGTGTAAGGCCAGAAGACATAATCCTATCCCTAAGCCCGATAAGATCCTCTGCAAGAAACGAGTTCAGGGGAGCCGTCGAGGGAGTTGAAGACCTTGGGGCCCTCGTTAGGGTGACGGTTAACGTTCAGGGCGTTAGGTTTAGGGCTTTCATAACGAGATCATCCCTTGTGGAGATGGGAATAGAAGAGGGGAAGGAAGTTTACGTAAGCTTCAAGGCTTCAGCCGTTCATATCTTCTAGCAACCACAAGTGCCAATGCAACCTTCGCCAAGTCCGGGGCTATAAAGGGAAGAACACCGAGCTTCAATGCCTTCTCAGGACCTAGGAACCTCGAGAGCCAGGCCCACCCCATGATATAAATTACTGCAAGGCCCAAGTATGCAGTTAGGATTCTTAATCTCCCCCTTCCGAGGCCGGCTATCCCAGAGGCTATGGGAAAGGCAAGTATATAACCCCCAGTTGGCCCAATAACTACGGCAAGTCCTCCCTTCATTCCCGCGAATACTGGAAGTCCCAGGGCACCTAAGAGGTCGTAGAGGGCTATGCTGATGAATCCAAGTCTCGCCCCGAGGATAAGACCTGCCAAGATGACGAAGAAAACTTGCATCGTGAAGGGTACCGGACCAAGGGGAATTCTGATTTGAGCTCCTATTGCAGTTAAAGCCACGAAAAGGCCAGTTAATGCAACCTCTTTAGCATTCATGGTTTCCACTTAGGTTAACCTTTTATATGAATTAGGTTAACGAAGCTCGTGAGGTGCATCAAACCTGAACTTAAGGCCCACATTCTCAGGATGCTTAGGGAAGGTGCCGTTTCTGGGGAGAGGATAGCTAGAGAGCTAGGAATGTCGAGGGTTGCTGTGTGGAAGCACATCAAAACCTTGAGCTCAGTGGGATACGTAATCGAGACCACGGCCCAGGGATATCGGCTAATCAAATCTCCGGATTTTCCCTTTCCATGGGAGATCGGTGTTAACTTCCTGTACTGCAGGAAAGCTAAATCCACCATGGACATCGTCTGGAGATCCAAGTACGAGGGTGCAATAGCGGAAGAGCAGACCGGGGGAAGGGGGAGTAGAGGGAGGTGGATATCTCCCAGAGGAGGTCTCTACTTCTCGGTGAGAGCTCCAGGCTTGATCGATGTCAACGAGGTAGGGAATGTAATAGCCAATGCCCTCGGAAAGTACGCGGATGTTGAGAATGAAGGCGGAAAGCTCTATGTAGACGGAAGGAAGATTGGCGGGATAATCCTTGAGGTTAGGGGGAGCAATTATAACCTAAAAGCGGTTCTAGGGGTTGGAATTAACGTCAACAATCCAGTGCCTCCTGGGGCCACTAGTTTAATGCTCGAAATTGGGGAAAAGGTTAGTTTGAGGGAGGTTGGGGAGATCGTTATTAAACCGGTCATAGAACACCTGAAATGCACTCGGGAGGAACGTGCCTGACAATCCTAACCTTCCTTCCTGCCTTGTATATCTTCAGTCCCTTATCCCTAAGGCAATCGCAGTCAATAAGCAAGACAACGACGTCATTCCCGTGCCTCCTTCCCGTGGAGTAGGCATCATCATAGGTAACGCTTAAATGAACGAACTGCCTCTTCATGGGCTTAATTCCTTCCCTCATTATCGACTTAAGGTTCCTCCTTGGGGTGCCGTGAAAGAGGACTTTCGATTCTTTGTCCTCCTCATGGTTCAATACTACGGGATAGCTGTGCCCGTACCTCGCCCTTATCCTGCTCCCCCTTATCTCATACCTACCCTTCTCGTCCTTCTCGACGATCTCTCTTATGGTTTCCTCCGTGACCCAAGGATAATGGGTTCTAATTGCCCTAACTAGATCTCCGAGTTCGACAAATCCCTCTTCATCTGGATTAAGGCCAAAATCCCACGGGCCGTGCCTGAGGATGTAGGCCATCAGCTTGCTGACCCTAACCCTGTCCTTCACACTTTTGAGTTTCCCGTAGGAAATTATTTGCTTTGCGTCGAAAATTTTACGTTCCGAAAACTATTTAATCTAAAATGGTAATTAGAAAGACTTTTAATATTTCAAGTCGTTTTATATATGCCCCAGAATGGTGATTAGTATGAGGTTAAAGGTTTCATTTTTGCCCTTAAATGGGATGACTGGATTCCGAGAAAACAAGCATGCAGTTCAAGGGTTCATCTATGCAATGCTCAAAGACTCGGAATATGGGCTGAGGCATGATGAAAAGAGGTTCAAGTTTTTCACGTTCTCTGATATCTTCAAAGATTCGAGAGGATTCTACACGCTCCTCATATCTTCTCCAGACAAGGGATTCATAAACACCCTGTATGGAAACTTAAAGGATAGGGAAATTATATACATAGGAAAGGACGAGTTTAGGTTAGTTGAAGTCAAGAAGTTCAGGCTTAAACTGAAGAGGGCGTTTCAGACTGGTTCTCCGGTCGTAATATACAAGGACTCGAGGAAGAACGAGTATTTTAAGTTGCACGAGCACAGGGATCTGAGGTTCTTCCTCAACAGGCTTAAAGAAAACGCTGAGAAGAAGTTTAACGCTTTCTACAATGAAGAATTCCACTTAGAAGGCCCGATATTTGATAGATTAATACCGAAGCTGAGGAGGAATGGGAAGCTAGACGTCTACGTTAAGGTCGTGAAGAATGGAATTCCATTCCCAGTCATAGGGAGCAACTGGGAGTTGCTCGAGAAGGAGAGGATAAAACCCGGGGAGAGGAAGTTCTACGAGTTCATTATGGATTGTGGCTTAGGGGAGAAGAACTCCCTGGGTTTTGGATTTTTGAATCCGATTAGGGGGTGATTCAGTGGATATAAAAGAACTGATAGCCTTAGGAGGACTTTTTCACGACATAGGCAAGCCGGTTCAGAGAGCTCACCTCTACAGCGGAGATCATTCGATCCAAGGTTACAGGTTTCTACTTGATCTCGCAAGGGAGACCGGAGTCAAGGAGTATGAAACACTTGCATTATTCGCTAGGTACCATCATAGGAAGTACATGGAGGAAGTGGAAAAGCTCAAGATACCTGATGACGTTAAGGTGGCCCTTTATTTGGTGTACATAGCCGACAATATATCCTCTAGAGAGAGGGAAGATGAGAGAAGTGGGTATGATGTCAGAAGACCTCTAAAATCAGTATTCAACAGAGATCTAAGCTATCCTCTCTATCAGCTCAGCCTGGAGAGATTACCCATTCCAGGGACAGTAGAGAGGATAGGAAGCGAGGAGTACAGGAGAATAGTCGAAGCACTTAAGGGAGACATGAAGAGGGTAGAACCAAGGACTGACAAGGTGATGCCAATTCTGGAGAAGCATCTAACATTCGTTAGTTCTGTTACAACGGAAAACAACGTTATTTCCCTATACGACCACTTAAAAATGACTTCAGCGATTGCCTTAGCTTTATATAACGCTGGTTGCAGGCCAAGAAGCGTTGGAGAAGCTGAGAAGTGCATGAAAGAAAAGAACCTCCTTCTAATAGAGGGGGACTTTTCCGGAATTCAGGACTTCATATATTCGGTGAGCGGCAAGGGGACGCTTAAGTACCTCAGGGCGAGGAGCGCCTATTTGGAGCTCATAGGGTGGGACATAGTGCTGAAGATTATTAAGGATCTAAACCTGACGCTTGCTAACATCGTCTTCAACGCTGGCGGGCACTTCATGATAGTTGCTCAAAACACCAAGGATGCGAGGAATAAGCTTGAGGATATAAGGAGAAAGGTGACGACATGGCTTTGGAAGAGCTTTGAGGGGAAACTGTACATAGGGATTGACTGGGAGGAGTGCAGTGGAGAAGAGTTAATGAAGGACTTTAAGGAAGTCAGGGGAAGGCTGAAGAAGAAAGTTACGATAAGGAAGTTGAAGAGATTCGAGTTCGTTGACGGCGTTTTCTCAATTGGAAAGGCAGAAAAATTAGAGGAGTGCCAGATCTGTGGGGTTGAAGTTCCAGAGGAGGAGCTAAAGGAATTGGAGTTTAAAGACGGAGAGGTAGCAAAAGTCTGTAAAACCTGCCACGCTCTCTGGTTCCTGGGAGAGAGGCTAATAAAGATGGAAAAGGGCCTCGTTCTCACAGACAAAATAACCGGAGAAGGAATTCCAGGACCTTTCTCGGAGTTTCTACCATATGAGGGGCAACTGCAGGGGAAGTACCTCCTGCTGAAGAACACGTTCAACCCTCCCAGGACGGACATGGTTTTCGTCCCTTACGTAGTCGCCGACTACTATAGGGAGAAAGAGGGGAGGGTAATAAACTTCAATGAGCTCGCGGAAGAGTCAATGGGAGCAAAGAGGATCGGAGTTATAAAGGGGGACGTTGATAAACTAGGAGAGTACTTCGCCAACAGAAGGTCAATATCAGAGTACTCCACCGCTTCAAGGTTCATGGACTACTTCTTCAAGTTCTACTTAAAGGGAGTAATTCGGGGGTACTACTCCGATATCATTGGCGAAGTTCCCTCGCTAAGTGAATGGAAGGAGAATCCAAATGTAGTCGTCGTGTACGCCGGTGGTGACGACTTCTTCATAGTGGGGAGCTGGAACGAGATTTTTGAGCTTGCTTTTAGGATAAGGGAGGCCTTCAGAAGGTATACGGGAGGAGGCCTAACCATTTCAATGGCCCTGGGCTACTTCCACCCGAAGACACCGATATACAGGATCGCGGATGTCATGACGGAGAGGTTAGAGAAGGCTAAAGACGAGGGAAGAGACGCCATCTACGTAATCGAGAGAACAGGATGGAGAATCTCCTATCCCTGGGAGATTTACATGGACTTTTGGAGAGAGATTGGGAGGAAAGTGTACAGTGATGGCAGGTTAACCGAGAAGTTCGGGGATAAGAAAGGGCTACTCCACAAGGTACTCGAGCTCAGGGAACTCTATGTTAGGGATCCCAGGGATGTGAGATGGGCCTATCTCCTCGCATATCACCTCTCTAGGCATGAGGTCGAGGAAGTGTTTAGGAGGATCCTGGGTATAGATTCCAAAGCATTAGAGGAGGGGAAGCCTCAGCCGATTTATTGGGTTGATGGGATATTGAAAGTTATTCTCATGGCCGTTAGGGGGTGATCCTGTGGATCCTTTTGTTGTTAAGAACCAGTTGAGGATGGACAAAAATTACTGGAGCAAGGTAGAGCCAAAGGTTAAGGAGATAGCAAGAAAGGCTGAAAACTTCCAAGACTGGAAGCCAGGAGAAGTCCTTGACTATGCGATAACAATAGCATCATACCTAGTTTCGAAGGATCTCAGAACCAACCAGATAAGAAAGATACTCGAAATGGTGAGGAACGTCGAGTTGAAAGTAAAGACCGGAAGGGATGAAGACATAAGAGACGATGTGGTGAGAATAAGGCTTCTTTTGGCGTACACGGTAGGGAGGTCTCAGAAAAATACCAAGGAGGCATTGGAGCACTTGTATATGGTTCTGGAACCAATACTGAAAAAGATGAGTGAAGACAATAATTTCGCGGTCAATAATTTTGGCAAGTTTTTCGATTTCCTCCAAGCAATAGTCGCTTATCATAGGTTTTTAGGGGGGAAGGAGAAATGAACAGGGAATTTTATGGTAAGGTCATTATAGAGGGAGAGATCGAGGCTCTCACGGGTCTTCACATAGGGGCGCAGAGGGATACCTCCGAGATAGGTGGAATTGACAATCCAGTTATAAAGGATCCGCACACCGGACTGCCATACATCCCAGGTTCCTCCCTGAAAGGGAGGCTTAGGTCACTTTTCGAGATCTACGTCAACTCGAAACTCGATGAGCTTAAGGATCAGTACAAAGGACTAAAGAATTACATGAAAGGTAGTTGCAGGGAAATAGGGAAAGAGAACTGTGGGAGGTTTTTCAACAGAGAACTGCATAACGTCTGGATCCACGTTTGCAACACATACGAGGAAGCAAGGAACTGTCCAGTCTGTAGGCTGTTTGGAGCGAGCGGAAAGGAGAGTAACTTCCCCTCTAGGGTAATAGTTAGGGATGCCTTCCTAACGGAGGAGTGGAAGGAGAAGTGGAGGAAGGGAGAGGAGATTACTGAGGCAAAGATGGAGGTTGGAATAGACAGGATTACATCCCAGGCTAACCCCAGGACTACAGAAAGGGTTGTCGCTGGAGCAAAGTTCAACTTTGAGATCATCTACACGGTCGAAGATCTAAACGAGGTGGAAGACGATCTAAGACATCTCCTTATGTCAATGCTTCTCCTAGAGGACAGCTACCTTGGAGGTTCTGGAAGCAGAGGTTACGGTAAGGTCAAGTTCCACATCAAGAGGATAGCGTTCAAGCCCAGAGAGTTCTACGAGACCGGCGATGAAGGGAAAATAAAATCCACTAAACAGTACAAGAGCGTCCAAGAGTTGCTGAACAACATAAACGATGTTGTAAGCCTGATAAAACCCCAAGGGGGCTAGATGTTGTGGGCAAGTACTTAGCAATTAAGATGATTCCCAAGGGGCCCATCAGGGAAATCCCGAAGGCCACCACACTCTTCGGAGCGATAGCCAACGCCGTAAGAGAGATCTACGGGAGTGATGAAACGGAAAAGTTCATAAGAGAGTTCAGCGAGAAAGCTAAGATTTCCTCAGCTTTTCCCTACTTGGGAGAGGAATACTTCCTTCCTTTTCCCCTGAACGCCGAAGCAAGCCTATATGAGATCTTCAAGGGGGACATCTCAAAGATCAAGGAGGCAAGAGAGAAGCCTTACATACCCTTAGACGCATTTGAGAAGGCCATAAGGCTCCAAGAATTCACGGTAAAGGATCTCCCCTACAAGAAGGTGGAGATACCAAAGGTTTCGCTAGACAGGGTTTCCCAAGACTCTTCAATTTACTTCTGGGATGCAGTCGTATTCAAGGAAAATGGTGGCCTCTACTTCCTCTATGACGGGCCAAAAGATATCTTCGAGAAGTACATAGTGCCCGCAATGAACTTCCTGGGGGATCATGGGATTGGAGGGAAGAGAACCTGGGGCTACGGATTGTTCGTTCCAGAAATAACGGAAGTCTACATAGACGAGCCCCAAGGAAACGCCTTCGTCACTTTATCCCCGATGTACCCGAGGAATGAGAACTCCCTGATCCTGTGGAAGGTCGAGAAGATCGGAGGATGGAGCTGGGGGAGGAGGAAGCCAAAGGTGCCAATGGTTCTGGAGGGATCCGTGATCAGAGACGATCCAGGAAAGATGATCGAGCTTGATCTAGGCCTTCCGTTTAAGGTTTATGTGAACGGAAAGGCCTTCCCAGTTAGGACCGAAGCCCCGGGGGATGCTTTATGAACGTTCTAACTCCGCTCCACGTAGGAAATGGAAACGAGCTCACTCCAGTAGACTTCTATCCTCGGGAGAATGAAATACTTGTCTTGGACGTCGAAAGGCTAGTAGATGATCTGCAGAAGCTTGGGGCAGACATAGAGGAAATTCTCGGCATGATTAGAAACCCAGCCGAAGACCTCTACGTGTGGAAAAAGTTCCTCACAGAGTACAAGATAAATCCAGAGCAGTACGCCAAGTACAAGCTTAAGGTGAGGGGAAAGATAGGGAAGATGAGCTCAAGGATAAGGGAATTCATAAAGGAAAGTGGAAAGCCCTACATTCCCGGGAGCTCAATAAAGGGAGCAATTAGGACGGCTGTAATGTATGAGATTCTCAAAGAATGTGGAGATACCGTTACGGTAGTAGAGGCCCTAAAAGAAGGAACAAGGATAGCAGGAAAGGATCCAATAGCAATACAGGGGCTCATAAGGAGCATAGAACACCCTGCAAACCACGATATTCTTGATTACTACATCCACTACATCAACATGGAGATTAAGAGAGCCCTCCAAAGGAGAAAGAAGGTAAACCTGAAGACCGTTGACGACCTTTTAGAGGCAATAGTGTTCGGCTTCGATATTGGAAGGGGTGGAATAAGACACGAGCCAAAGAGAGATCCTACGAGAGCTTTGATCGTTAGAGATTCATCGAAGATACCCCTCAATAACCTAGCCGTTTACGAGGTCAGGGTTATCGGAGCAGATGTAAACATTCCAGTGTGGGTAGAGGCATTAGAGCCCAATACAAGATTTAATGTGGAAATAATTTTTGACAAGGAGTTGGCCGAGAGGAACTCGGACTACTTCAACGGTCTATTGTGGCACTGCAAGGGGAAGGAACTTGAGGAGTTCATATGGAAGGCCGTTGAGGATTTCTATCGAGAACTTGCCAAAATCGATGGAATTAGGGGATCAAACCTACTGAGGATAGGTTGGGGCAAGGGCTGGATATCAAACACGATAGGCCTCCTATTAAAGAGGAAAGGCCAGAAATGGGAGCAGGTGAGGAGAAAACTAGGGCTTGGGAGGAAACCAGGAGGAAAAGGAATCTCTTCCATGTTCCCTAAGACAAGGAGGATTGCTAATGGAATGCCCATGGGATGGGTTGAGATATGAAGCTCCTAATTTCCCCCTGGGGAAACTTCAGAAGCTGGAATGAGGTAGAATATATCTTCAACGGCAAAAGTAGAAGATCAAAATCACCAATACTTCTCCTTTATGATATTATTGAGCCGGATAAAACA
Source organism: Pyrococcus kukulkanii (assembly GCF_041647995.1). Taxonomy (NCBI): domain Archaea; kingdom Methanobacteriati; phylum Methanobacteriota; class Thermococci; order Thermococcales; family Thermococcaceae; genus Pyrococcus; species Pyrococcus kukulkanii. Next base: position 639,186 of record NZ_JARRIB010000001.1, read on the forward strand.
ATCGTGATACTCCCAAACACTCTCGCAAGCGATCTCGAGAGGGCAGACAAAGAGGTTGAAGGAGAGGCAAAAGAGTTTTTAAAGGAGCTTGGAGTCAGCGCCGAGGTGCTAGTAATCCCAGGAACAGGGAAGTTCCCAAACGGAGAATTCCTAGGCCATCCAACGGATGCCTACTACTACCTAACCTACGGGCTCTCCCAGGAAATTCCCGTGGAAGACTTGGAGGTTCACCTGGACATAACCCACGGCCTGAACTACCTAACTTTCTTCACTCAGAGAGCCTTAGAGGACATCCTGGGGATACTGGCCATAGGAAAAACGGTGAAAATGACAGTCTACAACACGGATCCCTTCGTTAAAGGAGTTGAGAGGTTAGGAGTAAACGTGATAGAAGAGAGGAACATCATGGAGAGACCAGTGAACGAGAAGGTTGGAAAAAGGGTGCTCGAAAACTACTCCCTTGACAGTACTGAGTTCGGAAAGATAATGGCCAAGTTTAAGGTTAACTCGACGAGGCTAAACCTCTGGGCTTCTTCAATTTTGCTTGGATTGCCCCTACTCCTAGCAACCACCTACCCAGACCGAGCTGAGGTACTCCAAATCCTAGATGAGGCCCTCCGTGAGTTTAGGGAAAACATTGAAGTTCAAGGCAACATTCTTGAAAGGAAAATAGGTTTAGGAAAAGACTTTGCGACGCTATCTAAACTTGCTTTCCAGATTGAAGTCATTAATGATCTCCTTAGGGATATGGATCTGCCCAAGGAAGAGTTATCCGCCGATGAGCTTTTTGAAATAGCGGAGAGGGTGTTCAAGGGTAGGATTAGGGAGTCAACAAAAGTCGAAGTGAACAGGATAGTAAGGAAAGTTGGAGATGTAAAGGAGTGGACTAAGCTAAGGACGCTCTTCCCGAATGCAACTCCCCAGGTAGACCCCAGGAACTTCTTGGCCCACGCTGGCCTCGAAGCTAACCTTGTAGAGGTAAAGAGAGAGGGAGACGTGCTTTTTAGATATACCAAGGATCATGTTCTCTATGGAGGAAAAATGAAAGATCCATGGAGGGTTATATCGGAGATTTTGGGTGGTTAAAGTGCTCCTCCCGTATATGAGGAACGGCAAACTATTCCTGGAGAAAATTGGGGTAGGAGAGATCAATGAAGAAGTCGTAAAGGAGAAGTACCTCGAGCCCATAAAGGCCCTAGCCCTCGACCTAATTCCAGTGGAAGACGATACCCAAGCCCTCAAGTTATTAAAGAACTATGGCTTTGAGGTTGCTCCTAATGCAAAGAGCATAATAGATGCCTTTCTAAAGAGGAGGAAAGGAGTATGCTCAATCTGCGGAAGAGAGGGGGAAGTCGTTGAAAACAGAGCCTTCATATACCCATTCGAGAGGAAGATAGATTCCATAGTGAACGAGAGGAACAGACTGGCCTTCTGTCTTGAGCACGCCTTCAAGCTCTACTCGGCAATGGCATACCTCTACGTAGTCCCCATTGGAGGAAAGGATAAGCTCAAATTCTTCTTCGAGGGAGAAGGCAGGGCATTTAGAAGGTTCTCCTACCTGTTTAGGGAGTTCTGGAAGGACAGATCTGAGCTAAAGAAGGGCAAGGTAGCTGTAAAGCTCAGCTTAAAGCCCTACCACGGGAATGAGGCATTTTTCTCAGTTCTCTACGACTTCGTTGACTTCCTCAGGGGAAGAAGGATGCTACAGGAAGCCTACGATATTGAGAGAAACATTAGAACCTACCTTGTCTACGGCTCGGGCCAGTTCTACGGGTCAACCATCGTGGAGGGAACTAGGCTTGTAGAGCTCACGAAGTTCCTGGCAACTCTAGCGGAGAAAAAGGTTGTAAAGGGCTTCTTTGACGATTTAGTAATTCCAAGGGGCAAGGACAGAAAGAAGAATACGCTCGAGAGGGAGAAGTTCTTCGCGAAACTACTGGATGGAACGTTCGACTTCACCCTGCTGAACCAGATATTCATTGAGAGAGTTAGGAGGAAGCTAAAAGTTCCGAGGTATTACCTTCCCTGGGCTCGCGCGTATTTCGATGCATTTGGAGGTGATATCTTGAACCCGGAGGTTTTTGAAAGGATAAACGGCATGGGCTACTCCCTGGGGAAGAAGGTGAAGGGAACGAACCTAGAAAAATACTTCTGGGAGCTCTTCAGGGCCAGGGGCTTTGAGGAGTTCATGAACAAACTAGTTGAACTACAAGCTAAGCTCGAAATTAGTATGGACGTTAGGCCGTTCTACGAGAACGAAAGGAATTGGAAGGTTTTGAAGGCCATCCTCCTGAACGGTATGCTAAATGCAATCCACGGTGGTGAAGATGAAGGCGATTGAAATAGTTACCCTGACCAAGGTTGAAGGGGCAAATCTAAACTCGAACGGAACCGAGGGAGTAATTTCGGTCTTAAAGAAGGTCAGGGATCCCGTCGATGGGAGGGAGTACGTGAGGATCTCGGGACAGAGCGTGAAGTACCACCTGAGGCAGATCCTTAAAGAATTAGGCTGGGAGCTCAGCCAGATAGTCCCCAGGGCTGAAGGCGGGCAGAAGGTCATAGTCTCCCAGGGAGAGCCCCACAGGTACATAGATGACGACCTCTTCGGCTACATGATTGCCAAGAAAGTCGAGGGCAAGAACGCCACCCTAAGGAGAACCGCAGTCGTTAGAACGAACGGAATGATGTCAATATTCCCCTACCAAGAGGACAGGGACTTCGGAGTTCGCTACGATCCGACGGGAGACCAGCACAACATATACGAGACCGAGATAACGACGAACGTCATGAGGGGGAACTTCTTCATAGAGGTAGACAGGCTTGGAGTTTTCAAGGAGGGTTTAGAGGTTCCAAAGCTCGAGGGGCTCGAAGTCAGGAGGGAGAGGGATCCAACGGGCAATGAAGTTACGCTCTACGTCCTACCAAGGGAGGAGAGGGAGAAGAGGCTTAGGGCAATAATAAGGGCCATCCTGGAGTACCACGGTGGGGCTAAGCTGAGCAACTTCTTCACCAAGGTGTACCCTGAGATCGCGGTTGTGGTATTCTTGAGGAGGAAGATACCGGTGGTTGGAGATGCATTGAGGGTCAAGGAGGGCTACGTTGACGGGAAGTTCGTTCTAGATGTGGAGAGGCTCAAGGAGACACTTGAAGCATTCAGGGACAATATAGAGAAGGCCTACATAGGACTCTTTGAGAGCAGGTTCGCAAATGTTGAAGAGCTTAAAGAGGCGTTCAAGGACTGGGACAACGTGAAAATAGTTAGCATGAAAGAGCTGAAGGAGGAGATGGAGAAAATAAAACTCGGTGAGTGAGTTGCTCGGCCTAATAGTGGACACAAGACCAATCCAGGCACACTTCAGGATCCCCCACTCCTCCCTACTCTTGGAAACCTATCCTTTCCCACCAAAGACGACCGCTATAGGGATGATAGCAGGTTGCATGGGGTTTGGCGAGGAAGAATTCCTCCAACTACTGAGGGAGGTAAAGTATGGAGTGATAATAGAAGACCCTGGGGAGAGAATTGAGGAGGTAAGCGCGATATACAAGAACCCCTACTCCCCGAGCTACCCAATAACAAGGGTTTCCCTGTACAAGCCGAGGTTCAGGATGTTCTTCCTTGGTGAGGACGAGATAATTGAGAGGGCCTATGAAGCTATCCAGGATCCTGTGTACGTCCCTTACATGGGCGAGAGCGAGAGCCTATTTTATCCCCACGGAAAGGACTTCGTGGAGATAGTAAGCGTTGAAGAAGGAGAAGAAACAACACTCAGGAGCGTGCTTCCCGGAGATGCCAAAATAAAGGAGTTTAAACCACTCAGGAAGAGGATACAAGTCCCCAGGATGTACGAGGCTCCAGTTGATTTTATAGTTAAGGGAAAGAGCAGGAGAGCAGTGTACGGGAGGTTCATAGCCTACTCCGGGGGCTTCGTCGAGCTCGAAGAGCCCCTGAAAGTTATGCTCTTCGATGGGGAACCCGTGTTCGTGTTTTAGTGTTACTATTTTTCTTTTTTGTGTCATTTTTTGTTATGTTGGTTTTTTCATTTGTGTGTTTTGAGCTTACTAAGCTTGTTTTGTCCTGCTGAAGACCTGCTCGGGTCCAGATTTTCCAATTACTGATTTAATTTCAAGTATTCTTGATTTAATGTTATATTATAAACTTTTGCTTTCGGAGTATCTCATTAGTGGTAATTTGCTGGATGTTTTATCTAATTGGGAAGTTATAACTTCTCTTGGCCCCATTTTTGATTTAAAGTCTTGAGACCCTCAAATTAGATAGTCTAGGAGTTCTAATTAACTCGCGTTTTTGGATTAATTTAACGCCCCGAACTTTTTTCTGGTTTATTTAATTTCGATCGTTTGAAAGTTAATTTTAACAGTTTAAAACTCTGAGTTAGTGAATTATTGTTACCTCTTAGCTCCGTTATTTTCAGGGTAAGTTTATAAAGGAAGGACAGTGCTACGGGTTTCCCAGGAAAGTAAATTATTTAAGCCCCTAGAAGAGAGTATTGAACGAACAAAGCCAAAAACCCCAAAGTTTCCGTAGAACTGAATAGTGTGGAAAGACAAAAACAATAATATTTGACCACCACTTAAAATGTTTCCGTAGAACTGAATAGTGTGGAAAGATTATGTTAGAAATAAGGAGGAGCTCAAATCGCCTCCCCCTCCCGTTTCCGTAGAACTGAATAGTGTGGAAAGAGGGCTTCGAGGGTTTCTTTATCTCCCTCTAGCTCTAAGTCGTTTAGTTTCCGTAGAACTGAATAGTGTGGAAAGTTACGCAGAAAGGTGGTAGAAGAGAAGGGGGGCAAAAGTTTCCGTAGAACTGAATAGTGTGGAAAGAATATTCTCCACACCATGGCTATCACCATTCTACCTTTGTTTCCGTAGAACTGAATAGTGTGGAAAGCCGGAAGAGTTCGCCAGAACCCTTATCGAGGAGGGGATAAGTTTCCGTAGAACTGAATAGTGTGGAAAGCTCTTAGTGGCGTTCCTACCACCAACACCAACACCACGTTTCCGTAGAACTGAATAGTGTGGAAAGAGGGCGTAACATTTTGTTACGATTTTGCCCCACATTTATGTTTCCGTAGAACTGAATAGTGTGGAAAGTTAGTTGTCTAAGACCACCGTAAAATTGAGCATCTGGTTTCCGTAGAACTGAATAGTGTGGAAAGCTGGATCTTCCGTAAAATCCCCATGTATCCTATTTCTGGGTGAAACCTCAAGTTTCCGTAGAACTGAATAGTGTGGAAAGTTCTCACCGAGGGGGGCGCCGACTTCCCCACCGGCGAACTTCTCCCAGGTTTCCGTAGAACTGAATAGTGTGGAAAGACTTTGGCTCACCCGTCATGTCCACCACCACTCCACCTGTTTCCGTAGAACTGAATAGTGTGGAAAGATGTTCGACGCTATTGCCTCGTCTAGCAACTCAAAGGAGTTTCCGTAGAACTGAATAGTGTGGAAAGTTTGAGGTAAATGACTCTCCATTTGTCAATATCCAGGTTTCCGTAGAACTGAATAGTGTGGAAAGCTAATTAGAGGAGGTGGTTTGGATGGTGGATTACTACCTAATTGATAAGGTTTCCGTAGAACTGAATAGTGTGGAAAGAGCTCTCACAAGCTCTTCTCTTGTCATTGGTTCGTTTCCGTAGAACTGAATAGTGTGGAAAGATTATGACCAGCCTTCCTCTTTTCCAACCCCTCCACGTTTCCGTAGAACTGAATAGTGTGGAAAGTGAAGTTCTTTGACAACATTAGAACCCTCAAGGACATCCAACAAGGTTTCCGTAGAACTGAATAGTGTGGAAAGTTCATAATAAACTCGAATTCATAATAATTCGATCTACGGTTTCCGTAGAACTGAATAGTGTGGAAAGATTTACCAAGAGAGTAGTTCTTTTTCAGCCTATTTTGGTTTCCGTAGAACTGAATAGTGTGGAAAGGCCCTGTGGGACTATAAGGCAGGCGTCCCTTAGGGGGATTGGCCTGTTTCCGTAGAACTGAATAGTGTGGAAAGAACAAAAGAGAACAGGGCATTAAGAGAACAAATCGCGTTTCCGTAGAACTGAATAGTGTGGAAAGTAGTACTCGACGTACCCTGTCTCCTTGTTGAAATACTGTTTCCGTAGAACTGAATAGTGTGGAAAGTGCTGAGAACGTCCCTGAGGGCGTCTGCATAAACCTGGTTTCCGTAGAACTGAATAGTGTGGAAAGCAGGAGAGTGGAGATTTCACCGAGGAATAGAATTCATCCGTTTCCGTAGAACTGAATAGTGTGGAAAGGACTCACTTCAATTCTCCTGAAATATATGCCGTTTACTGTTTCCGTAGAACTGAATAGTGTGGAAAGCGAACCCGAACATCTCCGCTACCCCCAAGGAGGCTATGTTTCCGTAGAACTGAATAGTGTGGAAACCAACCAGAATGGGTCTGGGCAGGGGGTGTCTTGTATCAGTTTCCGTAGAACTGAATAGTGTGGAAAGACCACTGCTACAATGAAGCCTATGGCAAAGAGGAAGCCTTTCCACGTTTCCGTAGAACTGAATAGTGTGGAAAGGGTATTTGGAGAGCCAATATTTAAACTCTTTTTGTGTTTCTCTGTTTCCGTAGAACTGAATAGTGTGGAAAGCTTATTTAGCAAAGAGGGGTTATCCTCCCCAACTTATAGGTTTCCGTAGAACTGAATAGTGTGGAAAGTACAACTTCCTCGTCCCAAGCATCAACAATCCCCAAGTTTCCGTAGAACTGAATAGTGTGGAAAGCGAGACTGGGAGGGGCCACGGGGCAGGCTCTCGTCAGCTTTCCAGTTTCCGTAGAACTGAATAGTGTGGAAAGTACACATGCCATTCTTCCCAATCTTCCGCTGTGCAACCATGTTTCCGTAGAACTGAATAGTGTGGAAAGGCGTAACGTAGTCCCTGTATGCCTGCGTGTCTTTCACGAACTGCTCTGTGTCGGGTTTCCGTAGAACTGAATAGTGTGGAAAGCTGGGTTCTCAACGTCCACTACTTCTTCTTCAAAACCTAGCTTGTTTCCGTAGAACTGAATAGTGTGGAAAGTACACTATCCACTCTTCCCAGTCCTCAGCAGGAGTCCCGTTTCCGTAGAACTGAATAGTGTGGAAAGACAACCTTGGCTCTGCTGGGCGGTCTCTCAAGGAGTTCTTGTTTCCGTAGAATTGAATAGTGTGGAAAGAACACCTTCATCCCAATCACCCCCTCGTTTTTACCTCGTTTCCGTAGAATTGAATAGTGTGGAAAGGGATGATAAGGGGGAACGGGTGCCTATATCATGTTCTCTTTCCAGTTTCCGTAGAACTGAATAGTGTGGAAAAGGCAGTCTTATTGTCTTTAGATCCTCTGGTGTGATGGGTTTGTTTCCGTAGAACTGAATAGTGTGAAAAGCAGAAGAGTCCGACGTTGGGACAGCATAGCGAAGCTGTTTCCGTAGAAGTTTCCGTAGAACTTAGTAGTGGGCTGGAGGCTATGAAAAGCCCGATATATATTACCCAGCCCGGGATATTGGAAAGAAAGGCAAATACAGTCTTCTTCGTGAACGAAAATGGAAAGAAAGCTTTACCAATACAGAACATAAGTGAAATACATTGCTTTGCCCCAACAACCCTGACCAGCGGTGTGATAAAGCTACTCGCAGACAATGACGTTCCCGTGCACTTTTACAACAAGTATGGCTACTACCGAGGTTCCTTTATGCCCGCAGAAGGTCAGATTAGCGGGGCTATAGTTATAGCCCAAGCTTCTCACTATTTAGACAGGAAGAAGAGGGCCTATATAGCTAGGGAGTTCCTGAACGGAATAAAGGCTTCGATGATAAGGTTATTCAAATCCCAGAGCGTGGATCCTATGGACATAGAGGAAATCGAGGTAAAAGGAGAGAGTCCCCAGGAGCTTATGGGTATTGAAAGCCAGCTGTGGAAGGCATTCTACGAGAACTTTGCTGGGATGCTAAAGTACTTCTCGTTTAGCGAGAGAAACAGGAGGCCCCCTAAAGATGAAGTAAATGCAATGATAAGTTACGGAAACTCAGTTCTTTACACCGTAACCCTATCCGAAATCAGAAAGACATACCTCCACCCCGCCATAAGCTTCCTGCACGAACCGTTAGAGAGGAGGTACTCCCTGTCCCTCGATTTGGCGGATATATTCAAGCCAATAACCGTCTTCAGGGTGATACTAAGGTTGGTGAACAAGAGGAAGATAAAGGAGGAGCACTTCTCGAGGGACGTTGGTGTTCTATTAAACAGGGAGGGCCTGAGAATATTCCTGAAGGAGCTCAACGGTGAGCTTGAGAGGAAGGTTATGCACCCGAAGCTCAAGAGGAAAGTCTCAATAAGATACCTGATTAGGCTCGAAGCTTATTCCCTCGTGAAGCATTTCCTGGGAGATAAGGAGTACAAGGCCCTCAGGGCGTGGTGGTGATGTACGTTATAGTTGTCTACGATGTCTCCGTTGAGAGGGTTAACAGGGTTCACAAGCTCCTAAAGACTTACCTCTTCTGGAGGCAGAACAGCGTGTTCGAGGGGGAACTAACTAAGGCCCAACTGTACGAGCTCAAGAGAAGGCTAAGCAAGATCGTTAAAGAGGAAGATTCAGTCCTTATCTACGAGCTTCCCTACAAGAACTTCAACCTCCACGTTATTGGAACTGATAAAAGCCCGGTGGAGACGGTACTATGAGGGTAACTGGGCTTATGGTTCAGTATTACTTCACGTGCAAGAGGGAGCTCTGGTTCTTTTCGAGGGGCATAAACTTCGACTTCGAGAACGATGACATGATAATAGGGAGGATAATACACGAAGAGGCAAGGGAGGGAGACTGGAAGGAGATACTGCTTGAAGACATAAAGATTGACGCTATAAAGAGGAAAGGTGGGCTTAGGGTCATAGAGATAAAGAAGAGCTCGAAGCTTGAAGAGCCCGCGAAGTGGCAACTAAAATACTACCTCTACTACCTCAAAAAGGCCGGAATTGAGGCTGTAGGCATTATCTCCTATCCAAAGGAGGGTAGGCAAGAGGAGATAAAGCTAACAGAGGAAGATATCAGGGTTCTTGAGGATGCTATAAAGGAGATTGAGGAGATAGTCGCATCGGACAAACCACCAAAGGCTGTTAAAAAGCCTTATTGCAAAAAATGTTCATATCGGGACTTCTGCTGGATATAATGGAGAGACTTCTTTACGGGGGGAGTTAAGTGGTCACGTTCTGCCCCCTCAAGAAGTATCGTGATATGTGGAATGAGATATTCAAGGATGCCGAATACGTGGAAACCGGAGTTTTTAGCGAACCCGAAAGGGGCAGATACGCTATAATTCTAAGGGGAAAGAAGGAGTTTGTTCTAGAGGCTTACATAATCCTATACCTCAGAAAAATAAAGGAAGAAGAAATCAAAGACTTTACGAGAATTTTTGATAAACTCATAATCTTAGTTCGCCTTAGCAGACTGGAAAATTGGTCAGTAATACCTGGAAGGTTTTGAGGCTGAAAGGCGAGCCATGGCTAATGGTAGTAGGGTATGTGCCGTGGAGGGTCACCGTCTGGGAAGGCATTGAAGAACTCGAATGGGAAAAGCATGTTTTCATTGACTTCGAAACAGAGCTTGACAATGTAATAAAACTGTATAGGAGGATAGAGAGGCGTAAGAAAAGGAACGATCTCGTTGATGAACCCATCAAAGAGGGAATTATGGTAATCGACGACAGGAGAGATGGTATAGATGAAATTCCACGAACTCGTAACGTTGATGAAGGAAAGGTTGGGAAAGTCTGACAAAACCCTCTACGATCACTCTGAAAGAGCTAGGAAAATCGCAGAAAAGCTCCTCGATAGGATAAATTGTGAGGAGCTCAAGGATTGCATACTCCAGCACGTCTTCCTACACGATATAGGGAAGATAGACGGTAGGTTTCAGAAAAAGCTGAAGAAGGGCGGAAGGGCTCCTCCCCACGCTTATTTAGGAATTGAGCTCGCTTCAAGGTTCCTCGACTGCGAGAGTCCGTACAAGGAGATAGCCCTCCTCTCGATATTGACCCACCACACTGACTTCCATGTTACCCTTTACCAGGAACCCATCGACAGGGATGAAAAGCTAATAGTTAACGGCAAGATAATCTCAAAGCCGGCAGAAACTGTCCTTTGGCTAAGGGATGAAGTCTTTCCAGACTTTTTCGAGCTTGGAACTAGTGAGTACTCTCCAGAGGAGCTCAGAAACCTTTATTCCCTCTTCAACGGGGTTTTAAGGTTAGCAGATTGGCTCGAAAGTGCATCGCTAAGCCCAGAGATGTACCACACAAACAAGGAGTTCATCCATGAAGGGGTTCTAGAATACCTTAGGAAAAAGGGGTTCAAACCCAGAGACTATCAACTCCTAGTCATCGGAAAAGGCCCTGGCTACTTCCTCCTTCCCACGGGGGATGGGAAGACTGAAACCAGCCTGTTGGCAACTCCTGAATCAGTAAAAGTAATTTACACCCTCCCGACGATAACCACCGTCGAGGGGATTAGGAGAAGGCTTGAGGATATGTTTGGGAAAGAAAACGTGTCTTTCGGCCACAGCATGCTCTTCTACTCCCTCTACAGAGAGGGAAGGCTTGATGAGAGGCTAATAAACAGGTACGCCATGAAGAGGATCCACGTCTCAACTATTGACCAAGTGCTTTTAGCCTTCCTCAACTACTTCAGGTTCCCCTTAAGGGAGTTCTCCCTGAGGAGGGCCCACCTGATAATAGATGAGATACACTCCTACTCACCGTTCACGATGAGCTTAATCCTCGAGGGCATTAACTTTGCTATGGAGTTCCTAGGGACTAAGGTGACCGTCATGTCAGCTACGATGCCCTCGCTCCTTCAGGAGAGGCTCAGGGAAATTGGATTAAAGGAGCTGATCCCCTTTGAGAAGGTTAGGGAGAGGTATGCAAGTAGGAAGAGGGTTACCGTGAAGTTCCACGACCATGGAATAATGGATGCGATAAATGAGATCGTCAATACAAAGGGAAAAGTTCTAGTCGTGGTTAATACCGTCACTAAGGCCCGAGAATTGTATGAGACCCTAAGGGGATACAGGGACGATGTTTACCTCTTCCACTCGAGGTTCACGGTTAAAGACAAGCAGGAGAAGATGAGGCTTGTGGAGGAGCTAAAGTCTGGAATTCTAGTTGCAACCCAGGTGGTAGAGGTTTCCCTAGATATAGACTACGACGTCATGTTCACCGAAGTTTCACCCATTGATTCCCTCATTCAGAGGTTTGGGAGGGTCAACAGAAGGGGGTTGAAAAAGGGAACTGCGCACCTCTACACGCCAGAAAGATGCTTACCCTACATCAAAAGGGCTATCTCAACGTCCCTAACCTTAATTAGTGACTTGGAAAATGCGAAAAATGAACTTGAGTTTCTCACCGTTAATGATCGCTACTACGAGGAAATGTGGGATAAGTACGAGAAGGCCTTCAAGGAGGAGTGGTTACACAAGCATGGGCTAAAAACTATCCACAGGTTCAAGATCGGAGAAGAGTGGCTGTCCACGAGGGACACTTTCATATCCCTACCTGCCATTCCCAGGAACTTTTGGGATAAAGTTGTGGAGTTCACAGAGAACTGGGGTAAGATGAGCGATAAGGAAAAGCTAGAGGCCACTGTTTACGTTATAGAGCACACCGTGAACGTTCCTATATGGATCCTCGAAAAGGCCAAGATAATCGATGAAAAGGTATATTCAATTTTTGGAGTTTTTGGAATAGACATGAACTACTCGCCGGAGGTAGGTTTAATTGATGAAAGGGAGGTAATATTTTAGGGGGGTTGAGATGAAGGTGTACGTGACCTCAGTAGGAACGTCACCCGAAGCGGTCTTTAACCCCCTGTGGCATTTGATCGAGGTCTACTCGTGGGTTCCCGATAGGATTTACATGTTCTGGAACGATGACGTAGTTGATGTCCTTAAAGAGGTTAAGGAGCTACTCGAGAGGCTAAAGAGGGCTTACAACATCAATCTGGAAGTAATTATAGACGAATCGATGAAATTCTCTGAGGATAACCCAATAGAGTTCAGGGAAAAGGTTTCCTCACTCCTCCAATCGCTGAGGGGTAAGGAGGTAATAGTGGATATAACTCCCGGAAGGAAGTTCATGAGCGCGCTAATGCTCGGTGCCGGGATGATAAACGATGTTGCAGAGATTGTCTACCTCCACCTCCAGGACTTCAGGAGGTACATGGGAAAGTTGCTCTTTGAAATACCAATGGTAGAGCAACAGCTCTTCCTCAAGGAACAACTGACTGGAAAGAAGGGAAGAATAGAGTTCCCAGGAAGAAAGAAGGGCAAGCCCCAGGAGGTAAAGATTAGGAGAGAGGAATTAATGGCCGTAATAAACTCGATGTACATAGATGGGGACTATGTCTTCACGGTGAAAGTCGGGGATGCGTTAATCGGCAGGGTAAAGCTTGAGAGGAAGGTTAAGTTCAGCGTTCCCTCCTTCGTAAATCTAAACGACGACATCCACGGAGATCACAACCTCATCAGGGAAGCATTAATAGCCGGAGGTTTGGCTAAGTTCAGGAACTGGGATGAATTGATAAGCTTGATAAGAAGCCTCAAGACCTCGAAAAGGCCAGTGTACATAGGCTTTGACACGAACACCCTGTACTTCAGGGTTCCTTCAAAGATATTAGAAGACCCAAGGTTCAAGGAGGAGGGCAACCTAATAGTTGACTTCGTGTACTCTGATGAAGTTGCGGAGGAAGTTGGAAGGCGACTAAATGATAAACTCCCCTATGGGAGGGAGTACGGGGAGTTCTCAAACCAACCAACTCCAAGGGCGAGGCTGGCCATGATAGGGAGTGTAGAGCTAGAAAAGATAAAGATGCTTGGAGCTGAAAGAGCAAAGTCTAGGGAGGTCGCTGTTGGAGACACAAAGATAGCCCTAGACTACAAGGTTTTCGCTGAGGAAAAGGATGCAAACGTTGTAGTAGTTACGACCGACGATACAGCGTACTCCGAGATGAACGCCTATTCCGGGACTGGCTTAATACCCTTTAAGCTCGAGTGGGAGTTCTCCTTCGGCTCAACGCTGGAAGGAACATGGGAAGAGCTCAGGGACAGCATATACACCCTGGCCGCTCTGTTGGGAGAGATGAAGATTGGAAAGTACTCGATCCTGGGAATCTGGAGAGGCAAGAGTCATGGAGACTGGAAGGACGAAGTTGTTAGGGTAAGGAATTTCGAGTACTCGAGGATATTGGAGGTGTTAAGGTGAAGGACATCATTGCCAGGATTTTATCCCTCTCCAAGCTAAACTTATATCGAGCTAACGAAGAGGCGACCAAACAGCATCTAATCCTTCCGCTATTGCAGAGTTTAGGCTGGGATGTATTCAGTCCAGATGAAGTTGTGCCAGAGGTAAACACGGGAGGAAGAGGGAGGGTAGACTACGCACTTTACATAGACTCAACACCAGTTGCTTACATTGAGGCTAAAAGTTTGGGAGTGGATGTGTTGAGGGACAGAAACGCCCTTACTCAACTCGGTCACTACTGCTTTGTTGATGGAGTTGGTGTTGGAATTCTCACTAATGGTATCCAATGGGTGGCAATTAGTGCCTTTGAGGTGGGGAAGAGAATAGATGACAGGACAAAGATCAGAATTGACCTAAGGGTGGCTAAGATAGACGAGATCATTGAGAGACTTTCATGGTTTTCTAAGGACAAAATCAGAGACATTCCCAAAATAGAGGGTATTATAGAGGTAGTTAATAGGAGGGAAAACTTGAGAAAGGAGGAATACAGTTATCCACCTTCTTCCGAATATAGAACGATATACGTCACAGGTACAAAAGTTGATACCCCAGATGCACCAACCATTAACGAGTTAATACACGTTGATTTAAGGGGAAGGAAGCCAACTAGTCTATACGTCAAAATCGGGAACAAATGGTGGAAAATAGAAATAGTAGGAGGAGAGAATTGGAGAAGACCACCAAAGATAGCATGGAGCACCATACTTCCCGCCGTAGTTGTGTTTCTCTTGGAGCATGGATACACCCCAGAGGACGTAAGGATACCATCGAAAGTCGATTACCTAGACAGGCTGACGAGGAGCTTAGCCAAGGTTCAGGTATACAATGATTTTGGCACTATAATGCCAAGTGACGGGAACGCCACCCTAAGGTTACTTCAAGAGATAAAGAGAAAAACAGGAGTTGATATAGCGATAGAGATAGATTAGCTTATGCGATAGGCTTCAATATTAACCCCCTTAAATACCCAACTGAGCTTTTCCCCTTCCCTCATCCTCACGTAGAACCTCTTCCACGGCCTAACGAGCTCGAAAGTGTCAAGATCCCTGGGGGTCAGGGTGAAGATGTTCCTCGAGGCTATCATTATCAGCTTTTCTTTAGCCCTGCTCGCTGCAACATTAAGCCTGTTTGGATCGTAGAGGAAGTCCATGACCTTTGAAAGATAGGCCGGATCGCTCGAGGTCATTGAGACTATTATAACGTCCTTCTCCCCGCCCTGGAACCTCTCAACTGTATCAACCTGCACGTCAACCTTAGACCTTATCAGCCTCTTCTGGGCCCTGTAGGGAACGACGACTCCCACACCAACACCTTCCAAGGCGTTAACGATATTCTCCACGAGGGAAGCCTCAAGCTCGTTGACCTTCGTAGATTCTCCCTCCTCATGAACAATCAAGACTACAGGATAATTGGGATCAAGCACAAAGCCCAAGAACTCATCCTTTCCAGCCCTTCTTAATGCATCTAAAACCTCCTTCTTAGGCTTCTTTGCGCTCCTGAGGTCTATCCCATCGAAGGAGTAGAATAATTCAGTGTGCAATCTGGCTAAAGTTTGAGGTAGTCTGTAGGTTTCCCTAAGCCTGTACATCGGCAAAAGCTCATCTTTCTTCCCGTTCAGCTTTGGCGGATCCCTACCCAAGATCCTCTTGAACCTCTTAAGCTCCCTCTCGTCGAGCTCTCCCCTGAGGAACCTCACGAAGTTTAAGGCAGAGAGAAAGGGGAGATGTCTCTCTATTGTCTTCCTGTCCTCGAGCTCCCACTCGTGAACCTGTATCGGCTGCATCTGCCTGTGATCACCAACGAGGAGGACTTGACCTTTAGCTTTAGAGGTGGCAAGGAGGAACATGGGGAGATCCATCATGCTGGCCTCATCCACAACAACCAAATCAACGCCCTTAACGTTCTTGAGCAGCCTATGGGCGGTTTGGGGGGTTGCGAAGAGAATCTCAACCCTTCCACCGCCGAAGAGGCTCAGCTGACCGGACGTGAATCTTATTTCTTTGAACACGTAATCAACTTCCACGCCAAGGTCTTTCCTTATGACCTCGATTGCCTCCTCCCCCGAAACTCCCCTGAGCAGGCGGACATCATTTAATAAGGGGAACTTATCCTTCAGATCCTGAATCAGCTTATAGGTTCTTAGGAGAACTTCGTTTACGGCCCTATGGGAAAGGCCGGTAACTAGGAAGAGAGCGCTCCTTCCCTTCTTGAGCGTGGCATAGGCCCTCGCGAGTATGGCGGGGGCTAAGGCTCCAGAGGTCTTACCCGTCCCAGGGGGTCCCTGGAGTGTTACTAACCTATGCCTTACGTCTGAAGCGAAGGCTCTCTGCTCATCGTTCAGGTACTCAATGTTTGCCAAGAACTCCTTAACTAGACCTTCATCCCACAGATCAACGGTAACGTTGACTTCAGCATTATCCTCGTACAGGTTCCTAAGCAAATCGTAGATCACATGATTATTGATGTTCTTAAGGATATCATAGGCCTTAGACATGCCTATGTCATCGATTGCGGGATCTAAGACCAAGTAGTCTCCGGCCCTCACTTTTATACCGTTAATTATCACCTCGCCGTTCCTACACCTATAGCTAAAGTGAGGAAACGTGAACTTCATGTTGCCAACTGATATCAGCTTTATCACGATGTCCCCATGCTTATGATTTATAGCCTCGACTATTCCAAGAGGCATTCTCTTGATTATCTTAGCTGGGTCATCATCACCTAAGCCATTAAGGGGAGTCACGACAACCCAGGAATCTTCATCTATATCGACCAACACCTCATCTGGCGAGTACTTCACAAATCCCTTTTCCCCAGGGATAACCAGTTGACCCCAGACCCTGCACTCTTTACCCTTCTCAACCTTAGTTACCTTGACTATAGCAGTCTTCTCGGAATACGCCCTGACGTCAAGGGGTAGCCTGTAGTACTTCTCAAGAATTCCCTTCCTTGAGTGAAACTCAAGGAGGAGGTACTCCATAAGAACCTTGGCCAAAGAACCATCCTCTATGTCAAAGTTCTCCAACTCGTCCCTCTTAATAGGCTGTTTCTTCACGAACCCGTCCTTGTACCTCTCATCTATCGCCTCTTCTATCGTTGCCATGGCCTCAACTACCTGCCCCAGGATGTCGCGAAGGCCCGAGGCTATCTCATCGCTATTGGAGTTGCTCATCTCAACGAGGGCCTTCCAGAACGGCGTGAACGGGAGCTCAGCATCGTCCCTATTTATTACGGGATAGAGGGGATCCCTGAGCGGATCCCACCTAGTAACGCTCTCCAGCTTTCCCAAGTAAAGCTTTCCATCACTCTTCCACGCTAAGATCTTAAAAACGTCCTCGAAGAGCTCATTATCCCTCCATTTGTAGCCGAACTGAATTGATACGGGAATTATTCCAAGGCCCTGGGCAAAGGGAAGGGCATGCCTCTCTATGAGCTCGTCCGTTAGAATGGAAAAGCCCTCCCAGTCTATTGCTCTTCTCAAGCTTAGGATTGCCCTTATAGGCTTGCTCCACCAAAGGTCGGGATGCCTCCTCAGGGCATCAACTAGGCTCTCCCTCTGGCCCCTCGTGTAGAAGTAAAGGTGGAGATAGATGTCCTCACTGGATGAGAGATCCTTTATGGCATCTATCAGCTCTCTGAAGAACTTTCCGAGCATCTTCTCTTCCTCTCCGAGACCCGTTTGAACCTCGATAGGTGCCCCCTCTACGATCTTCGCTATTATCCTCTTGCCTCTGGAACCCTTAACGAGGGCTGAGATGCCAACGAGGGTTTCGGTTATCGGGCTCTTCTGGACGTACATGAAGACCTTAACTAAGTCTTGATAGTACTCTCCCCTTGTCTTGGGAAGGTTGTAGCCCGACCCGGGGATGTAAAGTCTCTCCACCCTTCCACTCCTCTCCGCCAGAACCGCCTGTGCTATCCTTGAAAGCCTAACGATGTTAAGACCTGTCCTCCTCGCTATCTCCTTTACGGCATCCCTGTTCCTCACCTTGGGCTCCCTAAAATCAACGGGACTGTTTGAAGGAAAGGAGAAGAGGTTGGCTAAATCTTGAATGTCTCTAATTCCGTTCTCAACGAACACCCTTTTCTCCCCTGGGGCCACTCCAAGCAACCCAAGATCCCCGGTGCTTAAAGCCTGGGAGAGGCAGAGAGCCTCGAACTGACATGTGGTGCACCTAACGGTTATCCATGGCTCAACTTCCCTGAAGTCCCTCGAAAGTGTATCCTCAATTGTGAACACAAATTCAAGGACGTCATCAGGAAACTTGAGGAAGTTTGTAGGCCAAGGAACGTTGTCCCTCGTAACTACCGAGAGATATATCTCCCCATCGACAAGCTTCGAGAGAAGCATCGAATATATAACGGCCTGAACCCTGTGGGATAGCTTCTCCTCCTTAGTGAACTTCGTTTCAAGGAGATAGTATTTATCGCCAAGCTTGGCGATGAAGTCAGCCCTCCCCTTTATTCTGAACTTTCCTATCTCCCCGGTTAAAGGAGCCTGATAAACTAGAACTCTCTCATGCGACCCCAGGATTTCCAAGAGAGCATCAACGGCATCATCTTCGTTCTCGAATTCAATTATACCCATGGAGTTGTGCTTTTCAAACCACTTCCTTGTTCTCCCGTAATCCCCCTTCCTGAAGAAGCCATAAATATCCTCAGATCTGCCTTGAAGACTCCTCAAGATTTGAAGCTCGAATTCCTCTCCCCACTTCGCGAGCTCTCTATCCTCTGTTTCCTTCCTCCTTATAATCTCCTCGTACCCTTTAAGCTCACCCTTTTTCCTTTTTTGAAGCAATATCATGAATCTAGGACAGTGATCAAGCTCGAAGAACCTCGCTATCTCACTTGGGTGGAGCTCTATCATGCTATTAAAAACTCAAAAAGGGAATAAAAGGCTTACCATTAGTCCTCCAACCATATTTCAATCCTCTGCTTGCCCCTCCCAATGCTGGAGCGCTTAAGCTTCTTTATGTGCCCTATCTCCCTGATGTCCTTTACGTGGGTTCCGCCGCATGGAATTACCTCAAAGTCCCTTATCTGAGTGTACCTTGTTTCTCCCTCCCACCATATCTTCATCTTACCGCCTTCATCAACGTACTTGTTGAAGAGCTCGATTATCTTCTCCTTGTACTTGTTAATGTTATCTGGGTAAGCAATATCGTACCTTCCCTTCTCGACGCTCATTCCAGAACCAACGAGCTCCCACTTCCCATATCCCAATACTTCGTTCAGAACGTGCTCAAGGAGATGGAGGGCCGAGTGGATTCTCATAAGTTTGTATCTATAGTCCCAGTCTATCTTGAGCTCGACTTCATCCCCAACCTTGAACTTCTCCGGTTCCTTAACCACGTGCCATACGTTTCCTTCTTCGTCTTTGTATACATCTAAGACTTCAACGCCGTTTATCCAGCCCCTGTCGTGGGGCTGTCCGCCGCCCGTTGGGTAGAATATCGTTTGATCTAAAAGCAGAGCGTTGTCCCTTATCTCCAAAACTTTCGCCTTGGCTTCCTTTAAATATGCATCCTCATAGTACAGCTTTCTGGTCATGGTATCACCTATGCTGAATATCATCAGAAATCTTTTAATTACTTTAGCTAAGCTAGGAAGGGATGAGGAGAGTTCTAGGATTCTTCGTCCTGGGGTTCCTGACCATAGTCGGTTTTCAGATAATATTCAAGATTAGCGATGGGAAAATACACTTGGAAGGATACTTAAAAGACCCATTCGTCGTTATAATGCTAATCCTCTTCATAGCCTTTTCATGGTGGGACTACTTCGTTTTCGGGATTCTCTCCACAAGGCTTACTGGACTTATGCTGGCATTCATATTCGGAACCATAGGAGGGCTTTTCAATGCAATTCCATTTCTCATAGTTTTCTGGATCTTCACAACTCTCCTGCTGTTCGGAAGGGAGAGGGAGGCTTACTATTTAACCCTGCTCGGAATTCCCATTGCCTTCTTTAATTCCTATATGCATCCCGATGCAGCAGCTTTCATTTGGGGAGTTTTTGGTCTAATGATTGGATACACGGAAAACGCGATCATAGAAAAAATGGCCGAAGGGGATATCGACTTAACAACCTTCTACTTCTTCACGCTGGGACCCCTGGGTTTCATCCCTTATTCATTTCAAGAGAGCCTAGGACACCTTTTGTACGCAAAGAAGGAGGAAGACAATATCTACTATCCAGTAGCACCGGCTTTATATACAGCATTTATCCTCCCATTTTACTTAGTCATAATTCACTACAAAGAGCTACCCGTGTGGATGACTGGCATCGTTGGATCACCAAACTTCTGGGGCAGAGCCATGCTGTTGGCCTTTGCGGCGATATTCTTCGGCATAGTTCTCTCTCCAGAGGGCATGTTGAAGTTCGTCCATTACCTAACCCTGGTTCTTATAGGGGAAGGCATGGCGTACAAGTACCTGCACAACATCCTCTCTGAGAACAAGCTAGTAATAACCCTAATTGCCGTTTTTGCAATCCTCAGCTTCATTGAACTTATATTCCTCAGCGGAGAACTTCATTATCATGGCTACAGCACCGTTAATCCGTACATCCTTAGATGGGCTTCCCTGGGCCTTGCGATCTGGGGACTAGCTCAGCTCTTCCCGTACTTCCAAGAACTTGTATCTCCAGATGTCCTTAAGAATGCAGGAATACTGGAGGCACTTCTCTTCACGCTCTACATTATCTTAGTAAAGAGAGACTATGGAGAACTACCACCATATGATATCATTAACGGGGCTTTAGGAACCGCTCTCCTCTCCCTCACGCTTGCGTACTTCTATCCGACTCTAAGAGCCCTCATATAGCCTCTCGAAGTATTCCCTAAACTCCCTAACCAAATCTTCAAAGTCGAATAAAGTCAGCTCTATTAACTCTATGCACTCGCTTTTGTACTCTTTCTCACAGTTTTGAAGTAGATATTCGGCTCTTGCATCGCCCTTTATAGCTTCAAGTATCATTGCGACACTTATTACCGCAGTTCCGCTTGTAATATCAAACACAACATCACTTCCCTCTTTCCCAAGAAGGTCTGAAAGCTCAGCAGATATCGAGTTCTTAACTTCCTTTATATCCTGACCACTACCGATCCTTATGAAGTGAACGTGAACCTCCCTACCTTCCCCAACAATACACTCTCCTCTCCCAGGGGACAGCTCCCCAAAGTTTACGACGAACTTTAAGCCAAGGCATTTTGAAGCTACTGAGAAAAACCTCTCTAGGTACCTCCTTCGTTCAATTTCACCAGCAACTTTATTGGAGACTAAAAGGAAAACCTTCTCGAGCCTGTCTCTGTGATAGGCTAAGGCTGCATAGAGAGGGATTATGTTTAGTGGCTTATCTCCCTCATAAACTGTTCCTCGGAGGAAATCCTGGCATTTAGCCCTTTTAAACACGTTATCATCACTCCAGTTTGGAATGCTTAGGGAAGCAACAAGATACTTGGCCCTTGCGGGGAGGGGAGTGCTCTTCCTGGGAACTCCAAATACCCAGGCACTCAGGAACACCAAGCCAAGAGTATAGGCTAAGGTGGATATTGTGAATATTAGATCCCCCTCCTCTAAACCGTCTGGAAGCCATGCGGTGAGGGTCATAGCGAACAAGACAAAGAGGGATATGCCATAGAGTGTTAGCACATCTCCAACTAAGAACTTTGGTATGAACAACCTCAAGAACGTGAGAAGGCTGTCAGATCCTTCCCCCCGAATCTTCCATCCCGCATACCTTGCGAGGGCTATAGATACGAGAAGGAATATAACGGCCCCAAATTCAAAGACTTGCCTATTCCAAGCTAGGAGAAATGCTACAGAGAAGGAAGCCAAGATGCCAATGGCCCTCCTCTCCGAGCTTTTAAGCTTCACGCTAGATCATCACAACGGGAAACATATAACCCTTTCCACCCTATATCTATATTAGGTGATAACATGGACATGAGGGCACCAGTAAAAGTGTACATGACCAAAAAGCTTCTCGGCGTTAAGCCAGATACAACGGTTCAAGATGCATCAAAGATGATGATGGAGTTTGAAGTTGGCTCTTTAGTTGTCATAGACGATAACGGAAACGTCATAGGATTCTTCACGAAGAGCGACGTGCTAAGGAGGGTTATAGTTCCTGGGCTACCATATACCACCCCTGTAAAGGAGATAATGACCAAAGAGCTGATCACGGTCGATGCAAACACTCCACTGGGAGAAGTTCTAAGGAAAATGGCGGAACACAGGATAAAGCACATCCTTATAGAAGAGGAGGGCAAGATAGTAGGAATATTCACCCTGAGCGATCTTTTAGAGGCAAGCAGAAGAAGGCTAGAAACGGCCATCTCGACGGAGTGATGGGAAATGCTCATAGCCCACATAAGTGATACCCACATAACGAATGAAGTCGCGTTCAAATCCTACGCCTTCGACTTGATAGTGAACGAGATAAACACGAGACCCTTCGACCTAGTGATTCACACTGGCGATGTAACTAACAACGGGCTGAGGGAGGAGTACGAGCATGCAAGCTACCTAATAAGGAAGATAGAGAAGCCCCTAATAGTCGTCCCAGGAAACCACGATGCTAGGAACGTTGGTTATGAGCTCTTTGAACGGTACATCGGCCCCTTGTCCGGCGTTTACGAGTTTAAAGATGGAGTTGTGATATGGGTAGATTCAACTATTCCCGACTTAAGCGACGGGAGGATAGGAGGGTACAAGTACAGGTGGCTCAAGGCAAAGCTTGAGGAGTACAGCCACAAGAAGATAAAGATAGTTGCCGCCCACCACCACCTCGTTCCCCTCCCGGACACTGGAAGGGAGAGGAACGTTCTTTTCAACGCAGGGGATGTTCTTGATCTGCTCTTAAGCCATGAAGTAACCCTGTACATGTGCGGTCACAAGCACGTTCCCAACGTGTATCGAGTTGAGGATCTTGTGGTGGATAATGCGGGATGCACATCGTGCAGGAAGACGAGGAAAGGAGATGTAAACAGCTACAACATAGTGAAGATAACCAAGGACGGCGTTAAGGTTACGGTAAGGAGAGTCACTGGAGAAGAGCGGAAAAAAGAGCATAGACCAATAAAACCCAAGATATTCATTCCAAAGGGAAAGAGACTCTTGAGAATAGTCCAAGTTGCCGAAAGCAACGTCTCAGACAGGAGGTACTTTAGAAGGAAAGTCCTTGAAAACGCCATCAAGGCGGTAAATGAAAGATACAAACCAGACATAGTAATTCACTGCGGTGACGTTGTTGAGAAGGGAATTGAGAGGTTCTACGAGATGGCAATGAAGTTCTATGAGAAAATTAAGGCTGAGAAGCTTATAGTCCCCGGCCACAATGACATAACCTATCTAGGCTACGACCTCTTTAGGGAGTACTTTGGGGAACCGGAGGTAATTGAGAGGGGCGACTTTGTATTCATCCCAATGCTCTCGGCCCAGTACGAGACCCAAATAGGAGTCGTTGGAAGAATGGGCCAGAAAATCCTCAAAGGCCTGTTGGAGGACTTCAAGGAGAAGTTCAGGGTTGTAGTTATGCACCACAACCTAGTCCCAGTTCCAAGGGCAAGGGAACTCGGCTACCTTGAAGATGCAGGAAACGTGCTCAAGATAATAACAGACCAAGAGACAGAGTTAACACTAACGGGACATGGAGGCAATGCCCACGCTGTTAAAGTCGAAAAGACCCCAATAATAAACGCCGGAAGCATAAGCTGGGAGCTCCACAGGGATCCTTTTGGGAACAGCTTTAACTTAATCGACGTGTACGAGGACATGATCATAGCCTTCGAAGTGCAGGCAACATGGGGAAGCAGAAAACTCCTGGGGATGTGGAAGATTAAAGGCGAGGTTCCCTGGCTATAGAACGAGCCTTATCTTTATGCCCTTCTCTTCCTCAATTCCCCTAAGAAGAGAAACGACTTTCTCATGCCTCATGCTAAAAGATCTAATTTTCCTAATAGCAATTTCAATAGCCCTCTTATCCTCCTCAGAGCTTTTATCGAGGAAGTACCTAAGAACGGCAACTAGGGCATCTTTCAGTTCTCTACCCTCAACTGGAATGAACCTCCAACCTCCATCGAATATGTAAACGCCGAGTATCCTGTCGGAGGGCTTAACATCTTCAAAGCTGACTATACGCCCCCTTAAAGGCAAGGTGATTATATACTCGGAAAGCATTGCTTCGGAAAGCCCAAACTTTAATAATTCTTTAACGGAGTTCTCAAGATCAGCTATCCTCTTATAAAACTCTATTGCCCCCTCGATGGATTTCTTAGACAGACCAGAGAACTTGACCTCAATCCTCTCTAAGGGCTCCGACATTAGGTCTATAGTTCCAACAACCCTTTCAGAAACCTCAGTTCCTGGTTCAAACGCGTTAACTATCAGCCACTTGCTCCCGTTGCTAACGATGCCAACCTCAACGCCCATGTCGAAGCAGTACTTCGCCAACTGAGGAACGGCCTTTGAAACGTTAACGCTTAGGTTCTTGGCCTCAAGGAACGCTACAATTCTCCCATCCTTTATCAGAGCGTAGTCCGCCCTGCCCTCGCTCGTCTTCTCCTCAGGTCTAACCTCAGATGGATCTTCAACGTTCCAGCCCAACTCTCTAAGTAGTGGAAGTATTAGATGCTGTTTAACCGCCTCCTCATTCCTCATATATATTCCTTTGTAACCCATGAGCTTCCTCCTGATTTCCTCAAGTACCTTCCGCATACGACAAGTATATACGGGCGTCAAAATATTATCTTGTTGGTGAGTGAATTGTGCAGAATACTGCTTGCCGCGGGAGAAGGCTATAGAATGAGACCCTTGGTCGAGGCCCTAATAAGAGCTTCAGAGAACGACCCATACAAGGCGAGGAGAGGAAGGGGAAACCAGCACAGAGACGGATGGGGGTACGTTCTCATAACCAAGGACAAAATTGAGTACTATAAATCACCAAAACCAATATTCAAAGACGAAAGATCTTCACAACTTATGACTAACCTCAAGGGATTCGGAGTGCTACTACTCCACTCAAGAGCGGCAAGTCAAGGTGGAGTGAACCTGTTCAACACTCAACCTTTCGCCTATGGAAGCCCCCACGGTTACCAGCTATTCTTCATGCACAATGGAGATTTAATTAAGGACCTCCTCCTCGAAGGGCTCAAGCTACCAAAGGAAAAGTTTGAGGAAGCATCCGACTCCTACCTTGCAGGGATGTACATTTCCCTGTTCCTGAGAGATACCGATGACAAAAGCATAGTTGAGAGGCTTGCACTGCTAAAGAACGTCGTTAGAACATCCCTAAACACGGGCGGGATAATATTAACCCCCAAAGAAATTAAGCTATTTGGAACGGCGTACATGAGAGAGGAATTCCTCGAGAAGGAGGCTGAGAGAAACTATATGAGACTACTCTCATTTTACAGCGCCGATTTATTTGCAATGATGTCGTCAACCCTCGAACTTTACACGTTCCTACCGTTAGATAACGTGAATAACTCAACAATATACGTTGTTGACGTCGATCTTGACAAGGAAACATTCAAACCTAAATCCTACCCTCTCGAAGTACCTCAGGAGCAGTAGTTCTCGGGATACCTTCTTTTTTTCATTATATGAAGATAGAAGGGATTAAACACATTCTCCCAACAAGTTTGGGGCCATCTGATAACGAACACTGATACGGTGTGGGTGTCCAGATAAATACTTGTTTGCTCGGTTCGGTGAAGTCGGTTAGGTGGGGAGTGGCTGAACCGTTTCCTCCTGCACCTACTGTCGTTGCAAACACTGGCTAATCACTATCAAGGAGTTTTTGTGGTGCGGGAG